>JBBSDS010000058.1:0-17824 GCA_038240495.1 Chthoniobacterales bacterium | reverse complement strand
GGGCGAGGTCATTTGATGCTCCCTGCCGGTCGCACCCTTCGGGCACGTCGCTTCGCTCCTGTCCATCTCGCTCCGCTCGGTTCCGCTGTGGCGCTCGCGGACCAGAATAGCCGGGAATACAATGTGAGCGATCAGGGCATTGACATGGAGATCGAGTTCAATGACGACGCGCACGAGGCCACGGGCGCGAAGCTCACCCTGCAACTCAAGTCGGGCGATTCCTACACGCGCAAGCGCCGGGGCGACGGTGCGGAAATCTTCACGCTCAAGAAGCAGCGCCACGCGGAATACTGGATTGTGCGGGCGTTCCCGGTGCTGCTGGTGATTCGCAATTTTGAGGGCGAAGTCCGCTGGATGGAAGTGCGCGACTGGCTGAAGCGCGAGAGCGACAGTGGGAAGAAGCCGGTGAAGCAGGTCGTCTTCGAGGGCGAGCGGTTCGACGTGATGAGCGTGCGGACTCGCCCGTCCACCAGCCTCCGCTATTCCCCTCCGCCTCCTCGGCGGTGGCGGGACAGAGTATTGGCTGAATTGTAGGGCTGCCTCGGCGGCGCGTGGCATAAGGAGCAAGCCGCGACGCGGCTTGGAGAAGGAGGTCTCGCGATTGACCCGTCCGTGAGCGCGGGCTAGGCTCGCCGCCCTTTTCCAAGAAACGCGCCCGCGATGAGCCAGAATTACAAAGACACTCTCAACCTGCCAAAGACGGATTTTCCGATGAAGGCGGACCTCGTGAAGCGTGAGCCCGAGCGGCTCCGCATCTGGGAGGAGAGCGGGCTTTATGCGCGCATCCAGGAGGCGCGGAAGGACGCCCCGCTTTTCGTGCTGCACGATGGACCGCCCTTTGCGAATGGCGATGTCCACATGGGCACGGCGCTGAACAAGATTCTCAAGGACTTGATCGTGAAATCGAAGACGATGGCGGGATTCCGGTCGCCGTTTGTGCCGGGCTGGGACTGCCACGGGCTGCCGATCGAGTTCAAGGTGGTGAAGGAATCGCGCGGACTCTCGCCGGTGGAAGTGCGGCGCAAGAGCGAGGAATATGCGCGCAAATTCATCGACATTCAGCGCTCGCAATTCAAGCGGCTGGGCGTGTTCGGGGATTGGGAAGATCCGTATCTCACGCTCGCGCCGGGCTACGAGGCGGAGATCATCCGCGCGTTTGCGGTCTTCGTGGAAAAGGGACTCGTGTATCAGTCGAAAAAGCCCGTGTACTGGAGTACCGGCGCGCAGACTGCGCTCGCCGAGGCGGAGGTGGAATATGTCGAGCGGACTGATCCGGCGATCTACGTGAAGTTCCCGTGCGCCAGTTTTCGTTCGGGAATGAGTTTCGTCATATGGACTACCACTCCATGGACTCTGCCAGCGAATGTCGCGATCGCGGTGAATCACAAGGAAGAGTATTTCGCCGGTCCATTTCGCAAGAAGGATTCAACGGAAGCGGACGAGAATTTGATCGTAGCCCGCAAGAGACTAGGAGCATTCGAGGCAGATACCGGTTACGCGCCAATGTGGAACGATGATGTCCGCATTCTCACCGGCTTGCAGCTAGCGGAGTTACCGTTCGATCCTAGACATCCATTTCTTGACCGTTCTGCGCGGGTGGTTCTCGCTGATTTTGTGACGATGGATACGGGCACAGGTCAGGTCCACATCGCACCGGGTCACGGCAAGGACAACTACGCTGCCGGTCAACAAAACGATCTGGACACGCTTTCACCCGTGGATGAGTACGGTAGGTTTACGGAAGATGTCGGTATGGAGCGATGGGTTGGAAAATATGTCTTCGATGCGAACGCCGAGATCGTCGCCTTTCTTCGCGAAAATGGTTCGCTGATCGCCGAACAGAAATATGTTCACGAATACCCATATTGCTGGCGTTCAAAAACGCCGATTATCTTTCGAGCGGTCGAACAGTTCTTTCTGAAAATCGATGACTTCCGTGGTGAGGCACTCGCCGCGATTGATGGCGTGACATGGCTCCCGGCATCGGCGCGCAACCGCATTTACGGCACTGTCGAATCCCGACCAGATTGGTGTATTTCCCGTCAGCGGACGTGGGGCGTACCTCTTCCTATTTTCTATAGCGCAGCGGGTTATCCGTTCCTCAACGCAGATAATGCGCGCAAGGTTGCCGACCTCGTGGAGCAGCATGGCACGAACTTGTGGTTCGAGAAGAACGACGCGGAATGGGCGCAGATGCTTGATCTCCCGGCGGGCACCACTCGCCGCAACGACACGCTCGATGTGTGGATCGACTCGGGCGTTTCCCATACGGCGGTGATGAAGACGCGGCCCGAACTTGGCGGCGGCCCGGCGGACGTCTATCTCGAAGCGACGGATCAGCATCGCGGCTGGTTCCAGTCCTCGCTCATGACCTCGATCGCGATGACCGGCGCGGCACCCTACAAGACCGTGATCACGCACGGTTTCGTCGTCGATAAGGACACGCGGAAGAAGGTCTCCAAATCAGAGCAGGAGACTTACAAGAAGCCGATGAATGCCGAGCATTTCGTCGGTAAATACGGCGCGGACATCGTGCGGCTGTGGGCGTCGAGCGTGGAGTTTACCAATGAGGTGCCGTTCTCCGAAGAGTCGTTCGCCGTGCTAACCGACGCCTACCGCAGCTTCAGAAATATCCTGCGCATCTTGCTCGCGAACCTGTCGGATTACCCGGAGGGACGCGCTCCTGCGCGTCCCACGAATACCGAAGATCAGGGACACGCAGGAGCGTGTCCCTCCGATGCGACGCTGATCGACCGCTGGGTGCTTTCGCGGTTGCAAGGCGTGATCGCGACCTGCCGCGAGGCATATGCCGCTTACGACTTCCGCAAAGTTTTCCAAACGCTGAATCAATTCGTGACCGTCGATATCAGCGCGCTTTATGTCGATATCACCAAAGACCGCCTGTATTGCGATGCGCTGAATTCGCCGCGCCGCCGGGCCACGCAAGCAGTCATGCAGCGGATCTTCGATGCGCTCGCGAAGCTACTCGCGCCGATTCTGGTCTTTACCGCGGACGAGGCATGGGCGTCGTCCGGCAGGCAAGGCGCCGTGCATCTGGAGACCTTCCCGGAGGTCGAGGAAGCGCTCATCGCGACTGACCTTGAGGAGCAGGTCGAGGGACTGCTCAAACTGCGCGGCGTCATCGCCCAGGCGGTCGAACCCGCGCGGCAGGCGAAGCAAATCGGCAACGCCCTCGAGGGCGCGGTCACGCTTCAGCTTGCGGGCGAGGCGCTGTTGAAATCGCTCAAGGGCGACATCGCGGAACTCGAAGAATTTTTCATCCTCAGCGATCTCACTATCACCGCGGGACCGGAAACCACGGCGTCGATTGTTCCGACCGCGCACCAGAAGTGCGCCCGCTGCTGGCGGCATCGGCCGACTGTCGGCACGATCGCGGAGCATCCGGAATTGTGTGAACGCTGCGCAAAGGTGGTGGCAGCGCTGTGAGAGTGCGCGGGGCTGTAGTTTCTGTCGGGTGGAGCACGCGGCTCGCGTGCGGTGCGCGGCGGCCCGCCGCGAACTCCTTTCGCGCGTCGTCTTCGGATCGATCCCGGCGCAAGCGTCGGTTGCAGAGTGCCTTCGTCGGACCGCCGAAGGCTCCATGCGCGCCGCATGCTTCACCCGGCGCCGGCGCCGGCGACGAAGTCTTGACCCAATCATGAAATTTCTTCTCGCTGTTGCGCTTCCACTCTACGCGCTCGATCAAGCGACAAAGTGGTCGGTCGTGAAACATTTTCAATTGCACGAGCAACGCACCGTCATCCCGGATTTTTTCGACCTCGTTTATTTTTCCAACACGGGCGCGGCTTTCAGCTCCTTCTCGGGAAAGAACTCGTTTTTCATCGGGCTCTCAGCGGTCGCGTTGGTCGGGTTGGTGGTGTTTTATTTGCGCGGAGCTTTTGCCGACCGGCTCTCGCGCTGGGGCGTGGGGCTTCTTCTCGCGGGCATTCTCGGCAATCTTACCGACCGGATTGTCCATGGACATGTTGTGGACTTCCTGCTCTTCGACCTTCACGTCCGCTTCGCCAATCCATGGCCCGCATTCAATGTTGCTGACAGTTGCATCTGCACAGCCACCGGGCTGTTCATCATTGCTGCGCTGTTCGATGGCGGGAAGCGTCCTGCCGCCGCGGAAGATTCGTCGAGATAGCTCCGCCTGCAACGACTTGCGTTTCGTGGGGTTTTCGTCGGGGCTGCCAAGCGCATCCCTTTTCATGATCATGAAAATCATCCGTCTCCTCCTTTTCCTCCTTTGCTTCACCGGCGTGGACCGCGTCCGAGCCGACGACTCGCTGGTGCGGCGGGAGTGGACGGTCGAGGGCGTTGTTCGCGAGGCATTGGTCTATATTCCGGCCAAGGCAAAGACCGAGGCGACACCGATCGTTTTTGCATTTCACGGCCACGGCGGCTCGATGAACAACGCCGCACGGACCTTTGCCATTCACACGCTTTGGCCGGATGCCATCGCTGTTTACATGCAGGGACTCAACACACCGGGGCGACTGACCGATCCAGAGGGAAAGAAGCCGGGGTGGCAGCATGGGATCGGTGCCGAGGGTGATCGCGACCTCAAGTTCTTCGACGCGGTGCTGGCGAGCCTCCGGAAGGATTACCGCGTGGACGACCGGCGCATCTACTCCACCGGTCACTCGAACGGCGGTGGCTTCACCTATCTGCTTTGGGCGGCGCGCGGCGATCAGTTCGCGGCTTTCGCGCCGTCTGCCGCCGCCGCTCCCACGCTCCTCGCACAACTCAAGCCCAAGCCCGTGCTGCACGTCGCCGGTGAAAACGATCCGCTCGTCAAATTTGCCTGGCAGCAGCAGACGATGGAGGCGCTGCGCAAGATTAACGAATGCGGGGAAGGCCAGCCGTGGGAAAAATCATGCACGCTCTACCCGTCGAAAATCGGTGCGCCCGTCGTGACTCTCATTCATCCGGGCACGCATCAGTTCCTGAGCGAAGCGCCGGCGATCATCGTGAAATTTTTCCAGGAGCACGCGAAGCCGTGACAAAGATTTCGCTGGCCGCGTAACCGCTCCGCTAACGAAGGCTTTTCATCGGTAGAGCCCGGCTTACTTTCCCGGCTCCATGTCTTCACCCGTCACGCTCGACGCTCTCCTCGCCGCTCCGGCACCGGTGCTCGCGCTCGCGCCGATGCAGGATGTGACCGACCTCCCATTCTGGCGGCTGATGACGCGATACGGTGGGGCGGACCTTTACTTTACGGAATACTTCCGCGTCCACGCTGACTCGCGTCTCGACAAGACGATTCTCCGCTCGATCACGGAAAATCCGACCGGCCGGCCCGCGGTCGCGCAGATGATCGGAAACCACATTCCCTCGCTGGTTCGCATCGCGCGCGAACTCCAGCAATACCCGATTGCGGCGGTGGACCTGAACCTCGGCTGCCCTGCGCCTGTGGTTTATCGCAAGTGTGCGGGCGGTGGGCTGCTGCGCGAGCCGGGGCGGGTGGATGCCATCCTCGGCGCGTTGCGCGACGCGGTGCAGACACGATTCACGGTGAAGACGCGGCTTGGATTCAATGACCCCGCAGTCTTTGACGTGCTCCTGCCGATCTTTGCGCGGCATGGGATCGATCTGCTCACCGTCCACGGGCGCACGGTGGCGGGCGGCTACACGGCCGAGGTGGACTATACGGCCATCGCCGGCGCGGTCGCGGCGATGCCTTGTCCGGTCCTGGCCAATGGCAACATTTCATCTGCCGCCAGCGCGGCCGAAGTGCTCGCACAAACGGGCGCGCGCGGCCTGATGATTGGGCGCGGCGCAATTCGCAACCCGTGGATTTTCGGCCAAATCCGCACGCACCTGACCGGCGGGCAGCCAAGTCTACCGCTGGGCCGCGAAGTGCTCGACTTCATCGTCTCACTTTATGAAGCGGTCTGCTCTCCCGAGGTTCCGGAGCGCTCGCAAGTCCAGAAAATGAAGCGCTATCTGAACTTCATCGCGCTCGGCGCGGAGCCGACCGGGCAGTTCCTCCACGACATCCGTCGCTGCACGACGCGTACGGAATTCATGGCGATCTGCACCACGCATCTCGACCACGGTGAACCGCTCGCGCTGGAGCCGTTCAAGTTCGCTGGCGAACCTTCGATTCCCGAGCGGGCGGTGATCAGTTCCCAGTCTTGAGGACCATGTCCTTGAACTGAACCGTCATGCCGGTCGGACCCTTGTGGAGTTGCAGGGCGAGGATGCCGCTCTTGGCACCGACTGCAGTTTCGTCCGTCACGTCCACAGTCTGCTTGCCGTTGATGAAGTGCTGCAAGTGGCCACCCTTGGCGACGATCTTGTATTCGTTCCAGTCCGCCGGATGGATCGCGGCCTGAATTTCGTCGCTCACGCCGACGCTGCCGGTGACTTCGATGTTTGGGGATTTCTTCTCTTTTCCGTTCTTGTCGGTGGTCACTTTTTCACCCTCGTGGATTACGACTTTCTGCCCGCGAGTGGCGAGAATTCCGCGCCCTTTTTCCTCGTAGAGGATGCCACTGAAAGTCTTGCCGCACTCGAAGTCGGCTTGGTAACCGGAGACGACGAAATACTCGGGCTTCACGATCTTGCTGCGATACTGAATGCCGGAGTTGCCGAAGGCATCGGACTTGCCGTCCTTGTCCACGAGCTTGTATTTGCACGTCAGCTCGAAGTCGCCTACTTCGCCGTCCTGCCAGACGAGGAAGGTATTTTCCTCCACCATCTTTTCGGTGGTCGTCTTGCCGGTGAGGCAGCCGTCCTGCACGCTCCAAAATTCTGGAACGCCTTTCCAGCCGGTGAGGTCTTTGCCGTTGAAGAGTTGTTTGTCTTCCGCTTGCGCGAAGGTGGCGGCGACGAGGGTGAGGAGGATTGGGAGCAGTTTCATGGGGGATTGGGTGAGGACGGAATTACGGAATTAACGGAATGAGACAGAGGGTGGGGTGTCTGACCGGAACTCGGAAGCTTTCCGTAATTTAGAAAATTCCGTCATTCCGTCTGAACCATCTTACTTTTTCTTGAATAATTTCTTCAGGTTCGCCAACCCCTTCACGGCGATGTCGTCGCGCTTTGGCTCCATCTTGCGCCAGATGGCGGCGGCTCGGGCGATGACTTTCACGTCGGTCGTGAATGACTCGATGACGACGTCGCCTTCGTAGCCGATCTGCTTCAGCGCCGCGACGATTGGCTTCCAGTCGATGTGATCGCCGCCCGGCGTTCCGCGGTCGCTGCCGCAGGCGTGGAAATGCACGAGGTGCTTCCCAGCCTTGAGGATCGCGGCGGCTTGATTCTTCTCCTCAATGTTCATGTGAAAGGTATCGAGGTGGAGACCCACGGCTTTGCTGCCGATGGCTTTGACGAGCTTGAGGCCTTGATCGCAGGTATTGAGGAAGTCCGTCTCGAAGCGATTGAGTGGCTCGATGCAAATCCACACGCCTTTGCTCTCGGCGTATTTCGCGATGGGTTTGAGGTTCTTTACTACGAGGTCGAACTGCTGCTTTTTCTCCGCGTCGTCATGGGCGTCGGCCATGCCGACGACCGAATACACCGGCCCGATGATCGACGGGCAGCCCATTGCCGCGGCTTGGTCAATGAGCCCCATGAGGTAATCCGTTGCGGTCTTTTGATCCGCCGCGCTGCCGCGGAGATCGCGGCCCGGCCCCATGCACGCACAGACGCTCCCGATGGCCAGCCCGGCTTTGGCAGCCGCGGCTTTTAGTTTCGCCGGATCGATGTGTTCGAGCGCCTCGACGGGAATCTCGACGGTCTCGAAGCCCCATTTTTTAAGCTTTGGAAAAAGCTTCACGCTCTCGTTGGTAAAAGGGCTGGCGTAGAGGAAGGTATTGAGGCCGAAACGCATGTTCAGTGGGATGGGTTGAGAGTTGGGGAAGGGCGGAGGGTGTCGCGAAAAGAGAGCGCGCATTTGGCGTCGTTCGGAAGCGCGAGTCAAGTCCGGCGGGGCTCGGGCCGTGGATCAGTTTGATTTCAAAATCCCGGCAATCCTGGGCGACAGGATCCGTGAATGCGCGGGCAGCGGCGGCGCGGAGCCAGTGAACTGCGCGGCCCGCTCTGCACCGCCTCCGTCCACGAATAGATGGAGGTTCTTCGACAAGCTCAGGATGACGTTTTTTTTGTTTGCGCTGAGCGCGCACAACTTTCGATACGTCCTCTCACAGCGGTCGCCAGGATTTGCCCTACCGCACGCATCCGCTTCCGCGGATAGCGTTACTTCTTCGGCTGCCAGGCGCGCACGAAGTCGATGCACTGCTTCACTTCGGGCAGGGAGTTCTCCCAATTGTATTCGTATTCGATCGAGATATTGCCGTCGAAGCCTTGCGCCTTGAGTTCTTCCAGCACGCGACCGATCTCGCCGACGCCGGTGCCGTAGGGCACGTCGTGGCTGGGGCCGTAGTCGAGCTTGTCCTTCATGTGGCTGCTGATGATGCGGCCTTTGAGCGTGCGCACGGCCCACACGGGGTTGATGCCCGAAGTCTGCCAGTGGCCGGTGTCGGCACAGGCACCGATGCGTTCATCGCGGCCCTTCGTCAGTTCGAGGATGAAATATGGATCCCACATCCGGTAGGTCGGTTTGTCCTGTTTCCGCGGGTGATCGTGGAAGCCGACCTTGATGTCATACTCCTTCACCATCTTCTCGATCGTATCGATCGCCTCGAAAGACTCCGTGGTCACCGCCCGTAGGCCGAGCTTTTTGGCAAACTCGAAAACCTTCCGCGCACCATCCTCTTCCGGCGGAATGCTGACGACGCCGTAGTTCACAGCCTTGATCTTATGCTGCGCGAGCTTTGCTTGCACCTTGGCAATCGTCTCCTCCGACGCGTTGTGGTCCCACTTCACCGTCGGCTCTTCCTTGCTCAGCTTCTGTCCCGGATAAAACTCGATGACCTTGCCGCCAGCCTCCGCGGTTTTTTCGATCGCCTCGAAAACGGTGAAGCGATTGAAGGTGTAAGCCTGGCAGCCGATGGCGAAGCCGTTGGTCTTGCATTCATCGGGGATCGGCGCGGCCTGGGCGATGGCTGCGGCAGCGAGCAACGCAAAGGCGGGGCGGAGGAACGAGGGGAAGTTTGTCATATTCACGAGAATGCGGAAACGTGCCCGTTCTTAGAAGCACGAAAAACCCTTCGTTCAATTTCAGTCTTCGCTCGCTTGCTTACAGCGCCGCGGCGCGCGCGGGTGGGGGAGCGGCGGGAGAGAGGAGCGGGATTTCCAACTCGACGGATTGGCCGGGATGAAGGCCGAGCTTTCTGATGAGGCCGGGCGAAAGATCGAAGTCGTAGCTGGAGTCGGCAGGCGGGCCCCAATCCACCGGCTGTGCCTCCACAAAGTCACCGGTGGGCTGGCCCGTCTCGTCGAGCAGGCGCACTCGCACCTTCGTCGTACGCAGGAGCGTTCGCGGGGTGAAAGCATAGTCCCAGCGTGCATTGATGTAGAAGGATTCCGGGTTGAGTCGGAAAACGAGGCCCTTCGTTTTCGCCGGCTGCTCAGAAAGAAAATACTGCCGGTATTTCTCCGAACTCGCGTCGCCTTCGGAGAGCAGCGCGAGATCGCCGCCGCCTTTGATGCCAGTGGTTTTCGGTCCACCCCACTCGCGGAATTTTCCCCGCATCACGGGACGCAGCGGATAGATGCGGGCCACGCGATCGGCACCCGTCGTCGCGATGAGCCGGCCCTCGGGGCTGATGGCCGCGCCGGTGACACCGCCGGGATGACTCGGCAGCAGGTATGGAACGTCTTTGAACTTTCCGCTCAGTCGCAGGCGGGGATCTTGCCAGACGATTGCCAGACCGTCTTCTCCCGCGGTGACGAGGAAGTCCCCATCGGGCGCCCACTCGAGCGCGGTGAGCCGGCTGCGATGGCCGGAAAGGATCGCGGGATCTGGTCCGAACCCGCGCGGCCCCAAATCCATGACGCGAATCCATTGCGACTCCGCCGGATCGATCGCGGGTGCGAAGAAGCGGTCGGTGCGCGAGGTTTTGCGCGCGGAGAGGGCCGCCTGCACGTCCCAGAGATAGACTCGTCCGCTGATGTCCGAGGTCGCGATCATCGAGCCGTCCGGGCTGAATTTCGCAAACCACACGCGCTCCTGATGCCGCAAGGTAGCCACGAGAGGAGCACCCGCTGCGACCGAGCGGAGTTGCGCCTCTGCGACACCGGACGGCAAAAGCATGAGCGTGCCCTTCGGGCTGAACGTGACGTCGCGCACCGCTGGACCGGCGTCGAAAAACTCCGCTTCGGAGGGCAAATTCGACACCGGGAATTCTCCTTTTGAAACCCGCGGGAGCAGCCAGAACTTAACCCAATTCTCGTCTCCGGATGCGAGCACGGCGTTGCGTGTTTGGGAATAATCCAAGCCATTGACCACACCCGCGAGACCCGTGTTGAAGAGCCGGGGCTTCGAGCTGGCGGCGGGATCCCAGAGTCCGATTCGCCCGCTGGCAGTTCCGAAAAGCACGAAGCGGGAATCACTTGGCTGAATGACGCGACCGAAGACGATGGTCTCTCCATTGACCGCGGTGGAAGCCGCATGGCCCGGGCCGGAGATGAAGCGCAATTGGCCATCGCCTGCGACGACGACCACGCCCGCCGCGTCGGGCACAGGGACGAAGCGGATGGTTTCAAACGACCACGGACTGCCGACCGCTTCGCCGGATGCCTTCCAGCAACCGGTGACCGGCGAGCCCTTCGCGCCAGCCACCACATAGAGGCCGTCGGCGGTCTTGAGAAAAGAGACGACGGGCGCCGGTGCGGGCTGCGGCGGAAGCTTGAGCGCGATGACGGCGGGCGTACTCAAGGCCGCGTCGGCGAGGCCGGTGGTCGAAACGCGAGGCGGATGTGTCTCGGGGAGTTGGACCAGACCGCGCTTCACGAGCGTTTCGACGAGCGCGGTGATCTCCGGAGTTCTGGCGCTCGTGTCAGCGAGCGCGGCCCTGGCCTGCGCGGTGAGAGCCTCCAAGTCCGTGCCGGATTCTACGAGTTCGATGGCCCGCTTCTGCTCGACCGAGGAGACCAGTGCCTGGCCGGATTGATCGGCGCTCTGGAGACTCCGCCTGGCCTCAGCGAGTGCGCTGGTCGCCTGCTCCCTGGATTTTTCGGCCTCTGCGCGGGCTGCCTTTTCTTGCACGAGCGCGGCGCCCGCCTGATGGGATAACTTCTCAGCCCTCATCTCCTGCCTCACTGCTTCCAAGACGGCAAGCAGGAGGGACAGCGAGAGGAAGACCAAACCGACTCCCGCTTTACTCAAAATGGAGGTGACTTTTTTCCAACGGAAAGCCTGCTCGCAAAAGGCGTCGAGTCGTGGCCAGTCGATGCCGTAGCGCCGGGCCCACGCGGGCAGCGTCGTCGGCGCGGAAGTGGAAAAAAGCGCGGGTGCCGCGTCGCGATAGAGCCGCGTGGCCACGGCCTCGCCGGCTTCCTTCCAGCGCACGAAGCGTCGCACGGGATCGGCTTTCTCTGGAGGCGCGGTGCGCTCCCAATCCTGCATGGAGACGCAGAGTTCCTCGGCCATCCGGCGTTGCTGCCACTCGGTGTCGAGCCAGCGCTTCAACCGCTGCCATTGCCGCAGCAGGCTCTCGTGGCTGATGTCGAGGACGCTGTCGTCCGCGAGTTCCCGAACCTTGGTCACCGGCGGCATTAGCAGGTGGCAGCCTTCGGCGCGGAACGCATCCGCAATGGTGCGAACTTCGGCCGTGCTGAGGCCAGTCTCCGCCGCCAGTTGCGCGACGCTGATCGGACGGCGCACCGGCGGGACATTCGGCGCGGGATGGTGCGCGAGGGCGCGGAAGAACTTCTCGATCTTCGACTCCGCGATGTGGTGCGGCCCTCGCGCGAGCTCCTCGCACAGCGCGTCGCCGTGATTGTTGAGCGCGTCGGCGAGCCCGCCCACGGCTTTGTAATCCTCGAGCGTGAGCGTGATGGGGCCGGTAGTTTCGGATGCCCTCCGTCGCTCCCACATGCGGGCGAGCGTGTGCTGCATAAGCGGAAGCTGGTCCTGCTCCGGCGAGATTTGGTTCAGGATGACATTGACCAGTTCCGGCTGAATCGACGCCGCGTAATGCTCGAGCGGGCGCGCGATGGCCTGCTCGAGTTGCTGGCGATTGAGCCGCGGAGTGAGGAACTGACTGCGGCTGATCGCCTCGGGCAGACCGGTGAATTGATCGCAGCGCGCGAGAAACTCTGAGCGCATGGTGAGCAGCACAAAGACCACGTGGCGCGTCTGCGCACAGGTCTGGAGCAGCAGATTCACAAAAGCTTGCGCTTCGTTTTGTGCGCCGTCGATGAGTGGGCGCTCCGCGGAACGTTGCTCCTCGCGCGCGAGTTGCGCGCTGCTCATTTCGGCAAAGCGGAAGATTTCCTCGAACTGATCGACGACGATCACGAGCGCGCGGTTGGATTGGTTTTCCACTTCATCGAGCGTCTGCACGAGGCCGAGCGGGCCGCGGCGCAGCATCGTCTCGATGGGCAGCGTCGCGCCGAGTTCGGCGCTCAGCGCGTCCGCAAGATTCGCAAATGGCCGCAAGCCAGGCTGAAGCGAAATGATGCGGACCGTTTCCGCATCCACGCCGATGAGCTGACCGTCGCGAATGTCGGGCAGCAGTCCGGCGAGAATGAGCGAGGATTTTCCCGAACCGCTCGCGCCGACCACGGCGAGGAAGCGCGCGTCGCCGAGCAGATCGAGCACCTCCGCGCGATGCTCGGCGCGTCCGCAGAAAATGTGCGCTTCCTCGGGACGGAAGGCGCGCAGGCCGGGATACGGCGCGAGTGGGAGCGGGACCGAGGACATCGCGCGAGTCAGAGCAATTCCTTCAGCCGGTCGAGTTGCGTGGCGTCGAGCCGCACGACCTGCGCGGCGGGCGGGCGGTAGCGGCGGAGTTTGTTGGGCGGTGGAAAGGTGCAAAGCGCCGGCTTCGCATGCGGTGCAGCGTCGCGCAGCAGGAGCACGAGATCGCGCAGACGCTTGTCCGCCCATGGACCTTCGCAGGCGCCATCGACGAAGACCACGCTGGCCGGTCTGTGCAGCTCGAGAAGCGCCTGCAATTCTTTGCGCCAGTTATCCGGATTCTGGATCAAGTCCTCGGAGACGAATGCGTCGCGCCCGCAGCCGATCTCATCGAGTTTCTGCTCGAGCGGAGTGAGGCATCCCTCGTCTTTTTGCGCGGCGATCAGCAGCACCAGTTCGCTCGCGATCGTGTCGGCGGTGCCGGCTACAACGGGGGCGGCTGGCTTGTGCCGCTCGCCGGGCTGGGTGAGTTGGCGATACAGAGCTTCTTTGAAATCTTCGAGCGTCTCCTCGATCGCCTGTGTTTCATTCACCAACGCCTGGGCTGCATCCGCCGCGAGTTCGCCGCGCGGCAGCCAGCGCATGCGTTGTTTCCCGAACGTCTTCGCGAGTTGTGCCTGGACCACGGCGGGCGCGTGCGGCGCGCCTTCGTGCAAGTCCACAAAGAGATCCGCCTGGCGAATCAGTTCGCGGCTTTCCTTCTCCCAATCGCCATCCCAGGGCGCCGCCCGCAGCACGAGCACCTGATGCTGGACCAGCCAGCTCTTGATGTCCTCCGCCGCGGACTGACGCGCTGGCGAAGTATCGGCGAGAAAAACGCGCGGCGCGGGCGACTCTTTGCGCATCGCCTCGAGCGTGTCGGCCATCTCTCTCGCCAATTCGATTGCCTCCTGCTTGAGCGTGTAGCCTTGCTCATTCTTCTCACCCGGCTAGCCATCGGACGCGGGCTCAAAAGGGAAATCCTTGCCGTCAAGATTGACGGAATAGAAGCGGCGAAAACGGCGGCTGCGCAAGGCTTCGACGGGCGACTCCGGCGGCGCGCCGCGTTTGCCGAGCGCGACCACAAAGAGCCGCCCGTCCAGCTTCGGCCGGCGTGCGTCGTAATTTCCGATAAACTCGCCCGCCTCGCGCCGGCACCACGAAGACTCGACGTACGCGGGCGAATGAAACGCGATGAAGACCGCGCTCGACCGCGCCGCGGTCAGCACCTGCTCCGTCAGATCGGAGCCCGCCCGCAAACGTTGCCGGTCGAGAAACACGTCCACGCCATCCGGCACTGCAACGTCGTGCAGACGCAGTCCCTGCGCCCGCAGTGCATTGCTGAAACGTTGCCGGTCGAGAAACACGTCCACGCCATCCGGCACTGCAACGTCGTGCAGACGCAGTCCCTGCGCCCGCAGTGCATTGCTGAGCAGCTTGGCAAAATGCCCAATGAGCCCCTCCGCATTTTCGTCGTCCGCGCAGGCGTAGCTGATGAAGACGTCGTGGAGAAAACCGGGAACGAATGCCATACCGGGGTCAGTTTTTGCATCCGTCGCTGCACGATGAAAAGCTGAAACGCCGCGGAGGTGCGTTTGAAGGAATGAACGGAATCAAGCGATCAGCCGCCAACTGCTTCTCGATTGAGAATCCAATTCCGTTAATTTCGTAATTCCGTCAAAAACCTCTCTCGCTCAATCAAGTGCATGAAACCCATCTGGATCATCTCCGCCAAACGTACCCCTCAAGGCCGGTTCCTCGGCGCGCTCGCCAAGCGCTCTGCGGTCGAACTCGGCGTGGTCGCCGCAAAAGCCGCGCTCGCAAATATCGAAGCTGCGTGGATGGATTCGGTGATCGTCGGCAATGTGCTCGGCGCTGGATTGGGGATGAATGTCGCGCGGCAGATCGGCTTGGGCGCTGGGCTGCCGGTCGGCGCTCCGGCATTCACGGTCAATATGATGTGCGCCTCGGGAATGCAGGCGGTGATTCTCGCAATGCAGTCGATCCAGAGCGGTGCCGCGCGCATGGTGCTCTGCGGTGGCACCGAGTCGATGTCCAATGCGCCGTATCTGCTCACTCGCGCCCGCGCGGGCTACAAGCTCGGCGATGGTGTTCTGCTCGACAGCCTGCTGCGCGATGGGTTGGTCGATGCGTTCAGCGATGAACACATGTGCGTGATGGTGGATCGCCTGGCAGAGTCGTACAAGATCTCGCGCGAGGCGCAGGATCACTTCGCCGCGCGCAGCCAGCAACGCTACGCTGCCGCCAACGCCGCCGGACATTTCCGCGACGAGATCGTGCCCGTGGACAAACTCAGTCAGGACGAGCATCCGCGCCCGGAGACGACTGCTACTTCTCTCAGTACGCTAAAACCCGCGTTCGATCCAAACGGCACGGTCACCGCGGGAAATGCCTCAGGCATCAATGACGGCGCGGCGATGCTCGTCGTCTGCGATGACGAACGCGGGCGCGAACTCGGGCTCGCGCCGCTGGTGACGATCACCGCGAGTGCGACCGTGGGTTGCGAACCGTCGCTGATGGGCCTGGGACCGGTGCATGCGACGCGGCAGCTTGCGCGCGAAGTCGGCGAGTTCGATATGGTCGAACTGAACGAAGCTTTCGCCGCGCAATCGCTCGCGTGCATTGCGGAGTTGGGACTCGATGAAAAAAAGGTGAACGTCGATGGCGGCGCGATTGCGCTCGGCCATCCGATCGGCGCTTCCGGCGCGCGCCTGCTCGTGCATCTCGCGCATCGCCAGCCGCGGCGCGGGCTGGCAACTTTGTGCGTAGGCGGCGGCATGGGCTGCGCGGTGGTGGTGGAGCGACCGTGAGCCGATAAAGCCAAGCGCGATGCCTTCCCCCCACAACGACCAACTCGAACCGCCAGCTCCTGATTGGACGCCGACGCCGGAATTTATCGCCACCACCAACCTCGCGTGGCTGATGCAGCGGGTCGGCGTGGAGTCGTATGCCGAACTGCACGCCTGGTCGGTGCAGCATCGCGCGGAGTATTGGTCGCTGGCGATTGAAAGGCTCGCCGTTCGCTTCCGCGAACCGTTCAGTACGGTCGTGGATTTATCGCGCGGAGTAGGGGAGCCGCGCTGGCTGCCCGGCGCGCGGATGAATATTGTCGAGAGCTGCTTCACCGCACCCGCGGAGGCTCCGGCCATCGTGCATCAAGCCGAAGGCGGCGCGATTTCCGTCATGAGTTATGGCGAGCTCCAGGCGTTGACCGGCCGGGTTGCCGCGAATCTCCGCCGCCTCGGATACCGGCCCGGCGATGCGCTCGCGGTCCTGATGCCGATGACCGCGGAGGCTGTGGCCATCTATCTTGGCATCGTTGCGGCGGGTTGCGCGGTCGTCGGGATTGCGGACAGTTTTCAGCCCCGCGAAATCGCGACGCGTTTGCGCATCGCGGGCGCGGTGGGGATGTTCACGCAGGATGTGCTGATCCGTGGTGGCAAGACGCTGCCGCTGTATGCCAACGCGATCGAAGCGGCCACACCTCGCGCGATCGTGCTGCCGGCGCGGGATCGCATGGCTCGGGCGTTGCGCGCCGGAGATTGCGAATGGCGCGATTTTCTGGCGAGCGACGGGCCGCTCGATGTCACCGCGCGCGCACCGGAGGATTCGGTCAATATCCTTTTCTCATCCGGCACGACGGGCGAGCCGAAGGCGATCCCGTGGACGCAGGCGACGCCGATCAAGTGCGCCGCCGACGCGCACTTTCATCAAAATATCCAACCCGGCGACGTGCTCGTGTGGCCGACGAATCTCGGCTGGATGATGGGGCCGTGGCTGATCTTCGCGAGCCTGATGAACCGCGCCGCGATGGGCCTCTACTATGGCGCGCCGACGGGGCGTCCGTTTGGCGAGTTCGTGCAGGAGGCAAAGGCGACGATGCTCGGCGTCGTGCCGAGCCTGGTGAAAACGTGGCGCAATACTGATTGCATGCGCGGACTCGATTGGCGCGGACTCAAGCTCTTCAGTTCCACCGGTGAGTGCTCTAGCGCCGACGACATGCGATGGCTCATGCAACTGGCCGGCGGGCGGCCCGTCATCGAGTACTGTGGCGGCACGGAAATAGGGGGTGCCTACATAACGGGAACGGTCGTCCAGCCCTGCATGGCGGGAACGCTCACCACGCCCACTCTCGGATTGGATTTTGTGATCCTCAATGAACAATGGCACCCCGCGGACAGCGGCGAGCTTTTCATCGTGCCGCCTTCGATCGGCCTCTCCAACTCGCTGCTCAACAAGAATCATCATGAAGTCTATTTCGCCGGAACACCGCGCGGCCCGAATGGCGAAACGCTGCGCCGGCACGGCGATCAAATGGAGCGGCTGCCCGGCGGCCACTGGCGCGCCCAAGGCCGGGCCGACGACACAATGAACCTCGGCGGCATCAAGGTCAGCTCCGCCGAAATCGAACAAGTCCTGCGAACCGTACCGGGCGTCATCGAGACCGCAGCCATCGCCGTCTCGTCCGGCGGCGGCCCGAGCCAATTGATGATCTACGCAGTCTGCTCGCGCGCGCAGAGCCTCGACAAAAAGGATCTGGCGACGGCGATGCAAAGCGCGATCAAGCGCGACCTGAATCCGCTCTTCAAAATCCACGACCTCGTACTCGTCGAAGCCCTGCCGCGCACAGCGTCAAATAAAGTCATGCGCCGCGAGCTGCGCGCCCAATATTCCGCACCCTCATGAAGAGCACACCTCGCACCATTCTCATCACCGGCGCCGGCAGCGGATTGGGCCGCGGGCTCAGTCATTGCCTCGCACGCGCAGGGCACACGATTGTCGCAACCGATCTCCGCCTCGATGCCGCCCGGGAGACTGTGGCGCAAGTCGAAGCCGGCGGCGGACACGCGCAAGCCCATGCAGTTGATGTCGCTTCGGAGGAGCAAATCCGGAGCTTTGTCAGCGGGCTCGGCAAAACGCAGATCGACGTGCTGGTGAACAATGCCGGCCTGCAATCCGTCGCGGGCATCGAGGAGTTTTCGACCGAGAAGTGGGACTTGCTGATGAGCGTGCTCTTGCGCGGAACGTTTCTGATGTCGCGGGCGG
>JBBSDS010000057.1:0-18197 GCA_038240495.1 Chthoniobacterales bacterium | reverse complement strand
CCGCCCCAGCGGGGGCTGGTTACGGCGCCCCCGCAGAAACAATATTTACCCCGGGGGTATAACGTGCGCGCGGGGGGGGGCGCGTCCGCTCCCCAATCAATTCGTGTGATCGCTCTGCTCATTCACGCCCTCGTTCCCAAACTCGGTTTCCTTTCCCCGCGACGAAACAGAGTTTCGAAAACCAAGTGCGTTCCCAAACAGAGTTTGGGAACGAGGAGTGTGGATCGGTCAGCATTTTGGCATTCTCGTTAGGCTAAGTCCTCATTCGGCCCGCAATGCGATGATCGGATCGACGCGGGTCGCGCGGCGGGCCGGCAGCCACGCCGCCACGAATGCGACGGCGGAAACGAGCAGAACGATGGCGATGAACGTGACCGGATCCGACGCGCCGACTCCGTAGAGAAGGCTGTTCAACAAGCGAGTGGCGGCCAACGCGCCGACAAGACCGAGCGCCAGACTGATCGCCACGATGGTCATGGCCTGACCGACGACCAGGCGGAAGATGGAATTTTTCCCCGCGCCCAACGCGATGCGGATCCCAATTTCACTCGTGCGTTGCGAAACGGAATACGCCATCACGCCATAAATTCCGATCGCCGTCAGGAGCAACGCGGTGCCGGCAAAAATCGAAAGCAACAAGGCGTTGAAGCGCGGCCGCGCCAGCACGCGTGCCAGATATTCGTCAAAAACACGGACGCGCACCAAGGGAATATTGCGATCAATCGCGGCAAGCTCGGAACGGACCGCGGAAGTAATTAGCGCGGGATTGGAGAGACGAGTGCGCGCCACGATCGACATCGAATCCATCGGAATTTGCGAGGCCGAGAGATAAACTTCCGGCGTGAATTCCATGTTGAGTGTGCGGTGTTTCACATTGCCGACAACGCCGACAATGGTCCGCATGAGGGCCTTCTCGTCGCCAATGCCCCAGCTTGGCTTGATGTGTTTGCCGACGATCGCAGTTTGTCCCGGAAAAAATTTTTGGACGAACTGCTCGTTCACTACCACGACCGGCAACGATTTGAACTGGTCGGTCGCCTCGAATCCGCGGCCCTGCCGGATGGGAATGCCCATCGTTTTGAAATAATCCGGGCCGACAATGCGCATTGGGCTGTCCGGCTGCTGTCCTTCCGGGGCGGGATTTTCTTCGATATCGAAAGAACTTATGTTGTTGCTGCCGCTGAGAGGAAGAGGCCAGGTCGTCGTCACGGATTCGACGCCGGGAATCGCCCGCAGCCGCGGCATGAGTTGATCAAAAAACGAGATGATATTTTCCGGCCTGGGATACGCCGTGGCGGGCAGTCCAATGCGCGCGGTGAAAAGGCGTTCGGTGCGCATGCCGGTGTCGACACGACCAAGTCGCGCGAAGCTTTGAATTAACAGGCTGGCGCAAATGAGCAGGATCAACGCGAGCGCCACCTCCGTCATGACGAGAGCATTGCGCACCCGGTTCTTTCCCTCCACGCCGCCCGCGCCGCGCGTCCCGGATTTCAGCGCGGTGTTGAGATCGACGTGGGACGCCTGCCAGGCGGGAACGAGGCCGAAAATGATGCCGGTCGCAAGCGACAGGAGAAGGGTGAAACCGAGCACCACTCCATCCAACTGGATCGTACTGACCCGAGGAATGTTTTGCGGCACGGCCGCCACGAGCGCGTCCGTTCCCCACTTCGCGATTAACAATCCGAGCAATCCGCCGAGGCCGGCCAGGAGCACGCTCTCGGTCAGCAATTGGCGAATGATCCGGGCGCGGCTGGCGCCGAGGGCTGCGCGCAGGGCGATCTCTTTGCCGCGCACCGACGCGCGCGCGAGCATGAGATTGGCGACGTTCGCGTTCGCTATGAGCAGCAGGCAAACCACCGCGCCAAACAAAACGTAGAGCGCAGTCCGGACGTCGCCCACGATTTCATCACGAAGCGGCTGCGATCCGGCGCTCCAGTTTGTATTGGTCTCCGGATACTTTTTTTCCAGCGTCGCGGCTATGGTGCGCAACTCTGCATTCGCCTGGGCAAAAGAAACTCCCGGCTTGAGCCGCGCAATTCCGAGCAGGCTGTGGCTACCGCGCTGTTGCGTGTAGGGCGTGCTCCCATCGGGAGTCGCCGCATCCTCGGCGTGCGTGATGTACATCTCGATCGAGTCGGTTTGGATCGGGAACTGGAATCCTTGCGGCATGATGCCGATCACCGTGTGCGGACGTCCATCCAGCATGAGGACGCGACCTATCACATCTTCCGCGCGATTGAAATGGCTCTGCCAAAACGAGTAATTGAGAATCGCCTTGAAGCCGCCGGGACCGCCGCCGGGTTGCTCATCTGCGCGCGTGAAACCGCGGCCCAGCGTCGGTCTGATCCCGAGCACGTCAAAGAACTCGCCGCTCACTTTTTGGCCGCGCACGCTTTGCGCTTCCTTTTCATCCACCAGCGCAAGAGTCCGGTCGCGATAGACCGCAATGCTCGAAAAGCTACGGTTCTGTTCGCGGAAATCGAAGAAATCCGGATAGCACATCGAAGAAAGTTTGGGCGGCGACACGGTCTCGGTCCGATCGATGCCGCCCATCGCCACGAGTTCCTCGGGCGCCGGGAATGGGAGCGGCTTCAAGAGGACCGCATTGACCACGCTGAAAATAGCGGTGTTCGCGCCGATCCCGAGCGCGAGGGTGAGCACAGCGACGATGGTGAAGCCCGGATGCTTGATGAGCTGGCGTAATCCGTAGCGAAGGTCGGTCATCATATCAGAGGTCCGAGGTGCCATATTAGCCGCTGTGTCTTCATTCGGCGCGCAAGGCGATGATGGGATCGACGCGCGTCGCGCGTCGCGCGGGCAGCCATGCGGCGATGAACGCGACAGCGGAGACGAGCAGCACGATTGCGACGAACGTAACGGGATCGGATGCGCCGACTCCGAAAAGCAGGCTGTTCAACAACCGGGTGGCGGCGAAAGCGCCGACGAGCCCGACGATGAGACTGACTCCGACGAGCGTCATGGCCTGACCAACAACGAGCCGGAAAATGGAGGATTTGCCGGCGCCGAGCGCGATCCGGATTCCGATTTCACTCGTGCGTTGCGCAACCGAGTAAGCCATCACGCCGTAAATCCCAATCGCAGTAAGCAACAACGCAGTGCCGGCAAAAATCGAAAGCAAGAGCGTGTTGAAGCGTGGCCGCGCCAGTGACCGCGAGATGTATTCGTCGAACACTTGCACACTGGTCAGAGGGATTGTCGCATCAAGTGCGGCGAGTTCCTTCCGCACGGAATTGGTAATGGCGCTCGGATTTGAAACATTGGTCCGGAGGACGATCGCCAGGATGTTGAACGGGATTTGCGTTTGCGGGAGGTACATCTCCGGCGAGTCCTCGTTCCTCAACGAGAGGTGCTTCACGTTCCCGACGACGCCCACGATTTCGCGCATCTTCTCTCCATTGTCGTCGGCGCTGAATCCAGGCATGATGCGTTTGCCGATAACGTTCTGGCCGGGAAAATATTTATTCGCGAAGCGCTCATTCACGATCACCACCGGCGCGGAGTCGATTCGATCCTTCTCGCCGAAGACGCGGCCCTGCCGGACTGGGATGCCCATCGTCTTGAAATAATCCGTCGTGATCATGCGGACCGGCGCGCCGGGGCGCTGACCGTCGGGCAGCGGACGTTCTTCGATATCGAAGGAAGTAACCATGTTGCTCCCGCTCAACGGCAGCGGGACGATGCTGCTGCCGATTCGACGCCGGGCAGCGCGCGGATCCGGGCGAGGAATTGATCCAGGAACGCGGTGATGTTTTCATTCTTCTGATAAGCAACCTCGGGCAGGGAGATGCCTGCAGGGAGGAGACGTTCCGTGCGCAAACCGGGTTGCACGCTACCGAGCCGCGCGAAGCTTTGGATCAGGAGTCCCGCCGAGATCAACAACACGAGCGCGAGCGCGACCTCCGCCATGATGAGCGCATTGCGGACACGGCCCTTGCCTTCCCCGCCGCCACCGGTGCGCGTGCCGGATTTCAGTGACGAATTGAGATCGACATGTGATGCCTGCCAGGCGGGGACGAGTCCGAAAATAACGCCCGTGGCGAGCGAGACGAGCAATGTGAATCCCAGCACGGAAGCATCCAGTTGGATGTTGCTGATGCGCGGAATATTTTGCGGCACCGTCTTGATCAACGCTTCGGTTCCCCATTGCGCGATAAGCAATCCGAGCGCGCCGCCCAAGCCAGAAAGCAAAAGGCTCTCGGTCAGGAGCTGGCGGATAATTCGGCCGCGGCTGGCGCCCATCGCTGCGCGGAGCGCAATCTCCTTTCCGCGTGCCGAGGCTCGCGCGAGCAGAAGATTCGCGACATTGGCGTTCGCGATCAGCAGCACGCACACGACCGCGCCGAACAAGATATACAACGCGGTGCGCACATCGCCGACCATATCTTCACGCAACGGTTTCGACGCGACGCCAAAGTGAGTGTTCGACTCGGGGTATTGCTTTGAGAGAGCAGCGGCGATGGCCTCCAAATCGGCTTGCGCTTGCGCGATCATGACTCCCGGTTTCAATCGCGCGATCGCTTGGAGGCTGTGACTGCCCCGCTGGTGCGTTTGGGGCTTCGAGCCGTCCGGGTTTGCCGCGTCCTCCGCGATCGTCACGTAGAAATCGATTGGGTCATTCTGAATGGGGAATTGAAAGCCGGCCGGCATGACACCAATCACAGAGTGCTGGCGCCGATCCAGCATGACAGTGCGCCCGAGCACATTCGCGTCGCCGCCGAAATGCTTCTGCCAGAAATCATGGCTGATGATGACTTTGAAGCCACCGGGTCCGCCGCCGCCCTGTTCGTCAGCGCGAGCGAAAGCGCGGCCCATCTTTGGTTTGATCCCGAGCACATCGAAGAACTCCGCGCTCACATTCACACCGTGCAGACTGGTCGCTCCCTCCTCACCCGTGAGGGCGAAGGAACGATCCCGATAGACCGCGCTACTGGAGAGCGTGCGGTTCTGGTCGCGGAAGTCGAAGAAGTCCGGATATGAGAGCGAGTTCAAACCCGTCTGCGTCCCCTTCTGGCGTGTGTCGGTCATGCCGACGGCGATGAGCTGGTCCGGCTCGGGAAATGGCAGCGGCTTGAGGAGGACCGCATTGACCACGCTGAAGATGGCGGTGTTCGCGCCGATCCCGAGCGCGAGCGTGAGGACAGCGATGAGAGTAAACGCGGGATGTTTCCAGAGTTGGCGTAAGCCGTAACGAATGTCGGTCATCTAAATCATTCCGCGCGCAGGGCTTCGATTGGATTCACTTTCGTGGCACGGTTGGCCGGGAGAAGGCATGCGACTAATGCCACTCCGCCGAGGAGCAACGTGATCGAAGCGAGTGTGAGTGGATCTTGTGCGCTCGTGTTGAAGAGCATCGACCCCATAGCGCGTGAAGCGGCCAGCGTCCCGGCGAGGCCGATAATCAAGCCGAGGCCCACGAGCTTCCCGCCTTGCGCGAGGACAAGGCGAAGAACATCACTCTGTTGCGCCCCGAGCGCCATGCGAATCCCAAATTCACCCGTGCGCTGCACCACGCTGTAAGCCATCACGCCGTAAATGCCGACCGCCGCGATGACCAGCGCGACGAGCGAGAAAACCGTGAGCAGCGTCATGGCGAAACGCTGGCTCGCGATGCTCTCGGCCATGATTTCCTCGAGGGGACGAATGGTTCCGACCGGTTGGTCCTTGTCCACCGCGTAGACCGCCGGACGCAAAGCGCCGAGCAGCGCGGCAGGGGAACCACTCGTCCGAATGACCACGTTCAAAGAACTGAACGGCACTTGGGCAAATGGCTCGTACGCCTGCGCGCTGGTGGCTTTGTCGACGCCGTATTGTTTGATGTCGCCCACGATGCCGACGATTTGGCGCCAGGTGTCGGGCCCATTCGTGATGTTGATCCGTTTACCGATCGGATCTTCGTTCGGAAAATGCTGGCGGGCCATGGTCTCGTTGATCACGGCGACGCGCGGCGCCTTGGCATCATCCTGCGGGGTGAAGGTTCGGCCGCGAATCAGGCGAATGCCCATCGCGCGGAAATAATCCGGAGTCACCGCGTAATAATTCGTGCTCGGCAAATCGCTCGGGGCGATGGCGGGCCGTCCTTCGATGTTGAAGCCGAGCACGTAGTCGCCGACGAGCGGCATCGAGTGCGTGATGCCCGCCGATTGCACGCCGGGCAGCACTTTCACCCGTTCGAGGAGCGCGTCCGCAAAAGCGGTTTGTTGGTCGGGCATCGCGTACTTCTTTTGCGGAAGCGAGAGCCAGAGCAGGGTGGCGTTTTCCGGAGCGAAACCTGGATCGACGTGGGCCAGCTGCATGAAACTGCGCGCCAGCAGACCCGCGCCGCCGAGAAGCATGAGCGCCAAGGTCACTTCGAGAACAACCAAGGCGCTCCGCAATCGGCCACGCGCCCCGCCCTCGGTGGAACCGCGCGTCCCCTGCTTGAGGGCCTCGTTCACATCCGCCCGCGCGGCGAGCCAGGCGGGAGCAATGCCGAATACGAGCCCGGTGATGATGCTAAGCGCCAGGGAGAAGATGAGCACGCCGCTGTCGAGATGGATTTCGGAGATGCGCGGCAGGCTGGTGGGGGCGAGGGCGAGAAGAGCGTCGAGTCCCCAGCGCGCCAGAATCACGCCGGCCACTCCGCCGCAAAGGGAAAGGACCACGCTCTCGGTCAGGAGCTGGCGCACGAGCCGGCCCCGGCTCGCGCCCAGCGCCGCGCGGATGGAAATTTCGCGATGCCGCGCGGTGGCGCGAGCGAGCAGAAGGTTGGCGAGGTTCGCACAGGCAATGAGCAAGACGCAGCCGACCGCGCCGAGCAAGGTATAGAGGACCGGCCGTAAATCCCTCACGCTGGAATCCTGCAATCGCATCAGCCAGATGCCCCAGCCTTTGTTTGAGTCCGGGTATTGTTTCGCGAGCTGCGAGGCGATCACTTCCAATTCCGCCCTGGCCTGCGCCGCGGTCACGCCGGGCCGCAGACGACCCACCACATTAAGGTAGTGTCCGCCGCGAGCGTCGTTCGATGTTTCGTCCGGCTTGAACGCCATCGGCGTCCACACATCCACTTTACTCGCTAGGCCAAAGCCGATCGGAGTGACGCCGACCACATTATAGGGTTCGCCGTTGAGTTGAATGGCGCGTCCGACCACGTCGCGCGTCCCACCGAAGACGCGTTGCCAAAATGGATAGCTCAGCACGACCACCCGGTTTTTTCCGGGCGCGTCTTCTTCCGGGAGCAGCATGCGGCCAAGGACGGGCTTTACGCCGAAAGCGTCGAAGTAATGCGCGGTCGCCTTAACTCCGAGGAGGCGTTGCGGCTCGCCTTCGCCGGTGAGATTCAGGCCGGCACCGGTATAGGCGGCGAGGTATTCATACGACTTCGTTTGTTTTTCCCAATCGAGATAGTTCGGTGGCGAGACAGAGAATTCCGGAAACTGCGGCAGATTCGTTTCCCGGATGATGACGATGCGGCCCGGCTCCGGATAATCGAGCGGGCGGAGCAAGACGACTTTGACCACGGAGAAAATCGCCGTGCAGGCGCCAATGCCGAGCGCGAGCGTGAGAATGGCAATGATGGTGAAGCTCGGGGCTTTGATGAGCTGACGAAGAGCGTAGCGGAGATCGTTTAACATATATTTTTAGTTTTTTATTCCGTGCGGAGCGCGGCCATGGGACTGATTTTTGCCGCGCGCCGCGCGGGCAACCAAGTGGCGACCAAGGCAGCGACTGCGAGAATGGCGGGCGGAAGCGTGAATGCGTATGGATCTGTTGCGCTGACTTCGAAAAGGATGCTGCTAACAATTTTGCCGATGCCGAAGGCGAGGAGAAGTCCGAGCGCGAGGCCGGCCGCGACCATCGCGAAACCCTCGCGGAGAATCATCCACTGCACGGTCTTGCCTTGCGCACCTAGCGCCATCCGGATCCCGATCTCGCGTGTTCGCCGCGCGACTGAGTACGCTTTCACGCCGTAAATTCCCACGACGGCCAGTCCAAGAGCGAGGCCACCGAAAACTGAGAACAAGGCGGCGCCAGCTCGCACCATCCACAAGAGTGGATTTACCTCCATGTGCTTCGCGAACGTTCTCAACTCGAGAATGGGCAGCATGGGGTCGACACTCTGCACCGTCCTGCGCAGGAGATTTGCGGTCGCGGCTTCACTGCTGGCAGGGAGCGAGGCAAAGCGCACAAAGAAGAAGGCGTCGTTGTGGAACGCGCGGACGTCAGGCAGGTAAAGCGCGCCGGACGGTTTTTTTTCAAACATTCGCCCTTTGGTGGCTGGCACGATACCGACGATTTCGATCGATTCGCCGCGTTTGACCTCGCCGCTGTCGCCGGCGGAATTTTCCAGCGGCGCGTTTTCCAGCATCGGGAATTGAATCCGCTGACCAAGCGCGTCGCCTTCAGGCCAGAGTTTTTCTGCGAGCACTTCGTCGATGATGGCGACGGCTGGTCCGCCCGCTTGCGTCGTTTCCGCGGCCGTGAAGGCGCGGCCCCGAAGCAGGGGCAGTCCCACCGTCACGAAATAATCCGCGCCGATGCTGTTCGACCAAGGATTGAAGATGAGTCCCTCCGCCGCAGTCGCCGGTTTGGCGTTCGGTGCGGGATGGACGCCGGCCCTCTGAACAGTCGCTCTAACTGAATTCATTCCAAACGGAACCGCCGCCGAGATGCTCGCGTGTTGCGCGCCAGGGAGCGCCGCGAACTTTTCAGCCAGAATCCGGTAAAGATCCCGGGCATGCTTTTGATCGAAGCCGCCCAGACCCGCATCGATTTCCACCAGAAAGGTGTTGTCGGTATGCAATCCTGTATCGACCGAAGCAACTTTCCCCGCGCCCCGAATGAAAAGCGCGGCCGCTGTGACCAGCGCGAGGGAGAAGGCGATCTGCACCACGACGAGCGGATTGCGCGGCAGAAATTTCCAGCGCGGCCGGTGCACATCCTCGCCAGCGTGTTGTTTCAAATCTCCGAGTACGGCCGTGCGCGAAAGCTTGAGTGCAGGACCGAGCGCAAAACCAAGTGTGCCCAGAACGCAGAACACCAGGGTCGCGCCGAGGATCATCGGATTCGGGCCGCTTAGCCAGACGATATCGACCGGAACAATTGCGCGGAGTGACGCGATGAGAAGACCGGAAGACCAGAGCCCCAAGAGTAATCCGCACATGCCGCCGAGCAGCGCCAACACGAATCCCTCAATGAGAAGTTGCCTGACGATCCGGGCTCGGCTGCCGCCAAGCGCGAGACGAATTGCGATTTCCTTGCGTCGCGCGGTGCCGAGCGCGAGCAACATGTTCGCCAGGTTCAAACACGCGACGAGCAGCACCACTGCCGCCATACCAGTCAGGAGCGCTCCGATGGTGGTAACCGGCCCAGCTTCCGTGGGATCGCTGATGGTATCAAACCGGAACAACGGCGCCATCAGGAAGGTTTGGTTTTTTTGTTCAACCGGAAATGCGCTCTCCAGATTTACCGCGAGGCCTTTGAGCGCCGGGGCCGCCTCCTCTGCCGCGACTCCGGGCTTGAGCCGGCCGATGACCATAAGATTGTTAATGCCGCGGTCGGCGAGCGAATTGGTCCGCACGCTTCCCAAATCGTTCGCGATATCGTCATAGACTCCCAGCGGCAGCCAGACTTCCGGCGAAAAGATACTCGTTATCCCAGTGAATCCTTCCGGCATGATGCCGACGACGGTAAACACGCGGCCGTTGATCAAGAGCGACTGACCGAGCAGCGAAGGATCGCGCGAGTGTTTCTGCCAAAAACTGTAGCTCACGATGGCGACGCGCTCATCGCGGCCCGGCTTTTCTTCATCGGGTAGAAACGAGCGGCCGTATGCCGGTGCGACTCTGAGCACTGAGAAATAATTGGCGCTCACCAGATCCGCCAGAGTGCGACGGCTATTTCCCTTCTCCCCCAACCCAACAATCGTGTCGTAATGGGCCAGCAACCCGGAGAAGAGCGTGTTCTGCTCCCGAATGTCGGAGTAGGTCGGATAGGAAAAAGAGCGGAAACTTTTCGGGTTCTTCATGTCCTGCGAGAAAAGCTGCACGATCTCGGATGGCTCTTGATAAGCCGGCGCCTTGAAGAGCATGGTGTCAACCAGGCTGAAAATGGCGGTGTTCACTCCGATGCCGAGCGCGAGCACCGCAACGGCGGCGATGGTGAAACCGGGCGCTTTCCAAAGTTGACGGAACGCGAATCTAAAATCCTGGATCATGTTTGATGCTCATTCTGTGCGGAGCGCGGCCATCGGACTGATTTTCGTGGCGCGCCGCGCGGGGAGCCACGTCGCGAGCAAAGCAGCGAATGCGAGCACGGTGGGCGCGAGCGTGAATGCGAACGGATCGGTCGAACTGACTTGAAAGAGAATGCTGCTGACAATTTTTCCGGTGCCAAAGGCGAGAAGAAGGCCGAGGGCCAGGCCGGCTGCGACCATGGCGAAACCTTCGCGCAGAATCATCCATTGCACCGTTTTACCTTCGGCGCCGAGCGCCATGCGGATCCCGATCTCGCGGGTGCGCCGCGCGACGGAGTACGCCTTGACGCCGTAAACACCGATCACCGCCAGAAGGAGCGCCAGTCCGCCGAAAATGGAGAACAACGCGGCCCCGGCGCGGACGATCCAGAGCTGTGGATTACCGTCCATGTGTTTTTCAAACGTCCTCAACTCCAGAACAGGAAGCAATGGATCGACGCTCTGGACGGTGCGGCGCAACAGGTCCGCCGTGGCGGATTCGCTGCTCTTCGAGAGCGAAGCGAATTTCACAAAAAAGAAAGCGTCGCTTTGAAAGCCGCGGGGGAAAGGCAAATAGAGCGAACCGACCGGCTCTTTTTCGAACAATCTGTTTCTGATGGCCGGCACGATGCCGATAATTTCGATCGGCTCGCCACGCTTGATCTGGCCACTGCCGTCCTCGGTAGTTTCCGGCGGAGCGTTTTCGCGAACAGGAAACTGAATTCTTTGCCCGAGCGCGTCACCGTCCGGCCACAGTCTTTTCGCAAGGATTTCGTCGATGATGGCCACCGCAGGTCCGCCAGGTTCGGTCGCTTCGACGGCGGTGAAAGTCCGGCCGCGGAGCAACGGCAATCCCGCCGCCGCGAAATAATCCCCGCCGACGCTATTCCAGAACGGAGCGAAGGTCCGTCCTTCAGCCGCGGTGGCTGGCTTGTCATCGGGAGCAGGAGGAACGCCGGCGCGAAGCACTGTCCTTCGCACCGTGTTGATCCCGAACGGAACCGTCGCCGAGATGGCGGCGTGCTGCACGCCCGGAAGCGTCGAGAATTTTTCGCGGACCATGCGGTAAAGCTCCTGCGCACGCTTTTGATCGAACCCGCCCAGGCTGGCATCGATTTCTACAAGGAAAACGTTCCTGGGCTGGAATCCCGTTTCGACCGAAGCCGCCTTCCCGGCGCCTCGAAGGAAAAGCGCGGCTGCCGTGACTAGCGCCAAGGAGAAGGCGATCTGGACTACAACGAGTGGATTGCGTGGGAGAAATTTCCAACGCGGCCGGCGCATATCTTCGCCGGCTTGTTGTTTCAAATCCTCGATAACGGCCGCGCGCGAAAGCTTGAGCGCCGGCCCGAGGGCAAAGCAGATTGTGCCCAGCACGCAGAAGCCTAGCCTCGCGGCCAGCATCATCGGATTGGGTCCGCTCAACCAGACGACATCCATCGGCAAAATTTTGCTGAGCGAGGCGACGAGCAGATCGGAAGACCAAAGGCCGAGGAGCAAGCCGCAAATTCCGCCGAGCAGCGCCAGCAAAAATCCCTCGGTGAGAAGCTGCCTGACGATGCGGGTGCGGCTCCCACCGAGCGCGAGACGGATCGCGATTTCTTTGCGCCGCGAGGTGCCGCGCGCGAGCAGCATATTGGCCAGGTTCAAACAGGCGACGAGCAGGACCACGGCCGCCATTGCGGCCAGTAAGGCGCCGATGGTCGGGACCGGGTCGTTTTCGGAAGGAGCGGTGCTGGTGCCGAACCGGTTGAGCGGCGCCGTCATGAGCGTCTGATTCTTTTGTTCAACGGGAAACGCAGCCTCGAAATTTGCGGCGAGCCCTTTCAAAGCTGGCCGCGCCGCTTCGGCTGTGACTCCCGGATTGAGTCGGCCGATGAGCATGAGTCGATCGCTCCTGCGGTCGCTCAACGAGCTGTCCCGCGCGGCTCCCTGATCGCTCATGATTTCGTCGTAGACACCGAGCGGGAGCCAGGCTTCCCGTGAAAAAACGCTCTCCGTTCCGGTAAACCCCTCCGGCATGATGCCGACGATGGTATAGATGCGGCCGTTAATCAGGAGCGAACGCCCGAGAAGCGAAGGATCGCGCGAATGTTTCTGCCAATAGCTGTAGCTCACGACCACGACGCGCACGCCGGCGCCCGGTTTTTCCTCCTCGGGTAGAAAGGGACGCCCGTAGGCCGGCAACACGCCGAGCACTGAGAAGTAATTGGAGCTGACGATGTCCACAACGGCGCGACGAAAGTTTCCCTTTTCACCGAGCCCCACGACGCTGTCGTCGTGTGCCAGCAGACCTGAGAAGACCGTGTTTTGGTTCCGAACGTCGCAGTAAGTCGGGTAAGAGAAGGCGCGGAAATTTTTCGGGTCCTTCTTGTCCTGCGAAAACAGCTGCACGATTTCCGCCGGCCGTTGGTAGGCCGGCGGCTGGAACACCATCACATTGACCAGGCTGAAGATCGCCGTGTTAACTCCAATCCCGAGAGCCAGCACCGCGACGGCGGCCATCGTGAAACTGGGCGACTTCCAAAGCTGGCGGAAGGCGAATCGAATGTCGTTCATCATATAAGGATCCTCATCTCGTCACTTGTCACACCCCTCGTTCCCAAACTCTGTTTGGGAATGCCGATGTCCTGGCAACTCTATTGCCTGCCCCGCCGCGAAACAGAGTTTCGAAAACCAAGTGCGTTCCCAAACAGAGTTTGGGAACGAGGATCGACTTTGGATCGAGGTTTGCATGTCACTGGTCACATCTTGTCGTCACGCCTTATTCTGTGCGCAGGGCCTGCATGGGATCGATGCGGGTCGCGCGCAGGGCGGGCACGAAACAGGCGAGCGCCGCGACGCTGCAAATAAAGAGCGCGACTCCGCTGTAGAGCCACGGATCGGTGGGGCTGACTTCAAAGAGAAGGCGGCGCATAAGGCGGGTGATGGCGAAGGAAAGCCCGAGGCCCACGACCAATCCGACGACAGCGAGGCGTAATCCCTCCTTCATGACGAGCCCGATGACGTCGCGAGCGGCGGCGCCGAGTGCGAAACGAATCCCGAATTCGTTGGTGCGCTGCGCCACGCCGTAAGCGATGACGCTGTAGATGCCCATGCCGGCCAGCGCAAGCGCGAGCCCGGCGAAACCGCCCAGCAGATACATCGAGAGACGCCGATCGGCATAGGCCTGCGCGAGAACTTCGGAGTACGATTGCACCCGATCGATGGGCAGACCCGAGTCGAGCGCGTGGATGGTTGCAATCAGTTCCGAGCGAAGACTCGCCGCCGGGCGCGAACTGCGCACGATCATGCTCATGAATGCGCCATCGAGTTGCGCAGCGGGATAATACATTTCCGCACCAGGCGGCAATGAGAGGTTTTCCGCCCGCACGTCACCGGAGACGCCGACGATCTCGCGCGGGATCGATGCGATACCAGTAATGAGACGACGACCGATTGGGTTTTCGCCGGGGAAGAGTTTTTTCGCCATTGTCTCGTTGATGATGACGACGTCCGGCGTGCCGGGACGATCGCGCCAGTTGAAATCGCGGCCCTGCCTGATCGGGATGCCAAGCGTTTCGAAAAATCCGGGCGAAGTTGTCGAGCGCACGGCGATCATTCGATCGCTCACCGGCGGCAGCGGGCGTCCTTCCACGGCGGCGGGCGAACGGGTGTTTCCGTTATCGGAGGCGGGGAGATTCGAACCGGCAGAGGCATTGGTCACGCCAGGAAGCGCTTTGATTTTCTCGATGGCGTTTTGAAAGAATAAACCTTGCCGCTCGACATCGGGATACGAACCCGGCGGCAAGCCGACGAAAAATGTCGTGACGCCTTCGGAGCGGAAACCGGGATCGACATTTTGCAGGCGACGGAAACTATCGATCAACAATACGGCGCCGACGAGCAACACGAGCGAGAGCGCAACCTCGGCAACGAGCAGACCGGCCCGGAGCCGCCCCGCCTGCCGTCCCGTCGTCCCGCGCGAAGAATCTTTCAATGAGTCGATCGGATCGCTGCGAGATGCGTGCAAGGCCGGGACGAGCCCGAGAACCAAACCGGTAAGGAGCGAGAGCGCGACGGCGAAACCGAGGACATGCAAGTCGAGAGAAATCTCGAGCACGCGCGGGATGAAATTCTCGGCGACTTTCTTGAGCAGATCGAGCCCCCAGACCGAGAGCAGCACCCCGAGAATTCCAGCAATGCCGGCGGTCAGGACACTCTCCGCGAGAAACTGCATCACGATTCGAGCACGTGTGGCGCCGAGCGCGGTGCGAATGGCGATTTCCTTACGACGCGCTGTGAAGCGAGCGAGGAGGAGATTGGCTACGTTCGCGCACGCGACAAGCAGCACGCATCCGACAGCGGCGAAGAGCGTCAGCAGCATCGGCCGTTGCGGGCCGACCAGGTCTTCATGAAACGAAACCACACTCATGCCCGCCTTTGCATCCACTTTCTCGGGGTTCGCGGTCTGATAACGTTTATCGATGATGTGAAGTTGCTCGTCGGCTTGCTGGCGACTTACGCCAGGTTTCATCCGGCCGAGGATGGTCAGATAACCTGTGCCGCGCTGAACGATATCGGGCGGCAAACCTTCCTGCTCGAAAACGCGCGGCAACCAGACTTGGTTTTGCGCGAAGGGAAACTTCACCGAGGGAGGCATGATGCCAATTATGGTGAAGGGCGTGCCGTTGAGTACGATGGCCTGGCCGAGGATGCTCCTATCGCCGCCGAAACGTTTCTGCCAGAAAGTGTGGCTGAGCAGGACAACATTTGGACCGCCCGGTCGATCGTCGTCGGCAGTTAAGGAACGGCCAAGGAGCGGTTCCACGCCAAGCGTCGGAAGGAAATTCGACGTAACGCGAATCCCCTGGAGGTTCTCCGGGTCGCCCCGGCCGGTGAGCGTGAATCCAGTGAAGGATTGCGCGGACAAATCAGAGAAACTTTGCTGCTGGTCGCGCCACGCGGAATAACGGGGCCAGGAAACGTTGGCCCGATCAAGTCCACGTTCGGGGAAGGAACCCCACGCGCGCACGAGCTGCTCCGGCTGTGGGTAGGAGAGCGGGCGGAGGAAGAGCGTGTTGATGGCGGAGAAGAGAACAGTGTTGGCGCCGATGCCTATGGCCAGCGCCACTACTGCCAGAATCGTAAAGCCAGGTTGTCGCAACAGTTGCCGGAAAGCGTAACGAAAATCATTCATATTAGAGTAACGCAAGCTTCCAGCTTGCTTTGGGTTGGTTCCGCAAGCTGGAAGCCTGCGCTATATTTGTTCTCCTCTCCTCGTTCCCAAACTCTGTTTGGGAATGCCGATGTCTTGGCAACTCTGTTGCCTTCCCGCCGCGAAACAGAGTTTCCAAGGCCAAGTGCGTTCCCAAACAGAGTTTGGGAACGAGGAGGGTGGCTGCAATGTGGCGGCGACTTTGAAGATGGAGCGTTCATTCGGTGCGCAGTGCTTCGATCGGATTGACCAAACTCGCGCGGCGGGCCGGAATCAGACAGGCGAGCAACGCCACCACGGCCAGGGTGACTGAAGTAGCCGCGAGAAGCGCGGGATTGTGCGCGGAGACTTCATACAGTTGCGCGGTTAACAATCGGCCGAGCGCGAGGGAGGCGGACAGCCCAAGGATGAGGCCGATCACGACGGGAGTCATGCCTTGTCTCACCACGAGCCGCAAGACATCCGCCGTCTGCGCGCCCAGAGCCATGCGCACACCGATCTCTCCCGTGCGCTGCTCCACCGTATACGCAACCGCGCCGTAAATTCCGACCATCGCGAGCACAAGCGCGATCCCGGCAAAAACACCGAGCAGTGTCATTGTGAGCCGGCGCTGGCCTAACGACTGGTCAACGATTTCATTCATCGTGCTCGGCTGGATGATCGGCAGGCCTGGATCGAGTTTGTTCAGCGCGCTCCGCACCATTCCGGCGGCCGCCTCGGTTTTCAGCGCGGTGCGGACTGTCACCGCCATGAAAGGCGCCGAGCGTTGCGCCCACGGCCGGTAGAACTCGACGTCGTTCTTGCGGTCCAGCCGGAGCGAACGCACATCGTCCACCATTCCCACAATTTCCGTCATGTAGCCGGTGTTGTTGTCCGTTCCGAACCACATCCGCTCGCCAATTGGATCTTCGTTCGGAAAGAGACGTTGCGCGGTCGATTTGCTCACGAGAACGACGAGCGGTTTGTCGACTCCATCACGTTCGTCAAAGTCGCGCCCTGCGAGGAGCGGAATGCGGAACGTCTTCAAGAAGCCTGGTGAAATAGCGCGAGTCAGGCCGAGCGGGCGCTGATTTACCGGGACCGGGTTGCCGTCGACGCGCGCATACGGCGAGCTAGAATTATTTCCGTTCAAGGGCACGCCGTCGCCGATCGCGGCGGATTCGAGGCCGGGCGTCGTTTTTAATTCCGCCAGGAGGCGTTCGACAAAACGCGCTCTCGCTTCCGGATCGGGATATTGAGTCGGCGGCAGACCTACTCCGCCCACCCAAAGGTGGTCGGGACTAAAACCGGACGGTTGCCGGCTCAAACGGACAAAGCTCGCGATAAGGAGCGCGGCGCCCGCGAGAAGCACAACTGAAAGTCCGACCTGCGCGGCGACCAGACCGCGGCGGAAACGCTGTTGCCCGCGGCTGCCGGTCATGGCGCGCCCGCCATCCTTCAATCCATCCACCAGATCCGCGCGCGAACTTTGCCACGCCGGATACATTCCCATGGCCGCGCCGGTGAGAAGAGAGATCCCCAGTGTGAACAAGAGCACCGGAGTATTCAATTGGAGGGCCCCTTCCAGCGGGAGGTTGTTCGAGGAGAGTTTGGGAATGATCGAAACAACCCAGAGCGCCAGACAAGTGCCGACGATGCCGGCGATCAAACTGACCAGAGTGCTTTCAAAGACAAACAGCCTGACCACACTTGGCCGCGACGCGCCGAGGGCCATGCGCAATGCAATCTCGCGGCGGCGGCCGGTGAACCTAACGAGTAGTAGATTCGCGACATTACTGCACGCGATCAACAACACAGCGCCGACAGCTGCGAGCAAGATCTGAAACGGTCGACGCAGGTCCCCAGTCGCGTCTTCCGCCGCTGCTTTGACCACCGGCGACCACGAATTATCGGCGTTTTCGGGCCGCGCCTGCCGGTAACCTTGCTGGAGGGCTGGCATCGCTCCACGCGCCTGCTCGATCGTGATGCCGGGTTTCAGTCGCGCGACGACCCGCAGGAAACTTACGCCCCGGGCGATTCGTTCTTTCGTCAGGCCCGGCACCTCGAAAGGCTTGACCGTAATCACCTCGAGATCGCGGCCAAACCACGCGACTGACGGATTCGGTATAACCCCCACGATGGTTGTCGGCACGCCGTTGAGTGTCACGCTGCGGCCGATGACTTGCGGATCGGAGTTAAGCCGGTTGCGCCAGAAGTTTGCACTGACCAAAGCGACGTCGGCCTTCATTTCTTCCTCGGGGAGAAAGAGCCGGCCCAGAATCGGACGCACCCCAAGCGTCTCCATGTAGTTCGCAGTTTGGTTTGCGCCATTGACCTGAATGGGATCGCCGATGCCTGTCATGATGAAACCAGTTCCGGTATCCGCAGCGAGACTCGAGAAAACAGTCTGCCCGTCACGGAAATGCGCGAAGCGCGGGACCGACATGGGCAACTGTTCGAGATTCCGCTCCTTCGCTTCGGCCTGAAGGATAACGAGCCGACCCGGGTCGGAGAACGGCAGGCCCCGCAGAAACAGGTCGTTGATCAGACTGAAGATTGCGGTGTTCATGCCGATGCCGAGCGCGAGAGTGATCACGGCCAGGAGCGTGAATGCGGGCGATTTCAGAAGTTGACGGATAGCGAAGCGGAGGTCGGTCATAGGTCAAAAATTGGAAGTCAGAGGTCGGAAGTCGGAAGTAAGATTTTCATTCGGCTCGGAGTGCCACAATTGGGTCCACGCGTGAGGCGCGGCGGGCGGGCAGCCACGACGCGACCGCGACGCCCACGGAAAGT
>JBBSDS010000056.1:0-18458 GCA_038240495.1 Chthoniobacterales bacterium | reverse complement strand
TTCCGGCGAGCCGCCGGAAACGGCAGGTGAGCAGCCTGCTCCACCCGGCAGGACAACCGCTCGAAAAATCTACGCGCCTCGCACGCGGCGCACGGCTTCCGCCATGTCGGGTGCGCCGAAGACGGACGTGCCGGCGACGAGCGTGTCTGCGCCGTGGGCGATGGCGATGGCGGCGGTCTGCGCGTTGATGCCGCCATCCACCTCGATGCGGAACTGCAACCCCAGTCGCTCCCGCGCGTCGCGAGCAGCGCGCACTTTCGGCATCGTCTCCGGCATGAACGGTTGCCCACCAAAGCCCGGCACGACCGTCATCACGAGGAGCAAATCGATCTGCTCGAGAAAAGGCGCGACCGCTTCAAACGGCGTTGCCGGACGAAGTGAAAGCCCGCAGGTGCAGCCCGCCGCGCGGATTTCCGCGAGCGTTTTCGAGACGGAATGCCGGGCCTCGACATGCACAGTGATATTGGCCGCGCTTTTCGCGAACCGTGGAAAATACACATCGGGCCGCTCAACCATGAGATGCACATCGATCGGCACTGTCGCCACTTTCGCCGTCGCTTCCACGAATGCCGGACCGAAGGAGATGTTGTCCACGAAGTGACCATCCATGACATCGAGATGAAGCCAGTCGCCACCCGCGGCTTCCGCGCGGCGAACCTCTTCGTGCAATCGTCCGAAATCGCAAGCGAGGATCGACGGGGCAACGAGGACGCGATGGGATTGCATAACCATGCGAGAGCTAACGGGAAGGGACGCGCGAAGCAAGGCGGCGGTCCATTTTGGTGGTAGTTCAGCCCGGTTCAACCTCTGTCATCTTGAGCTTGTCGAAAGAGCTCTCGCTGTTTCCGGACTTCTGAAGCCCGGAAATAGATGGAGATCCTTCGACTGCGCTACGCTCCGCTCAGGATGACTTGGCTTTTTTCACTTGCCGCACTACCCACCGATTTCAACTTCTCCGCGGGAGCTTCAGCGGTCGGGAAGCTCGACGTGCGGAGGAGGCGGGGGCGCGCTTCGCCACTCGACAAACCACCAGACGGATGCTGCGACGATCAACACCACCAGCGCGCTGATGAACATCCGCGCAGGTGAAGGCTGCGGCCCGAGTTCAGGCATCGACGGACTTTACTCGTCCACCAATGTGTCGATCTTCTCGGCCACCTCGAAGTCCATGTCGGTTAGACCGCCTTCGCTGTGAGTGGAGAGCGCGACCCGCACCTTGTTGTAGCGGATGTCGATGTCGGGATGATGATCTTCTTCGTCGGAGATCTCCGCGACGCCGTTCACGAATTCGATCGCTTCCGAAAAATCATCGAACTCGAAAAGACGCTCGATGTGTTTTTTTTCGTGATCCCATTGGGGAAGTTTTTTCAGCCAAACTTTGATTTCTTGAGCGTTGAGTAATTCAGCCATAGTCGGGATCGGTGTAAGTTGGTGGGAGAGGTAGCATCCGCGAATCGCAATTCAAACGGAAAGTGCGGGTCTTTTTGCGAGCCCGTCCCGAGAAGGAACATCCGCCTTGCCCGGCTGCGCGGGCGCCGTGTAGAAAGGCACCCCTTTCGCACGACAAAATCCTCAACCCTCCTTTCCAAATATGGGCAAGCTCTACAACAACATCGTCGAGACCGTCGGCCGCACGCCGCTCGTCAAACTCAACCGCATCCCCGAGAGCCTCGGTGTCGATCCGAGCACGACGGTCGCGATCAAACTCGAATACTTCAATCCGCTCGGCAGCGTGAAGGATCGCATCGGCATGGCGATGATCGAGGATGCGGAAAAAAGCGGCGTGCTCACCAAGGACACCGTGATCATCGAGCCGACCAGCGGCAATACAGGCATCGCGCTGGCCTTTGTCGCGGCGGCGAAAGGCTACAAGCTCATCCTCACGATGCCGGAGACGATGTCGCTCGAACGGCGCACGCTGCTCGCGATGCTCGGCGCGAAACTCGTCCTCACGCCCGGCGCAGAAGGCATGAAGGGCGCCATCGCTCGCGCGGAAGATCTCGTGAAAAACACGCCGAACGCGTGGATGCCGCAGCAGTTCAACAATCCGGCAAACCCGGCGATTCACAGCAAGACGACCGCCGAGGAATTGTGGGACGACACCGACGGCAAGATCGACATCTTCGTCTCTGCGGTCGGCACCGGCGGCACGATCACCGGCGTGACCGAAGCGCTCAAGCCGCGCAAGCCGTCGTTCACCGCAATCGCCGTCGAACCCAAGGATTCGCCGGTCATTTCGCAGACGCTCGCGGGGCAGGCCGTGAAGCCCGGTCCGCACAAGATTCAGGGCACCGGTGCCGGCTTCGTGCCGAATAATCTTCACCTCAAGGACAGTAACGGGAATCCGCAAATCGTGGAGTGTGTTCAGGTGAGTAACGACGACTCGTTCACGATCGCCCGCCGTCTCGCAAAGGAAGAAGGCATTCTCGCCGGCATCAGCTCGGGCGCAAATGTGTGGGCTGCCTGCGAAGTCGCCAAGCGCCCCGAGAACAAGGGAAAGGTGATCGTCACCATCGCGTGCTCGACTGGTGAGCGCTACCTCTCGACCGCGCTGGCTGCAGAAGCCAAGGCGGAAGTCGGCGGGTAGCCGGCGACGACAAATTATTTTGCTTCGCAAAGCGCGCGCGGGTTCGTCTTGGGCGCGCTTTGTTTTTCGTCCGAACCGAAGGTGTGTTTGTAAACTTCCCTCGCGCGTCATTCCGACCGCACATGAATACGTTTAGTTTACAAACACGCTCTAGAACGCCGGACGATTGGCATGCGCCTGGGTCGTCGCGCCCTTGCCGCCGAAGGCGCCGCTCGTCGAGCCGTTGCCGCCGGAGCCGGTGTAGTTCGGGTTGTCGGTATAGACATTCGCGGGACTGCTCCCGCCAACGGTCACGACTTTGCCGTTGTCGATCTGCACCGTTTTGCCGGCGATGTGTTTCACGCCGTTGCCGCTGAGGTTGGTGTTGTCGGTGAAGCGGACCTGGCCGTTGCTCGTGCCACCGTAGAGCTTGAGCATACTGTCGGCGCTGATCGTGCCGCCGCCGATGATGAGCTGGCCGTTCGCCCCGAGCGCGCCGACTTTCACCACGTCGCCGCTGATCGTGGCATTGGTGAGCAGGACGCGACCGTCGATGCCGTTGTTGCGGATATCCACGGTGCCTTTGTCGGCCTGCACTTTGCCGCCATTGACCGTGATGTCGCCGCCGGCGGAGATGAACTCGACCTTGCCGCCAGGTCCAGGCGCCGCTGCCGCGAGGAGCGAGAGGAGCTGGCCGGTGCTAGTGACATTGATCGCGCTGCCTGTCGTCTTGCGGCTGTCAATTTTGATGTTGCCGCCCTGCTTGCTCGCCTTGCCGCCGGCGCTATCGGAGACTTTTACGCTCGCGTTCACGTTGATCGTGTCATTGCTCACGAGATTGACCGTGCCGCCCTTGCCGCCGTAGTTCACCTTATTCGAATTCGCGCCCGTCGTGGCGGAGATCGGCACGTCCGCGGTGATCGGTCCGGCGATCGGCTTCACATCGCTGCCGACATTGAGCATGCCGCCGTTGCCGCCTTCATCGAGCGCGCCATTCGCCGCATCGCCGCCGTTGAAATTCGCGCCATTGATCCCCCCTGATCCGCTGGCAAACAGGACCGTCGAGGCGTCCACATCGAGGAGGCCGCCGCCGGTGGGAGCGATCGAGGAACTCCCCGCGGCTCCGCTGAAGTTCAGCCCGCCTGCGACTTGCAGGGTGTTGGCTTTGAGCACATGCGGGCTGGTCTCGCTGTCGTTGGCGCGAGCGCCGATGCTTCCGCTGACCGACAAGAGGCCGCCCACGTCGGTGGTCCCCGCCGTCAGATTGCCGGTCAGCGTGGCGCCGTTTGCCACGACCAATTCTCGCGTGTCGATGTTCACCGCCTTGAGATCGCTCGCCGACTCGACGTGATCGAAGTTCGTGAGACTGAAGGTCGCGGCGTTCAACCCACCCGACCCCGCTTTGAGAGTGCCGGTCACCCCGGTGGGCACGGCAAAGTTGGAGACCGCCGTGATCGTCCCCGCTTCGGCGCGGAAGCCGCTCCCGCCACTTACGTCGAAGCGCGTCTTTGAATTATCCGTCTGGTTGAGGCTCATGGCGCCTCCGAATTTCAAGGAAATGTCCTTGCCCTTGATCAGGGAGCCGGCGGATCCCGGAAGCAGGTCGCCGCCCACGTCGATGGCGATATTGTCCGAGGTCAGGTTGCCCAGCACCTTGAAGCTGCTGCCGAAGCCGTAGAAGGATGTGGCGGTGACGGTCCCTTTGATTTGGATGTCGGCAGCAGTCCGAAGCTGGACCAAGCCGGCGTTGACCGTGCCCTTCACTTGCAAGCTGTTCAGCGCATTCACTTCGAGCGAGCTGGCAGTGATGTTCGCCAAGTCTCCGATGATCACGTCGTGATCCGCGTCGATGTGGATCGCGGTTCCGGGCAGTGTGATTTTGAAAGGCTTCGCCGGGGTGACGAGGTTGTCGGCGAGGATGACATCCCCGTATCCGCCGTTCTCCGCGTAGAGATGGAGGAATGCCGGGTCGGGACCGGTCGTAGCCTGGAGCGAGCCCGGCGCGGTGAGCGAGATGCTCCCGGCATTGGTGCCGAGGAAGAGGCTGTGCATCCCGCTGAGATTCCACGTCCCCGACCCATTGATCCCAGTCACGCCGATGAGCGCGAAATCCGCCGACCCGCCGGTCGTGTCGAACACGGGAGTCCCTGCCATGGTGATCGCGGCCATCTTGTAAACGGCGACTCCGGCGGTCGGGAAGGTGGGGTCATTGCCGAAGCCGAACCTTCCATCGAAATTCACTTTCGCGCCGAAAGTGGATGCGGTGCCGAAGAGGAAGTTCCCCGCGGGACCGTCCACGGACATCCCGCCGTAAGTCGTCCCATTGATGAGCGGGGTGCTTAGCGTTTGCTGGTAGGTGGGATTCGCACCTCCGGTGTAGAAGTGGTAAGCGGAGCCGACGACTTGTCCCACCCCGGTCACGGGCAGGGCGTGCAAGGGGACGATGACGGGCGGCGGCGTCACGACCACGGGCGGAGGCGTCACGACCGGTGGGGGCGTGACCACAACGGGCGGAGGTGTCACGATCGGCGGGGGCGTGACCACAACGGGCGGAGGTGTCACGACCGGCGGAGGCGTGACCACAACGGGCGGCGGCGTCACCACCGGCGGCGGCGTGACCACAACAGGCGGCGGCGTCACCACCGGCGGCGGCGTGACCACGACGGGCGGAGGTGTCGTGCTCGTGGCCGTGCCAGTGGTCGGAGCGGAGGCGGGCTCGGTTGTCAGGTCAGACGTCAAGTTGGTGGACAGCACGGGCGGCTCGGTCTTGGCCTGGCTGGTCGCGAGAGGATCGCTGCTCAGGAGGGCGAGCTTGATGCGATCGTCATCGGGCGCGGGCACCTCAATGTTCGCGGCGACCAGCGGCGCGATTTTCACCTGTCCGTCCTGCCGGCTGATTTCCGTTTCAATGAGCCCCATGCTCGGCAGCGCCGCGACGGAACCTTTGGCCTTGCCATCGAAGAGCGCCGGATCGATCAGCGCCGAGGTGCGCACCAGCTTGCGCAGGTCCACGTCCACGGGCTTTGGCACTTGCTTCGCGTCCGGCGCCATCGTGACCATCCTGCCCGCGGTGAGGAGGATGCTCTCGGTCGGATGTGCATCGACCGCAACGCGCAGGCTGCCTTCGAGGACGACGATCTTCACCATGCTCCCGGGCAGATGCTCGACCATGATCGTGGTGCCGGTGATCGACGCGCTCACCGACGCCGCGCGGATGTGGGCGCCGCCGAGATTTTTCGGCACCTGAAGGAGCATCGCGCCGCGGTCGAGGTTCATGTTGCGCGTGCCGGGCTGGAAGCTGAAGAAGGTCTCCGCGCCGAGGCGGGTCAGCGTGTTGTCCTGGAAGACCAATTCCGCCCGCGACTGGACGCCCGTGGCCACGCCGAGGTCGTCCTTGATCAATTCCTGAAGGGTCGCAGGTCGCGCTCCCTGCCGCGGCTCGACGACTTTCACATCGTTGATGATTTGATTGATTTTCGCTTCTTTGAGCGGTCCGGCGAAGATTTGAGACGTCAATACGCCGAGGATGGCCAAAGTAGGAAGAGTGCGGAGTTTCATAGATTAGAGAAGAGTCGAACCGATTCCCCAATCAGCACTTCCGGTGCCTAATTATGGAAACTATGGTTCCGGTAGGGGAACTTTTTCTCTGCGCAGCTCTCCCGCCTGCCGCTCAAGCGCGATCTTCGTAGAATTGCGGACCTCCGTCGCATTTTTGCTCGCGACTTCGGCAGCCTCTCTCTCCGGACCGGGGCTTTGTGCGGTCGCCGCTGCGCCTGGAATGACAATCCTCGTGCCGCTCCCCATAATGACGAGGTTGGTCGGGAACAGTTTCTTGCTTTGCACGAGCCTGTCCTGGCGCGCGATCTTCTGCGCGATGAGCGGCAGGCTGGGCAGGGCGCTTCCGGACGCGCCGAGGAAGAGCTTCGGATTGATGAGGGACGAGGTCTCCGCGAGGGTCCGCAAGTCCACGTCCACGGGGTCGGGAATGCGTCGAACGTCCGGGTTCGTGATGAGGAGCTTTCCCGGCGTGAGGATGATGCTGTCACCGAGAAAACCGTTCACCGACAGTCGCAAGTCGCCTTCGAGGACCACGATCTTCACGCTCCTGGCCGGCAGATGCTCGATGAGGAAAGTGGCGCCGCCGACCGTGGCCGTCAGGGGACCTGCACGAACGCGGGCGCCGCCATGAAATCGCGGCACCTGAACCAGCAAAGTCCCCTGATCGAGCAGGAGGTCGCGGGAGCCGGGCTTGATCCGCAGCGCGGTTTCGCCCCCGAGACGGGTGAGCGTTTGATCCGCAAAGAGCAGCTCCGCGCGGGAGTGGGAGCCGAGGAGCACGGTCAAGCCCGCGCCGATGACTTCCTGCGCCGCCGCGGGGTGGACTGCAATGGACGCGTCCGCGATTCGGACGTCCCCAATCGCGTGAGTCACCCGGGCATCCCGGAGCGATCCCGCGAAAACAGGCGGGATCACCGAGACCAACAAGGCAAAAACCGTGAACAGACGAAGTTCCATTGGGAGAGTTGCCGTGAGATAGCACCCGCCGCACCGCATCAGAAAAATACTCAAATTATTCCAAGGGCTTACCGCCACCACTCTGGGGAACCGCCCGACCAACTTTGGTAAAGTCAAAACCGAATCGAGCATTGAATCCCGACGCCGACATTGGCCACGTCGTAATTGAAAGTCTTGCGATTGGAACGGTCCGCGCCGACGAAGCCGGTCGCCGAAAATGAGAGCCACTCCTTGGGCGTGTAATGGAGACCGAGCGAGACGGTCTGGTTGTTGTCGTGCCGCCCTTTGCCGTAGCGGTAAACATACCTGCCGTAACGATAGAAAAGATCGGCATCGAGACTCCGCGTAAGTTGCGCCCGATAGCCGCCGTAGGCGGTGTATTCGTCGCGCCCCGCGGGCTTGGGATCGGCGAAGCTCCACTGGGCGCTGGCGCCGAAATAGACGGCCTGGGCACGGCTGAACGGCACGACTTTCTGAATGCCGAGGAGGATGGCGTGATTCTTGTAAAACTCGCGCGTGTGCTCGGACGTAGTGAGGTCGGTAAAAGTATAGCGCGTCAAGATCTCGGCGCCGCGCAATGCCGGCGGCGACCACGCGACGCCCGCGGAGAGGTCCGTGCTCTGGAAATCGAGTTGGGGGAACTTGTCGTAGCGATAAGCCGCGGCGCGGGCGCTGGCGTCGAAGCGCAGATTGTAGGCAAAGCGCTGGGTGAAGCTGGCGCCGGTCGTAGCGACGAGGAAGCTGTCCTGGACGGGATCGACTTTCGTGAGCGCGACATTGTTCGTCACAAACGCCGCGATTTCCGCAAATCCATTGAAGGGCTGCGGCTTTTCCTGCCGCTTGAAAATGACCTGCGCGCCGAAGGAATCGTCGGAGATGCCGGCATCCTCAAGTCTTCCCGCGGGCGGTGCGTTGCGCTGCCCTTGCAGATCGATGGTACCTGGCGGACCGGTAAATTGGCGCGATTGTTCGATCTGAGGGAGGACCGGCGTCTGGGCGAGCAGAAACGCAGGGACCGTCAGACAGGCAGCGGCGTAAATAATCGAACGTCGGACCATTTTCCGGCAAATGAGATAGCACGGCTCGTGCCCCGGCCTCGTCAACTCGCGGCACGGTTTCAGCTTCCCCTCCGTCCGCAATGCCCAGCCCGCGCACGTCCCTTCACATCGCCGCCGCCGCGATCATCACCCTGCTGGCCGGGTATGCGCAAGTCGGCGGTTTTGCCTGGATGTCGCAGGCCCAACTCTTCGTGCAGGATGCGTTGGTGCACTTTGGGCGGCCCGCGCCCGCGGATCCCAATCTCGTCTTCCTCGCTCGAGACACGGCGTCGGCGAGTCTCGACTCTACCGATCTCAATCGACTCTTCGATCTGCGATCGGCGGACGCGGAATCGCGACACGCACTCGACCTCATGGTTCAGGAATGGCCTTGGTCCCGGGAAGTCTATGCCCTGGTCCTCGACCGATTGATGAGCGCGGGCGCCCGAGCCGTAGTCTTCGACTTTACCTTTCCCAAGCCCTCGCCGGAGGACGCCGCCTTTCGCGCCAGTCTCGACCGGCACAAGGACCACGTCGTCGTCGCCGGCAATATTACCGACGTCCTCGATGTCACGCGCTTCACCTTCGGAGTGCCGACCCCCACGCTCATTCCGCAGACTTCGCTGCGCGACTCGCGGATTGGTTTCGATAATTTCTGGCCGGATGCCGACGGCGTCGTGCGCAGTGCCCACTATCGCTGGGCGGTGGAATACGGCGTCTGGCACAGCGAGGAGGACTTTTCCCTCGCGGCGCGGGCGCTTCAGAAAGCGGGATTTGGCGCATCTGTGCCGATAGACCGGGAAAGCCACCGCGTGCGCCTCGCGGGTCCGCCGGGGACGTTTCGCCCGCTCCCTATTCACGAGATTTTTGTTCCGAAATACTGGCGGTTGAATTACGGCAGTGGAGGCTTTTTCAAGGACAAGATCGTCATCATCGGAGCCTCTGGAAACTGGCAGCACGACGAGCACCAGACCGCCCTGGGGATGATGACCGGCGCCGAAATCCAACTGAATGCCGTCAACGCCGCACTCCATCACGAGTTCCTGAGCGTGGTGCCCTGGCAGCTCGCATTCGCGCTGTGCGCGTTCGCCGGTTTGATCGCGCTCGGCTGCTGCCTCTACCGCGTATCGCCATTGCTCCACGTTGGATTGATCATCGGGAGCGCCGCGTTGTGGGCCGGAGCGCAGATCGTGATCTTCGACCAACGCGGCATGTTCATTCCCAACGTCGGGCCGATGGGCATCCTCAGCCTGATGGGAATTTTCAGCATCATCTACGACGTAGTTACCGTAGGTGCCGAACGCTTGCGACTCCGTCGAAACGTCCTCGAGCGCCAGCGGGCCGAGGAAATATTGCAAAACACCAACGCGGATCTGGAACGGCGCGTGGAAGAACGGACGATCGAGCTTTCGCGCTCCAACGCCACCCTCACGGGATTGCTCGGAGAAAAAGACGTGCTCCTGAAGGAGATCCATCACCGGGTAAAAAATAACCTTCAGACCATCTCGAGCCTGCTCAGTCTCCAGTCCGCCAACATCAAGGATCCGGAAGCCCGCGCGCTCTTCTTAGAAACCCGGCATCGGGTGCGGTCGATGTCTTTGATCCACGAGAAGCTTTACCAATCCAGCGATCTCGCGCGGATCGACTTCGCAGACTACCTCAAGGCATTGACCAGCGGACTGGCCGGCAGCTTCGCGGGATCGGCCTCGGCAGTCGCAATCTCCGTCGATGTCGATGAGATCATGCTCGGTGTCGATTCCGCCGTTCCCTGCGGACTCATCGTCAATGAGTTAGTTACTAACTGCTTCAAGTATGCCTTCAACGGCGGTCGCGGAGGGACGATCGCCATTCGGATGGCGCGAACGGAAGGAAAACAGCTCCAGCTCAGTGTCGCCGATGACGGTGTGGGCTTTCCCAAGGGCGTGGACTTCCGCGAAACCGAGTCCCTGGGCATGCAACTCGTCACCACACTTACCGAGCAGTTGGATGGCGATATCCAACTCTTCAACGGCACCGGCACCAAATTTGAAATCACCTTTCCAGAAGCAACTCGCTAAACACCCATGCAAAAGACTCAAATTCTCATCGTCGAAGACGAAGGCATCATCGCCAAGGATCTTCAAGCGATGCTGCGAAGGCTCGGGTACGATGTTCCTGTGACCGTCGGAACTGGCGAGAAGGCGATTGCGACTGCGATTGCCAATCAGCCGGATTTGATCCTCATGGATATCAATCTGCGGGGAAACATCGACGGGGTCGATGCGGCCACTGCCATCACCGGGCAACAAGACGTCCCGATCGTTTATCTCACGGCGAACTCCGATGAAGCCACCATGCAGAGGGCGAAGATCACCGACCCATTTGGCTTCCTTATCAAACCTTTCGAGGAACGCGGGTTGCATGCGGGCATCGAGATGGCGCTCTACAAACATCGGAGCGAAAAGAAAAACCGCGAACGCGAGCAATGGCTATCCACCACCCTGCGAAGCATCGGCGATGGCGTCATTACCACCGACGCAAATGGCCTGATTACCTTTGTCAACGCTGTCGCGGAGAAGCTGCTGGGACGGACCTATGCGGAATCGGTGGGCCGACATTATTCGGGAATCTTCTCCATCCTCGACGAAATGTCACGTCTGACGCCAATAGACGCTGTAGCGCTGGCGTTGACCGAAGGTCGGAGCCATTACCACGCCAATCATACTTTACTAATCAGCAAGCAGGGCGCGGAAAAGCACATCGAACATAGCACCGCTCCGATCCGGGAGGATGATGCGCCAATCGCCGGGTGTGTCATTGTCTTTAGTGACGTTTCAGAGCGGGAGAAGCTTGAAGCTGAACTGCGGCAAATCCAGAAGATGGATGCAGTCGGTAAGTTAGCGGGGAGTATCGCGCATGACTTCAATAACGCTCTTACGGCGATGATGGGTTACTCATCGCTAATGATGGCACGAATTCCAGCGCAAGATTCATTGCATGAAGACGCGAGTCACATCCTGCGCGCAGCGGAACACTCCGCCCGCCTGACACGACAGCTCCTCGTCTTTAGCCGGAAGCAGATCATGCATCCGATGCGGATGGATCTTGGCGAGACTGTCCGCCACGTCCACGGCCTTTTGCGTCGGATGATTCGCGAAAACATTGCACTTTCGGTCTCCGTCCCCGACGACCTCTGGCCGATCAGCGCTGATCCCGGACAATGCGAGCAGATCGTCATCAACCTGGCAGTCAACGCGCGCGACGCGATGCCAGAGGGTGGTAACTTGAGCATTGGTTTGGGAAATGTATCGCTCTCCGAAACCTGCGAAGGCAGCGGCCGGGAATATGTCGCATTGCAAATCAGCGATACTGGCATCGGGATGAGTCGGGAAGTAGTGGATCGTATCTTCGAGCCATTCTTTACCACCAAGCCAGCGGATCGCGGGACGGGACTCGGCCTCTCGACTTGCGAGCGCATCGTCAAACAAGCCGGAGGCTTTATCCATGTCTCCAGCACCGTCGGCAAAGGCACCGTCTTCACGATCTACTTCCCGCGCACGGACCTTCCCGCGCCAGCAGCGGAGACAACGGTTGAAATGGATGACCGTGTGCAGGGCGCAAGCGGCACCATCCTCGTTGTCGAGGATGAGGAGGCGGTGCGGATGCTCGCCGCGCGAGTGCTCGAAGAGATCGGCTACACCGTGTTCGAGGCGGAAAGTGGAGTCGATGCGCTCAAGTTGCTGACCGAGCGCGGGAGCAGCGTGGATTTGATCATCACCGATCTGGTCATGCCAGGGATGAGCGGACAAGAACTAATCGAACGTCTTCAATCCATGGACGCCGCACCCTGCGTGCTCTTTATCTCCGGTTATACCGACGATGATATCATCGGAGACGCAAGCTCCGAAGCAGAGATCGCCTTCTTGCAGAAGCCATTCACCCCGGATGCACTTGCGCGAAAGGCTCGGGAGACGATTGCGAAAGCACAGAAAGCTCTGTTGGTGGAAATGTAGCCGGCACTCGGCGCGAAGTTATCGAAGCCGGGCAAATCCTGTCATAGCTAGTGTAGGCCACCGCAATTATTAATGATCAAGCGCCTAAGTAAGACGGCGCTCATCAGAGTGATTCAATCCCACGCTAATTGCGGCGGACTACACTAGCTCGAAGCTATGGCATTGCTTTTCACGCACCATCAGGCGTGCGCAGCTCAGCCCCCGTTCCCGAGACAAGCCGTGACGAATCCTTTGAAGAGCGGGTGCGGCTTGTTCGGCTTCGACTGAAATTCCGGGTGGTACTGGCAGGCGAGATACCACGGATGATCCTTTAACTCGACGATCTCGACGAGCGCACCGTCGGGCGATGTGCCGCTGATGACAAAGCCCGCGGCTTCCATCTGCTCGCGATATTTCATGTTGAACTCGTAGCGATGCCGATGCCGTTCGCGGATCTCGGTTTTGCCATAGACCAGATACGCACGGGTGCCTTCCTTGATCCGCGTCGTCCACGAGCCAAGCCGCATCGACGCGCCTTTGTCGGTCACATCCTTTTGCGTCTCGAGCAAATCGATCACTGGGTCTTTCGCTTCGGTGTCGAACTCCGTGCTGTTCGCACCTTTCAAGCCGCAGACGTGGCGGGCAAATTCGATGGTCGCGACTTGCATGCCGAGGCAGAGGCCGAGGAACGGCACGCCTTGCTCGCGGGCGTATTGCGTGGCGGTGATTTTGCCCTCGATACCACGATCGCCGAAGCCGCCCGGTACAAGAATGCCGGCCACGTCGCGAAGCAATTCCGAAGGATGCTTTTCCTCAAGCTGCTCCGCGTCCACCTGCACCAATTCGATCCCGCAATCCGCACTCGCGCCGGCGTGCGTGAGTGACTCGTAGATCGACTTGTAGGCGTCCTGAAGCTCGATGTATTTGCCGACGACCGCGATCTTCACCCGCTTCTTTGGCTTGACCACACGCGACACGAATTTCTTCCAGTCCGTCATGTCCGCGAGCGGCGCGGTGATCTGGAGCAGACGGAGCACCGTGTCATCGAGCCGCTCGTGCTGGAGCATCAACGGCATCTCGTAAATCGTGTTGTCCACATCGCGCGCTTCGACGACGGCATCGAGCGGCACGTTACAGAAAACCGAGAGCTTGTAGCGCACGTCTTCGCCGAGCGGATGCTCGGTGCGGCAGATGAGCACCTGCGGGTGCAAACCGATCTCGCGCAGTTTGGCAACGGATTGCTGCGACGGCTTCGTCTTCAGTTCGCCCGCCGCCTTGATGTAAGGCACGAGCGTGACGTGCATGACGATCGCATTCTGCGGGCCTGCTTCCTGGATGAATTGCCGGATCGCTTCGAGAAACGGCAGCCCTTCGATATCGCCGGTCGTCCCGCCGATTTCGGTAATCACCACATCGCACGGCTGTTCCGTGCTCAGCTTGCGCAAGCGCGCTTTGATCTCATCGGTGACATGCGGAATGACCTGCACCGTCTTGCCGAGGTAGTCGCCGCGCCGCTCCTTATCGAGCACCGTCTGGTAAACCTGCCCGCTCGTCGTGTTGTTCGAGCGGGAGAGGACAGCGTGCGTGAAGCGTTCGTAATGGCCGAGGTCGAGGTCGGTTTCCGCGCCGTCGTCGAGGACGTAAACTTCGCCGTGTTGATACGGGCTCATCGTCCCCGGATCGACGTTGAGATACGGGTCGAACTTTTGCATCACGACCTTCAGGCCGCGATGTTCGAGCAAGGTGCCGAGCGACGCAGCAGCCAGACCCTTGCCGAGGGAGCTGACGACGCCGCCGGTGACGAAGATGTATTTCAAGAAGGTGAGGTTTGAGGTTTGAAAGAGTTATCGCCGGGCCAGGATGCGCTCGAAGGCCACGACATCTTCGGGCGTATCGACACTCACCGCCGCGTCTTTCGCCAAAACGACGCGGATTTTCGCGCCATTTTCTAGCGCGCGGAGTTGTTCGAGCGATTCGGCTTGTTCGAGAATGCCCGGCTTCCACTTCACAAACTGGAGCAGGAATTTCGTCGTGTAACCGTAGATGCCTTGATGGCGGTAAAAGCTCGGACGCACGCCGTCGCCGCGGACGTAGGGAATCGGCGAGCGGGAGAAATAAAGGCCGTTGCTTTCACGATCGAGCACAACCTTGACCATGTTTGGATTCGTCAAATCGTCATCTGGCGCGAAGACACTCGCGGACGTGATCATCTCGATCTTTCGATCTGCGACCATCGACTTCGCGAGCTTCGCGACGACGACCGGGTCCACGAGCGGCTCGTCGCCCTGCACGTTGATGACATGCGAAAAGCCGCGCAGTTTCTTCGCCACCTCCGCGACGCGATCCGTGCCGCTGCGATGCTTCGGCGAAGTCATCGCCACTTCTGCGCCGAAGGCAAATGCGGCATCCGCGATGCGCATATCATCCGTCGCAACAATCACCGTTTCGATGCCCCTGGCGCGGGCGCAACGCTCCCACACATGCTGGATCAGCGGCTTCCCCGCGATGGGATGAAGCGGCTTCGCGGGCAGGCGCGTGGAGGCGTAACGCGCGGGGATGACGACTGCAACGTGAGGCATCTGAAGTCTTTAAAGTAAACCGGCCCGCAGTGGCAAAGTCTTTCGCAAAAACGCCCTGCCGAAGACGGCGCTGCGCCCGCAGTTCACGATTGCTCCGCGGCCATCCGGCGCCTAGCCTCGGCACCCGTATGACGAAGGACGAGGCGGTCATTCAGTCGGTTCCCCAAACCGGAAACTTCGAGCAGCTTTTTGCAGCCGAGCAGCGCTGGCGACATGCTCATGGTGTATCCGATCAGACCGTGGGCGCGGCCGAGAAATTCCACGATGAACCCGAGGTTGCCGCGGGCAATTTTACGGAATCTCCGCGGGTGACCTTCGCCAATGAAGATTGCGTCGGGCTGGCATTTTCCGGCGGCGGCATCCGCAGTGCCACTTTCAATCTCGGCGTTCTCCAAGGACTCCACCGCCTCAAGATACTCGCGCATTTCGACTATCTCTCGACGGTATCCGGAGGTGGCTACATCGGGGCATGGTGGAGCGCGTGGCTGGCACGGCGCACCCCGACGCCCGCCGGGGACGATCCGTTTCCGAAGGCGAGCGGCACCGCCGAGCCGGCCGAGGTCCGGCACTTGCGGGAGTTTGGAAACTTCCTCGCGCCGCGCATCGGCTTTTTCCAAAGCGAGACGTGGGGAGCCGTGCTCGCGGTGCTGAGTGCGATGCTGCCGGCTTTACTCGTCGCGCTGGCATTCATCGCCGTCGGAGAACTCCTCTGGGTCGCAGCGGCGATGGCCACGCTCCCGTGGGAGCCGTGGCGAGCCATGACCGCGGTCATCCTCATGGCGCTGGTCGTGGAGTGGCTCTGCGAGCGGCGGTGGGCGGGGCGCGGGAAAGCAGAGGACGCGGCCTTTCCCACCCGCTGGTGGGTGGGGACGGCGATCGTGACGATCGTCGCGGGTGGCTGCGTGTGGTGGGCCATCCAGCGGAGCGGCCTTCTCGGCCAGATTCGCAACCTCTGGCCGATCGAGGGCATTGATCCTCTCGGCGGCGACTTTGTCTTCAGCAAACACCTCTTGCACACGCCCCTGACGTGGGCCGGCACAGCGCTGCTCCTCTTCATTCCTCGCATCTTGATTCTCCGCTTTTTTCGCGGGGACGATGGGACAACTGCAGACGTGGAGCAGCCGGCGCCAGCAGCCGCGGCGGGCACCGTCCGCGCCATCCTCCAGCGCCCCAAGGCGATGGCGGTGAGTTGGCGATGGCGCATTCGCCGGGCTTTCCAAGGCAGCACACTCCGCGCACAGGTGAGCACGATCGACCGCGTCCTGCAGAGGCTCCTCGCGGCCGCGACTCTCTGGAGCATCATCGCGGGCATTTGGATCGCCGGCGCTTTCCTTGCCCGTGAATATGGGCAGGCGACGGCTGCTGGCGCGGTTCTTTCCGGCGGGGCGTTTGCGCTGCTGCGTAACTGGTTCATCAACCAGCTCTCGGGTCCGCGCGAAGGTGGAATGCTCGAAACGCTGAAGTCGCTCGCCCCGCAATTGCTGGCGCTCGTCGCGCTGCTGCTCACGGCCATGTGCATCGCGTCCGTTTTGATTTTCGGCCTCTACCGATGGCACAATACCTTTTACGTCATCGCGCTGCTCAGCGCGCTGGGCATCATCGGATTCGCCGCGGCTTTCTTCGACCCAGCGCTCGTGAGCATGCACGCCTTTTACCGCAATCGTCTCGCCCGCGCCTACCTCGGAGCATCGAATCCCAATGCCCTCCAGCAAGACGCCGGGACAAACCGCTTCATCGACGTGCGCATCGGCGATGACATCAAGATGCGCGCCCTGCTGCCGACCGGCACCGGCATCAAACGCGGGCCGCTTCATCTCATCTGCTGCGCGGCCAACGACGTGGGTGGCGATCAGCTTTCCAATCTCACTCGAGCCTCGCGCAGCGCGGTCCTCTCGCCGCTCGGTTTCCAGATCGGCAATCATTGGCGGCCGTGGAATAATCAGCCCAGCGACTCGCCCACCTGCATAGACCGGCTGACGCTCTCGTCGGCAATCACCGCCTCGGCCGCGGCGTTCAATTCCAACATGGGTTCACTTTCCGCGAACCTCGGCACCGTCGTTTGCTTTCTCATGTCAGCGCTCAATCTGCGCCTCGGCCTTTGGCTCCCGCATCCGTGCAGCGACACGGATGATCTAGGCTGGTTTCCCGGCGCGCTCTTTCTCCGCGAGATGTTTGGCCTCACGGAGTGCGGCATGACGCGGATTCGCGTCGGTGACAAAGAAGTCGAAGCGCCCCGCTCGCGCTACGTCCACCTTTCCGATGGAGCACATTTTGAAAATCTCGCGCTTTACGAACTTGTCCGCCGGCACTGCCGATACATCCTGCTTTCGGATTGCGGAGCCGACGCGGAAATCGCTTTCGATGATTTCGGAAATGCCGTGCGGCGCATTCGCGAAGACTTCGGCGTCGAGATTGAAATCGACCTCGGTCCATTGCGCCCGAACGAAGCGGAAGGCCGGCTGTCTCGCCAGCACGCGGTCGTCGGCAATATCATCTACGACCGGGAAAAAAATGACACCGGAGTGCTCGTTTATTTCAAGCCGACGATCACCGGCGACGAACCCGGCGACGTGGCGCAGTATCGGACTCGCAACGCGCAGTTTCCCCATGAGGGCACCGGCGATCAGTTCTATGACGAAGCGCAATGGGAATCCTACCGGCGGCTCGGCGAGCATGCCCTCCTCGCGGTTTTTGGCTTTCTCGAGCGAATTCGGAAAACCTCAAAAGAATGCACGCCTGAGGACATCTTCCTCGGCGTCCGGCGCGAATGGTATCCGGCGCCCGCAGACCTTGCAGACCGGCTCGCGCAAACGAGCGGTCGGGTGGCCGAGCTCGAGCAACGCCTTCGCACGGATGCCTCGCCGCGACTTCAGCGTGAGATTTTCCCGGAGCTCGTCGAGATGTCGCCGAAGCGCAGCCAGCGCGCTAAAGCTGTTCCCAGCTTCGATGAATTGCACACGGACCTCGTGGCCATGCTCGCGATGGCGCACGCCATGGAAGACGTCTGGCTGAGCTGCTATCTCGACACGCACTGGAACCACCCGATGAATGTTGGCTGGGTCAATCTCTTCCAGCGCTGGGCTTATACGCCGACGTTCCGATTTTGGTGGCCGCTCATGAAGACCCGCCACAGCGCTCAGTTTCGCCGGTTTCTCGAGGAGCGTTTCGATCTCGACGACCTCGACTACCCGCCGATTCCGAAGACTCTCGGCAAATGCGCGGACACCCCGCCAAACGGCTTCGCCAAGACGTTTTGGGAGCGCGCGCGGGATCTCAAGCAATCGCGCAAACCCCTGGCGCACGAGAAGGATTGGAAAGACAAATATTACCCGTTCGAGATCGTGCTCATGCAGCAGTCCGATGGCTCGACGAAATCCAAAGAAATCAAACTCCAGGTGGCAATCGCCCGCGTCGAAAAAAAAGGCGACATCGTCCAGTGGGGCTCCAACGATCTCTATGTGCCGCCGGGCTTGTGGGGATCAGGTCTGGGCGGCACCTTCCTGAGAAAACTGCTCGCGGAATTGACGAGCCGGGCCGGGACCATCTGCCGCGTGAAGTTGCAGCCGCCCGGCGAGCTCGAAACCACCGCCAAGGACGGCAAGGCTCTGCAGCGCACGGACATCGCCGGCCGGCAGGCGCAGGCCGACCTCATCGCCTTTTACAAGGGCGCCGGCTTCCGCCTCGAAAAATGCGAAAATGAAAAGGGCGATGAAGGCGACTGGATGGTCTATACCGCACCGCGAAAGAAGGCTTAGAAGGCGGACCGATAGTCACGGGGCGCGCGCTGCCT
>JBBSDS010000055.1:0-18641 GCA_038240495.1 Chthoniobacterales bacterium | reverse complement strand
GAAGCTAACTGTTGCCGATCACACGCTGCGCATCGATTCCACGGGCGGCGATCCTTGGTTCGCGACGAAGGATTTGCCTGCGAATGCGACTGGGCCGTTCACGCTCGAGCTGGGCATGCAGTCGGATGCGAAGGGCGATGGTCAGGTCTTCTTCACGCAGAACGCGAAGGATGGTTTTGGCCGTGCGAGCAAAGTCACCTTCAAGCCCGAGCACGATGGCGCGTTTCACGACTACAAGATCGCGCTCGATGCTCCGGGTCGCCTCTTCGCATTGCGCATCGATCCCGCCACCGCGCCCGGTCGCATCGTGATTCGCAGCCTGGTGTTGCGCGATGCGAAAGGCGCAGCGGTGAAGACGTGGAGCTTTGACGCGCCAGCGCCAGCCGCCGCGCGTGATACGAACGCGCCGTTGAATGTGCTGCTCCTGCTCATCGAGGATCAGGGCGCGCATCTTGGCTGTCTCAGCACGCCGGGCCTGAGCACGCCGAACCTTGATGCCTTGGTAAAAGAAGGCGTGTTGTTCCGGCAATACTATGTCGGCTATCCCGTGTGCTCGCCCTCAAAGGCCTGCATGTATTCCGGCCTCTACCCGCATCGCAACGGGCTGATCAACAACACCCACAACCTCTTCAAACCCGCCGCCGAAATCAGCGCCGAAGAACGCAGCAATCCCGCTTATGCGAAAAACCAAATCAAGCCGGGAGTAACAACACTCGCCGAGATCCTGCATCAGCGCGGCTATCACATGGGCGTGAGCGGCAAGCTGCATGTGTCACCCAACGAAAAGTTCCCGTATGATGAGTTCATCACTGGCAAGAACGTCGTTGGTAGCTTCATCAAGCGCGCGCAGCAAACCGGCAAGCCCTGGTTCCTCTTCGACAACGCGCATGGCGAACCGCATCGGCCCTATGTGGACAGCGACAAGCAAAAGATCGGTGTTGATCCCGCCAAGGTAAGACTCCCGGCAGCACTGCCCGACACGCCGATTTGTCGTCAAGACTGGGCAGAGTATCTCAATGGCATCCAACTCGCCGACGCGGAAGTAGGCCGCGCGATGGTGGAACTTATAGCCAGCGGCGAGATCGAACACACGCTCGTCATCGTGATGGCGGGCGATCACGGCCCCGCCTTCCAGCATGGTAAGATGACGCCCTATGAACTCGGTCTGCACGTCAATCTCATCGTGCGCGCTCCCGGCGGAGCACGCGGCCTGATGAGCGATGCCCTGACGAATGAAGTCGATCTGCTGCCCACCATTCTCGACTACCTGCACCTGCCTTTGCCGCAGCCTGTCGATGGCCTTTCGCTGCGTCCTATCATCGAAGGCAAAGCCGATGCAAAAGGGCGCGACTACGTCTTCGCCGAAGTCAGCGGACGCGTTCCCGGCACGCAACGCGGCATGGAAGAGCGCAGCGTGCTCGACGGTCGCTGGCATCTCATCGTGCGGAGCAGGCTCGACGAGCCGCGCATCTGCGGAGCCGATAGCTGGCAGTTCGAGACCTGGCGGAACCGCAGCTACCGCGAGACGATTCGCGTGAAGGATCAGTTCCCCGAGCAATACCGCATCCTCAGCGAACTCGACCCCGCCAAACTCGGCGGTAAGCCCGCCGCCTTCGAGTTCTATGACTTACTAGGCGACCACGATGAGATGCACGACCTTACTCACGATTCCACGCATCGCGCTGAGATGCAGCGACTCTTCACCGCCTTGCAGAAGTGGAGCGCCGACACGCAGGACACCACCGCGCCCTTGCCTCAGCAATTACCGAACTAAGTCTATGATCAAGTCCACGAAACACCTCGCAGTCCTCACCGCCCTGCCCAACCATCGACGCCACTTCCATCATTTTATGAAAACAACATCCATCCTGCTGTCCTTGGTTTTCCTTGCCGGGCAACTCCACGCCAAGCCACTCAAAGTCTTCATCCTCGCCGGGCAATCCAATATGGAGGGCCACGCGAAGATCGAGACCTTCGACTACATCGGCGATGATCCGGCGACCGCCCCGCTGCTGAAGCAAATGCGCGGCGCGGATGGCAAGCCGCGGGTGTGCGACCATGCGTGGATCAGTTACTTCACCGGCAGCGGCGACAACAACGGTGAGGGCTTTGGCAAGCTCACCGCTGGCTACGGATCGCGGCACGACCCCACGCAAGACAACGGCAAGATCGGTCCCGAGTTCACCTTCGGTATCACGATGGATGCAGCGCTCGAAGAGCCGGTGCTCATCATCAAGACGGCGTGGGGCGGCAAGTCGCTCTTCTATGATTACCGCTCGCCCTCCTCCGGCGTTTTCCCGCGCACGCCGCAGGACATCGAGAAGAACCAGAACCCGGAGGCGAATTCCGGGCACTACTACCGACTTATGATCGAGCATGTGAAGAAAGTGCTGGCTGATCCCAAGCGCGTCTGCCCGGAATACAATGCGGCGCAGGGCTTCGAAATCGCCGGGTTCGTGTGGTTCCAGGGCTTCAACGACCTCGTGACTCGCGAGGTGTATCCGCCGCTGCCGAAGGACAGCAAAGAAAACCGCTTTGCCAACTACAGCGTGTGGATGGCCAACTTTATCCGCGATGTGCGGAAGGATCTCGCCGCGCCGAAAATGCCTTTCGTCATCGGCGTGCTCGGCGTCGGCGGAAAGGACGCGAACCCCGACACCTTGCAGTTTCGCGAGGCGATGGCGGCACCTGCTTCGCTACCCGAGTTCAAAGGCAACGTAGCAACCGTCAACACCGCCGACTTCTGGGACGAGCCGCTGGCCGCCATCGACAAGAAGCGTGATCAGGTGCGGCAGATGAGCTTTCTGCTGAAATCGAAGAACAAAAACGAAGCGAACAAGGACGGCACCATGACCGAGACGCAGCAGCGCGAGTATGTGAAGGACTACGAGGCCAAACTCATCTCACCCGCCGAAGCAGCACTGTGGCAGCGCAGCGCGTCAAACGCCGGCTACCACTACCTCGGCTGCGCGAAGACCTTCGCGCGCATGGGCCAGGCCTTTGCGAACTCCATGCTCAAAATGATGCCACGATGAACACGATCCTCCATCCTTTCCTTGTCGCTCTGCTCGCTGTTCCCGCGCTAGTTTCCTCCGCTCAAATCCAAGAGGGCGAGATGGCGGGCTATCTCTTCGGTCCGGCTGAGAAAGTGCCGGAGGAGTTTAATGGCGGCTTCTCGCTCTACGCGGCGGCGTGGCCGCTGGTGGGCACTTATCCGGGACATAAGTTCCAAACCGGCCTCTGCGGAACGTGGATGCATCCGCAGTGGACACCGGAGCAGAAGCCGCAGGAGAAATGCTACACCGACATCGAGGGCGGGCTCGGCTGGTGGCGCGACACGCATTTCCCCACGATCACGCCGAAGTTCATCATGGGCGGTGTGGGGCCGAACTTCTCCGTGATCGCGAACGGCCCCGGCTATGGCGCGGGCACTTGGGAAAAACCGCGCGGGCAGTATGGCGTGGCGCAGCTCAGTCCGTGGCTGCTCTTTCCACTCGACGGACTGAACCTCAAGCAAGGTGCCAGCGGTGAGTTATTCGGCTACGGCTATCTGCCGCTGCCGCTGACCAACGCGAAGACCACCACCGCAGGCAAAAACGTGCCCACCGGCAACCACTGCTGGACGCTGTTTCTCAGCACCGCAAACTTCAAAGGCCCCGTCGCTTTCTTCACGCCGTTCTTTTGGTCGCAGGCCACCATCGAGCATCCCGAGTGGGCCGGCCTGATGCTCGATTCATGTCCCGCCGGGCCGAACAAAGCCATCCAGATGGAGACGCAGCATGTGCCGGCGATTCTGGCCACCGCCGCCGACGGGACGCAGTATGCACGAGTCGCGCCCACCTCGTTTCCCATCGGCACCGATGGTCGCTCGACCGTGCTGCACCGCATCACCGCGTATAAGAAAGCGGCGCTGTGGGATGACGTGCAGCGCTGGCTTGATGGCGGCGCTCCTGCCGATGGACGCATCAAAGCAGAGGCCGCATCCGTGCATCCCTTTCGCGAAGGCGGCGGATCGAACTGGAGCATCTATCCACCAAGCACGAAGCGAGAAGACAAAGTGCCACTCGCCTGGAAATCCTTCGCCACTTCATTCACCCCGGACACCGTTTCGTTTGGCTACCAGTGGAACGCCGACACGACTCGCCGCAACGGCCCACTCGTCACGCTGCCGGAATACTTTCGCCTCGGCTCCGACGGCAAGAAGCCGCAGTGGCAGGTCATCTCGTCCAAAGAAGTGCCACCGGGTCTCGGACTCACCGAACACAAGTTCGAGCGAGCCAAAGAGCATCCGCAGGAAACTCGCGCCACACCGGATGATGCCGCGAGCTGCTGGAAGAAACCCGGCCCCGCCGCCGGTCCCTTCAAGGCTCATCTCGGCGATGGCAGCACGGTGACGTATTACTGGTATCGCTTCGCCGACCAACCCGCGATGCTCAACGCCGACCTCACACCCGAAGAACGCGAGCAGGTGCAGGCGCGTGTGGAAAAACTGCATCGCGCCTGGACGAAGGACCGCGACTACCTCGCCCCGCCGGATCACGGCAAACTCGCCGACCTTGATCCCGCACTCATCCTCACGCCACCGAAGGGCATGGAGGCCGGCTATGTGCCCATCGCCACCCGGCAGGAACTCGAGACGCCATGAGTCATCATCTTCGCGTTCTCGTCATCGCGCTGCTCGTGCTGTTGAGCAGCGACATTCGAGCTGCTGAGACAACGCCAAACATCGTCTTCATCCTCGCCGACGATCTCGGCTACGGCGACCTCGGCTGCTACAACAAGGACTCGAAAATCCCGACGCCGAATCTCGATCAGCTCGCGCGTGAGGGCACGCGTTTCACCGACGCGCACGCGCCCACGTCCGTCTGTTCGCCCACGCGCTACGCGATTCTCACCGGACGCTACTCGTGGCGCACGCGATTGCAGCGCGGCGTCCTCGGGCCGTGGGACAAGCCGCTCATCGCAGCGGAGCGGCTCACGGTGGCGAAGCTCCTGCAGCAGCACGGCTACACGACGGCGTGCATCGGCAAGTGGCATCTCGGCCTCACGTATCCGACCACGGACGGACAGCCGCCATCGAGTCGCGACAACCCGATGAGCAACGTGGACTTCACGAAGCCGATCGCGGACAGCCCAATCACACGCGGGTTCGATCACTACTTCGGCACCATCGTGCCAAACTATCCGCCGTATTGCTTCGTCGAAAATGATCGCACCGTCGGCATCCCGTCGGTGCGCGACACGGGACGCGACGATCTTTTCAACATCCCCGGCCCGATGGTGCCGGGCTGGAAGCTCGTGAACATCCTGCCGGAACTCACACGGCACGCGGTGAAGTGGATCGAGGACACGGCGAAAACGAAGAAGCCGTTCTTCCTCTACTTCCCGCTCACGTCGCCGCACTACCCGGTCGTGCCTGCGCCGGAGTTCATCGGAAAGTCGAAGGCCGGCGAGTATGGTGACTTCGTTTTTCAGACCGACTGGACTGTCGGCCAGGTGTTCGATGCGCTGAAGCGCGCGGGCGTCGCGGACAATACACTCGTGATTTTCACTAGCGACAACGGCCCCGAGATCAGCGGCGAGGTGAATCCGGGCGCATATGATCGCGTACAAAAGTTCGACCATCGCAGTGCGGGCGACCTGCGCGGTGCGAAACGCGATGCGTGGGAGGGCGGGCATCGCGTGCCGTTCATCGCGCGCTGGCCGGGCAAAATCGCGGCCGGCGCGGTGAGCGACGAGACGATGTGCCATGTGGATTTCATGGCGACCGTCGCGGCGATCCTCGGCGCGAAACTTCCCGACTCCGCAGCCGAGGACAGCGTGAACGCGCTGCCCGTGCTGCTCGGAGAAAAGCTTTCCGCACCCGCGCGCGAGGCCACGGTGCATCACAGCGCCAGCGGCAAATTCGCGATCCGCCAAGGCGACTGGGTGCTCATTGACGCGCCGACCGGCGACGACAACGGCGCGCGCGGCGAACCTCAGTGGCTCAAGAAGGAACGCGGCTACACGCCGCACGACCAACCCGGCGAACTCTTCAATGTGCGCGACGATCTCGCCGAGCGTCACAACCATTTCGCGGAGAAACCGCAACTCGTGAGCGAGCTGAAATCCCTGCTGGAGAAATACCAGCGCGAAGGCCGCAGCAACCCCGGCACACCGCAGGCGAATGACGTGCCGCTCGGCTCCTCCCCGAGGGGGGATTCACGACGCACCGAGTAACTTCACACCGCGCATCGCTTCATTGTTCGTTCTCGCAGCGCGAGTGCCTGCACGGCTATTTCGCGTGCGTGAGTTTCATTGATTGCGCAAGTCGGTCTGCTCGCTGCGGCGCGGAGTCCCGGTAGGCGGCACGCTGCCCTCGCCAATTGCGCGGGCCTCTGTCATACAAGCCTGCCATGTCCGCCCCGCAGACCGAAGTCCTCGTCACCGTCGCCGGCACCGATACCGCGCGCTACCTGCTCACGCCGGGGGACTACGTCATCGGACGCAATGAGGACTGCCCGGTCCGCGTGGAGGCCGACCTCGTCTCGCGGCAGCACGCCAAGCTCATCCTCAACTACGACCACGCGCTCATCGAGGATCTCGGCTCCTCGAATGGCACGCAGGTCAATGGCCAGCCCATCGCCAGGGACGAGGCCGTGCGGCTCTGGCCGAACCAGAAGATCCAGGTCGGCACAGCGACCATCGAGCTGCGGCGGCTGAAGGTGGAAGTCTCCGACCAGTCCCTCGCGCCGGCGCAGGCGATGGTGAAGCGCGTGCTGCCCGAGGAGTTTCTGCGGGAGAAGAAATACGACATCGGCAAGGTCGTCGCGCAGGGCGGCATGGGCGCGATCCTCAATGCGAAGGAGGCGACCACCGAACGCACCGTGGCGATGAAGGTGATGCTCGACACGAACGATGCCGACGGGCTCGCGCGCTTTCTCAACGAGGCGAAGATCACCGCGCAGCTCGAACACCCGAACATCGTCCCCGTGCATGAGCTGAGCGTGGATGAAAACGGCCAGCCATATTACACGATGAAGATGGTCCGCGGCATCACTTTGAAGAAAGTGCTCGAACTCCTGGCGGCGGGCACGGACGCGACGCTGAAAAAGTATCCCCTGCCCGCGCTCCTCACCATCTTCCAGAAAGTCTGCGACGCGCTCGCCTTTGCGCACAGCAAGCGCGTCATCCACCGCGACCTGAAGCCGGAGAATCTCATGCTCGGCGACTACGGCGAAGTGCTCGTCATGGACTGGGGGCTGGCGAAAAGTGTCGCCCAGCCCGCCGGTGGCAGCCCGGTGGCGGCGGGGGATCCCACACGGAGTGCCGTGAAGCTCACGCTGCCGGGCGGTGCGGCTTCGTCTTCCGCCGAGAGCACCCTGGCGGGCACCATCATGGGCACGCCGCAGTTCATGAGTCCCGAGCAGGCGCGCGGGGAAGTCGAGACGCTCGATGCGCGCAGCGACATCTGGTCGCTCGGTGCGATCCTCTACCAGATCCTCGCGCTGCGCACGCCCGTCACCGGCACCGATGCGTGGGAAGTCGTCGGCAAAGTCGGCCGCGGCGAGATGGAACCGCTCACCGCGCCGCAGCCCGGCAAAGTTAGCCACCTGCCCGGCGGGCAGCTTCCGGATTCGCTCGCCGCCGTCGTGCGCCAGGCCATGACGCTGGATCGAGAGGCGCGCTACGCCACCGTCGCGCACCTCCAGCGCGACATCGAGGCCTACCAGACCGGCTTCGCCACCAGTGCGGAAAAGGCGGGTTGGTGGAAGCGCGCGCGCCTCGCCATCCGGCGGAATAAGGCCGCGAGTATCGGCGCGGCGGCGGTGCTGCTCGTGGGCACGGTGCTCGGCACCAATGCCATCCTAGAAGGCAAGCGGGCCGAGCGCGAAGCCGCCGTCGCGAAGACCGCCCTCGCCGACTTGAAAAAGACCGCGCCGAACCTGCTCGCGCTCGCGGCGGGCGAAGCCGCCTTCCAGCGCTTCGACAGCGCGCTGGACAAAATCGGGAGCGTGCTCGCGCTTGATCCGGCGCTCACCGCCGCCTATTGGCGGCGCGGCTGGATTCTCCTCGCGCAGGAAAAGCTCCCCGAGGCGCTCGCCGCCCTCCGCTTCGCGCGGGGCCACGACCCGGCGAACCACGCCTTTGCCGCACTGCTCCCGCTCGTCGAGAAAATGGCCGCCGCGCCCGCGAGCGCGCGCCACACGCCCGAGATCGTGCGCCCCATCTACGCGCACCTCGCCGCCGTCGGCGCCACCGGCGAATCGACCCCGTTCGTCCGCTATCTTAAGCAGACCCAGAATGAAGATTTGAAGCTCGTCCGGCAGCGGCTCGAACAATGGCTGGGCAAGCCGCGGACCGGCGAGAAGGCCATCTTCGACGCCTATGTCTCCGATGATTATCTTATCGTCAACTTCGCAGGCGTGCGCGTCGGCACGCTGGAACCCTTGCGCGGTCTTCCCATCGATAAACTTGGGGTGACAGGCTGCGGTTTCACAAGCTTGGAACCTCTTCGCGGAATGCACTTGGTGACTTTCGCGGCCGGGAGCAATCCTATTAGGGACTTGGATCCACTGCGTGGCATGCCGCTTGAGGACCTGAACCTTGACAGTATGCTCGCCCTCGACATTTCACCTCTCGCTGGGATGAAGCTGAATCGCCTGGAGCTCTCCAACACTAAAGTCGCTGATTTGCACGCGCTGGCTGGCATGCCATTGGTGCGGTTGTCACTCTACCTCTGCCCGGTTTCTGATTTCTCTCCCCTCCGTGGGATGCCACTCCAAGAACTCGAGGCCACAGGGACGGGGTTCTCCGATGTTCGCATTCTTGCCGGAATGCCCTTGGTAAAGCTTGGCGCGGGTGCCACTCGGCTTAACGATCTGCCGGGACTCTCAACCCTGCCACTAATAGAATTGGCAGTGCATGACGTAAACCCTGGCATTTCAGACTTCACGCCACTTCTTCGCATGCCGACCTTGCAGAGGCTCAGGGCCGCGGGTGATGTGAAGCGGCTGCTACCCCTGCGCGCGCACCCCGGCCTCAAGGAAATCAACTGGCAGAACAAGGGCTTCCGCCCCGTGGCCGAGTTCTGGGCCGAATACGACGAGCAGCAGGCTGCGGGGAAGAAGTGAGGCGAATCTGGAGTGCGGCGGGAAGCGATAGCGCCACGCTGCTTTTGGAGCGCAGCGCCACGCCGCTTTGGGATGCGTGGCGCACTGGGGGGTGCAGGTGAGCCGTCCGGCAGCGCCCAGCCGCGTCGTGCTGAAATCGCTCGGCACCGCCGTTGACGAATGGCAGAAGCAAACCGGCCCACGTTTGCCTGCGGATTCGATGTAAGCGGCGCAATTCTTGGACTTACAATGAACGCCAGCAACATCACACGACCATGAACCATCGCGCACTTGCTCTTCTCACCCTCCTTATCCTTACATCCCTCGCCACGCTGCACGCCGCGCCCGCGCAGAAGCCGAACATCATTTTCATCCTCGCCGATGATCTCGGGTTCGCGGAGGTCGGGGCGAACCGCTCGGATCATTACCAGACTCCGCATATTGATTCGCTCGCGCAGGGCGGCATTCGCTGGAACCACTTTTACACCGCGCCGCTCTGCGGGCCGTCGCGCGCGCTGATTCTCACCGGACGTTATGGCTTCCGCTCGGGGGCCGTCACGCAGGACGCCTGCGCGTCCGTCATCCGCACGGGCGACAAAGCGGAAGTGATGATCCCCACGGTGTTGAAGAAGGCCGGCTACACCACGGCGATGATTGGCAAATGGGGCCAGCTCCTGCCCTCGGGCGATGCGGCGGAGTGGGGCTTCGACCATGTGCTGAGTTTCCGGGCGAGCGGCATCTATTGGAACAAAACGGCGGCCGCGAGTTGGGTGAAAAAGTATGAGCTCGCCGGAGACAAAGGCGGCGAAGACGGCGTGCGTGCCAACCCTGGACCTTATAACATCGATGCAAAGAAGCTCACGATGTCGGACACGGACTACATGCCCGATCTGATGCAGGCTAACGCCATTGACTTCATCAACTCGAACAAGGCCGGGCCGTTCTTCCTCTATTACTCGCTGTCCTTCGTGCACGCGCAAATCCTGCCCACGCCCGACAGCACGCTGCCGTCCCCCGGCCTCGATGCCGCCGCACGTTACGCACAAGTTTACAAGGACAACGTGACCTACATGGACAAGCTCATCGGCCAGCTCCTCGCCGAGCTGGACCGCCTCAAGCTTCGCGACAACACCGTCATCTTTTTCATGGGCGACAACGGCACTGCGAAGGCCGCCGCCGATCTCGCCACCATCGGCGGACGTCGCCTCATCGGACAGAAGGGCGGCATGGAAGAAGGCGGCGGTCTGGTGCCATTCATCGTCAGTTGGAAAGGCGTGACGCCTGCGGGCAAACTGAATGAAAACCTGTCCGACGCCTCGGACCTGCTCCCCACCTTCGCCGAGATCGCCGGTGCGCCGCTGCCGGAAAATCGGATTATCGATGGCAGGAGCCTGCTCCCGCTGATCAAGGGCGGCACCGATTCGCCGCGCACCTGGGCCTTCACCCAGCTCGGCGAACACTGGCATGTGCGCGAAGCGGGATGGAAACTCAACGAGGCCGGCCAGCTCTTCGACATGAAGAACGCGCCCTTTGCAGAAATCCCGGTGGCTGCGTCTTCCAAAGACGCCGCCGTCCTCGCCGCGCGCCAACGTCTCAGCGCCGCTCTCACCGAACTCGACCCGGCGTCCGGCTTTAAAGGCGAAGGCAGCGGTCGCGGTGACAAGACGAAGAAAGAGAAGAGGAAAAAGGACAACAAGGACGCCGCGAACAGTAGAAGCGTGGGTGGTGACGCTGCCGAAGGAATACCTCAAGACGGGCGACAAGCAGGACTAAAGCAGGCAAACCTCGTCGCTACACTTTGGCTCCGAACGCACGCCCGACCTGACCGCTCGCGGGACGAGCCGTGTCGGCAGCACGGAAGGCCGGCTTCGGCGCGTGGCTTTAACTTGGTCTCCGCCGAGGCTTGAAGGCGATTCGCTGTGAGTGAGTTCGTGAGCGCTCTCGTGACGAGCTTTGCTCCACACGGCGGCAGACGCACCTGACCTCTTCGAGTTTTCGGGGTTGTTCGGCGGCGATGTCGTCGCGAAGCTCACTCATCGAATTCGCTCGCACGGCTGTGACCCGCGCCCATCATTTCCGCTCGATCACCTCACTTCCCTTCATGCCTCGCTGCGGAGAATTTCGGAACATCTCGCTGACCGTCACGCTCCTCGCGCTGAGCGTCCGAACGGTCTCTGCCGCTGCGGAAGAAAGCCCGCGCGCGGTCATGCCTGCGCAGTATCAGACGTTACTCAAGGACTACTGCGTGAAGTGTCACGGCGCGGAGAAGCAGAAGGGGAAATTCCGCGTGGATGATCTGCCGCTGGTCGTCATCGATCTCGCCACTGCGGATCGCTGGCAGAAGGTGCTCAATCAGATGAATTCCGGCGACATGCCGCCGGACGATGAGAAGCAGCCGGAGCGTGCCGCGAAGGCCAACTTTCTCGACGATCTCGCGAACGTGATGGTCGCGGCGCGAAAGGTTCTCGGAGATCAGCACGGCGTCATCACGATGCGGCGGCTGAACCGGCGCGAGTATCGCAACACGCTGCGCGACTTGCTCGGCGTGGAGATTAACGTGAGCGAATTGCCCTCGGATACTGGCACGGGCGGCTTCGATACCGTCGGGTCGAACTTGTTTATGTCGGGCAACCAGTTCGAGCAATACCAGTCGCTCGGCGTCGAGGCGCTGACCGAGGCTTTCGAGCGGCAGGCCAATGCGGGCGTGGAGAAGAAGCTGCATTACGAAGCGGAGACAACGACGCCGATCGTCGCCCAGTTTGTCGCCCAGCAAATCGACGCGCGCGATCGGGCGCAGCAATGGGTGAAGTCCATCGCAGAAGCGGCAGCGCGGCCGGAGAACGCGGAGATCGTTGCGAATATCCGCACGGAGACGAAGAAAAACGAATCGCGCTTCCGTCCCTTTCCATGACTGAATTTACCTTCCTAGTCGTCGTCGCCCTGCTCCTTGTCGTGGTGCGTTTATATCTGCGACTGAAGGAAACGGAGGGAAGTGTGGCGAAAATTCATGAGCGGCTTCGTCTCCTCGAGATTGAACTGTGCGCCGGCCGTATGCGGGAGTCCGCGCCGAAAGCAGCTGCGGCGACTCCCGCTCCGATCCCACCCACGCATCCAGTTCCCGAACCGGCCATGCCGCCGCCACTGCCGTCGGGCCACAAGCTTGTCCAAGCGCCCTCTCCCCCGCCAGAACCACGGCGCGAAACGATCGTTGAAAAAGTGACTTTCCCCACTGCATCGAGCGTCCGGGAAGCACCGCCGGCGGAGGGGGAAAAGCTGTTTCCGGCAATTACCATCGAAGCTTTCATGGGCGTGAAGCTCTTCGCGTGGCTCGGTGGACTCGCGCTCTTCCTCGGCGTCATCTTCTTCGTCAAATATTCGTTCGAGCACAATCTGATCACCGCACAGATGCGGGTCGCCCTCGGCGCGCTGACCGGCATCGGACTGGTTGTCGGCGGACTCCTGATCCCACGTCCAAAATTCGCGGTGACTGCGCAGACGCTGTGCGCGACCGGCATCGTCTCGCTCTACGGAGTGACCTTCGGCGCGTATTCGCTCTACCACTTTATCGGGCTCCTTTCGACCTTCGCATTCATGGCCGCGATCACCGGCGGAGCATTTCTCGTCGCCGTGCAAATGAATGCGCAAGTCGTCGCGATCCTCGGACTGCTCGGCGGATTCCTCACACCCATCATGCTCTCGACCGGACAGGACAATCCTGCCGGCCTCTTCACCTACCTTGCCGTGCTCGACGCGGGCTTGATCGCCGTCGCGCTGCGCCAGCGCTGGCTGCATCTGGTCGCACTCGCCGCCGTCGCGACAGCACTCATGCAACTCGCGTGGACCGGCGAACTCTTCACACCGGACAAAGTCGGCATCGGCGCCATCGTCTTCCTCGGATTTGAAGCGTTTTTCCTGTTCCCATTTTGGCAGAGGAATAATGACGCTATCAGCGACCCGTGGACGACCGCTGCCGCCGGGATCACCGCGGGTACGGCGCTCTGCTTCGCCGCTTTCCTCCTTGATTTTGCGGCGCTTGGGCAAAAGCCGTGGATCGTCCTCTCGATCGCGCTGGCTGCGGATGCCGGGCTGGTCGCGTGGCCGCTGCGCCGCACTGCGCTCCAATCCGCTCCGCTCTTCGGCGGCGCCGCGGCATTTCTCATCCTCAGCGTCTGGAATGTCCGCTACCTCAGCGATCCCCTGCTCTATTGGGCGCTCGGTTACTTTCTCGTCTTCGCCGCTTTCCATACGGCGCTGCCCATCCTGCTGCGGCGACTGCGGCCGGCGGCGGAAACGCCTCGCTGGGCGCAGATCTTTCCCGCACTGGGCCTCGTGCTGATGCTCTGGCCGGCACTGCGCATCGGCGCTTCCACAGCCCTCTGGGCAGCGGTGCTGATCGCTGACCTTGCGGCCATCGCGCTCGCCGCGCTGACCGCATCGCTGCTTGGCGTCGTCGCCGCGCTCGTCCTCACGCTGCTGGCGGTGGCGCTGTGGCTCGCGCAGACGCCGGTCGAAAATCCCAGCATCAGCGGGCTGCTCGCGGGCCTCGCCGGCTTCGCGGCGCGTTTTTGCGGCGCGAGTGTTTTCCTGCAACGCCGGTTGGCTGCGCGCGGGCTCGCTGAATCCGCCGATGCCCGCGAGCAGGAAGCGTTGCATCATCTACCCGCCATCTCTGCCGTACTGCCGTTTCTCCTGCTCGTCTCCGTCGTGCATCGCCTGCATCCGCTGAACCCCTCGGCCATTTTCGGAGTCGGGATGCTGCTCGTGGTCATGCTCCTCGCGCTCGCTCGCTGGAGCGATACCCTCGCCTTGCCGCCCGTCGCGCTCGGCTGCGCGGTGCTCCTCGAACATTCCTGGCACATCGAAATCCATCCGGTTCCGAACGGATGGCTGCCGCTGGCGTGGTATCTCGGTTTCGCCGCCGTCATCGCCGCGTTTGCCTTTCTTTTTCAGTCGCGGCAAAGCTCCCGCGTGACTCCGTGGGCGACGGCCGCGCTCTCTCCGGTGCCGCATTACCTGCTCATCAACGGAGTCATTTGCCACACATGGCCGGATTTCGCCGAAAGAGCGCCCGGCTTGATTCCAGCAGCATTCGCGGTTCCGGCTCTGGCCGCGTGCGACTATTTGCGTCGCAGTTTTCCTCGGGAAAATGCCGCGCGACTCGGAGTGCTGGCGTGGTTCGTTGGCGTGGCCTTGCTTTTCATCACACTCATCTTTCCCGCGCAGTTCCAGCGTGAGTGGCTGACGATTTCGTGGGCGCTGGAAGGCGCGGCGCTGCTCTGGCTCTTTCATCGGTTGCCGCATCCGGGCCTTCGCCTCGTGGGCTTTGGGTTGCTCTGCGTCGCCTTTGCGCGGCTCGCGCTCAATCCCGCGGTGCTCAGCTACCACGCGCGCAGCGGGGCGCCGATTTGGAACTGGTATCTCTATACATACGGTATCGGCGCGGCGTGCTTCTTCGCCGGTGGCGGGCTGGTCGCCTCACCGCGGAATCGGCTCGGTGAAATCAATCTTCCCGCCACGCTTTTTTCGCTCGGCACGATCCTGATTTTCCTTCTGCTCAACATCGAAATCGCCGACTCCTTCTCGACTGGCGCGACGCTCACGTTCGACTTCAGCGGGAATCTCGCCCGCGACATGACCTACTCCATCGCGTGGTCGCTCTTTGCGCTCGGGTTGCTGCTCGTTGGCATGCACCGGCAACTGCCAGCGGTCCGCTATGCAGGCATCGGGTTGCTCGTGGTCACGCTCGTGAAGCTCTTCGTCCACGACCTCGCGCAACTCGATCAGCTCTATCGCATCGGAGCGTTCGTGGCGGTCGCGGTGGTCTTGATCGGCGCGTCGTATTTGTATCAGCGGTTCCTAGCGGTGGAAAAGCAGGACGACTCAAAATAGCAGTGTCATCCTGAGCGAAGTCGAAGGATCCCGTCGCCTCACAATCAGCGTCTCCGCTAAAGCGACGGGATTCTTCGACTCCGTTCCGCCCCACCTGCGCCCACACGGAACTGCGCTCAGAATGACCTCGAGAATGAGAGGAGTTCAGACGTAGCGCAGCGGCGTCTTTGCGTCTGCGATGAAAGAGTGCCGGGCGAGCAACTCACGGAATTTTTCAATCCCCGCCTTTTCCCGATCGCCGAGATCGAAGCGGATGTATTGCGTGAGATAGCGTTCGGTGAAGACCAGGTCGCGCGGCTCCTGATCCACAATCTCTGCAAGATGTGCGAGCCCGTAACGTTTCAGCGCGCGAAGGTCGTCGGCGACTGGCACGGCATCCGGCAGGCCGGGCCGGAGCAGCCACGGTGCAAAGACAAACGGCAGGCCGGTGCAGCGTCGCCATTCCTCGCCGAGGTCGAGGATTGCAAAATCGCAATCGGCTTGCCGGCGAAAGTCGATGGCTTGATTTCCGATGAGCAGCGCGGCATCCGCCTTCGCGGGAAACTCCCACAATTCGACAAACTGCGGGCGCAGCCCGTGGTACTCGGCGAGCAGGACTTTCAACAGATGGACCGACGTGAGCGACGCGGGATCGAGGGCGATTGTGCCGACCTCCGACAGCGGCCCGCGGTGCGCGAGGAAGACACTATAGACCGGGCCATCGCTCGCGATGGCCACGCCCTCGGCCAGCGTGTAGTGCGGCTCGCGGAGCGCCTCGAAAATCGGCACAAGCGCTACGTCGAGTTTTCCGGCCGCAATGTCCCGCGCGAGACCCGACGGATGATCGAAGACGACCGGGCCGTCGTAACCGTGGATGAGCGGACGGGACTTGAGCTATTTGACGCAGCCAATCCGCAGGCCTGCTAACGCCGGATAGGACCTCACGCGACGGCGAGTTCCGGCGAGCGAGTTGCGGGATTCTGCCACGTCGGCGGGATGCGCCGATACCAAGTGTCGCGCTGCATCGGCTCGCGACCGGCCTCGCGGATCGCTTTCTCAAGAGCTCCGCAGGTCTGCTGTTGCGGCGTGGTCGCGCCGGCCATGTGAAAGATTTTCTCCTCCATGATCGTCCCGTGGAGATCGTCCACGCCGTAGTTGAGCGCCTGCTGCGCGAGCGGCAGTCCGAGGCTGACCCAGTAGGCGGTGATGTGGTCGAAGTTATCGAGATAGATGCGGGAGATCGCCAGGTTCTTGAGTTCCTCGAACGCCGTCGCGTGCCGGATATTTTTGAGCACCCCGGGACGTGCGCCCTCGGCTTCAAAGGCAAACGGAATGAAGCCCGTGAAACCGCCCGTGATGTCCTGCCACCCGCGCAACCGCCGCAAATGATCGACGCGTTGCGCGATCGTTTCGATGTGACCGTAGAGCATCGTCGCCGTGCTGCGCATGCCCATCTCGTGCCAGGTGCGATGCACTTCCCACCATTCGTCGGCGGTCTCTTTTCCGAGACAAATCTGCTCGCGGATCTCCGGCTCGAAAATTTCTGCGCCGCCGCCGGTGATCGCGCACAGTCCTGCTTCGCGCAGCATTTCCAGCGTTTCACGGACCGATTTTTTGAAGATGCGAAAGGCGAGATGGCGAATCTCAACCGCGGTGAAGGCCTTGACGAAGAAGTTCGGGTCGAGCGCCCGGAGGCTGCGGATGAGTTCGAGATACCACTCGCCCTTCAACGTCGGGTGCAGACCGCCGACCATGTGGATCTCGGTGATCCCGAGCTTCAGCCCGGCGCGCGCCTTTTCCACGATCTCCTCAATGGTCATCTCGAAAGCGTGCGCCTCGCGCTTCCGCGCGCCAAACGCGCAAAACTGACAGGCGAGGATGCAGTGGTTCGAGTAGTTGATGTACTGATTGTGGATGTAGGTCGCGACCGCGCCGTTTTTGCGCTCGCGGATGACGTTGGCGATCGCGCCAATGCCGTTCAGGTCATGCGAGCCGTAGAGCTGGATCGCTTCCCCATCCGACACCCGGCTTCCGGCGAGCACCTTGTCGTAGAGGGGGCGGAGTTCGGGCGAGAGGAGCTTGGCGGACATGAATGGGCGATTTGTTTCCACTGAAGTAACTTACGCTTCGGGACAAACGCAAGACGCCATCCCGTCCGCCCGACACTCGGCGCTTGTCGTTGCCGCGCGCTTCCCTTTTCCTCTTGCGCCTATGCTCCGCATCCAAGCTTTTCAGGGCCTCCGTCCCGCACCCGCTCTCGTCTCCGAAGTCACCTGCGTCCCCTACGATGTCGTGGACCGCGAGGAATCCGCCGCCCTGGCCGCGGGCAAGCCGCACAGCCTGCTCCATGTGGACCGCGCCGAGATCGACCTCCCGCCGGCGACGGATCCGTATTCCGACGCGGTCTATGCGAAGGCGCGCGAAAATTTCCTCGCCCTGCAGACCGACGGCGCGCTCGTCCGCGAAACCGAGCCCTGCGTTTATCTCTACCAGCAGCGCATGGGCCGGCACGTGCAGGTCGGCCTCGCAACGGTCTGCCATATCGAGGATTACGAGCGCGACATCATCAAGAAGCACGAAAAGACGCGCCGGGACAAAGAAGACGACCGCACGCGGCTCATCGGCACGCTGAGCGCGGACACGGGCCCCGTTTTCCTCACGTATCGCGATTCGACGGTGATTGATGCGCTCGTCGCCGGCGTGCAGAAAAATGCGCCGCTCTACGACTTCACCGCACCGGATGGAATTCAGCACACGGTCTGGCGGGTGGCGGGTGGCGAGCAGTTTGTCGAAGGTTTCCAAAACGTCCCCGCGGCCTACGTCGCGGACGGGCATCATCGGACGGCGAGCGCGGTGCGCGTCGGCCGTGAACGCCGCGAAGCCAATCCCAACCACACCGGTCACGAGCCTTACAACTGGTTTCTCGCCGTCCTCTTTCCCGCGAGCCAGCTTCAGATTCTTCCCTACAACCGCGCCGTCAAAGACCTGAACGGACACAGCAAGGAAGCCTTTCTCGAAGCGGTGGGCCGCAGCTTCACGGTGCGTCCGAATGGCTCCCCCGCTCCGAAGCGCCCCGGCGAAATCCGCATGTATCTGGACGGCGCGTGGTACGACCTCACATGGCAGCCAGCCAAAGACGCCGATCCCATTTCGCAGCTCGATGTCACCGGCATGCAAGATCGTCTGCTCGCTCCGCTGCTCGGCATCGATGATCCGCGCACGAGCAAACGCATCGACTTCATTGGCGGCATTCGCGGCACCGACGAATTGGTAAAGCTGGTCGATACCGGCAAAGCCGCCGTCGCCTTTTCCATGTATCCGACGACCATCGAGCAACTCATAGCGATCGCCGATGCCAGTCAAATCATGCCACCGAAGAGCACATGGTTTGAGCCGAAGCTGCGCTCCGGCCTGTTCATTCACACTTTCTGAGCCGCTCGCTCGGAGCGATCTTCGATTAAAAAATGTCCAGACGAGCACGGCGCGATTTACGAATGCTCGAAGAGCAAAACACGGTCGGAATGTGTCGTGACGAGAGGAAGGAGCAGGAGCAAATGTCCGAACTTATCGCGGAGTGGCGCCGCCAGCGCCAACCCTTGATCGAATGTGCGCGCCGAGACGGGTTGGAGGGTCAGACCGGCCGGTCCAGATTGGAACGCGTCCTCGAGGGTGCGTTCCAGG
>JBBSDS010000054.1:0-18743 GCA_038240495.1 Chthoniobacterales bacterium | reverse complement strand
ATTCAGGCCCGACAGATCTTCTATCGCAGCATCGTGAATCGCGTTCGGCGCATTCGTCGCCAACGATTTCCTCACTGCCTCCTTTTCCGCGCGCATCGCCGGGAAAAGCAGCGCCACCGAGACGCCAACCACAAGGCAGGCCGCAATTGCCGACAGCACCGCTGCACGCCGCGGAAAGCGCACGATTTTTTCCGTGGCGCTCGCGGGTTCAGTTGCCGACTTCAGCACCGCGGCGCGTTGTTCCTCGCGGAGCGGCTGGCCTTCCTCCGACTGCAACTCCGTCCGCAACCGCGCGCCGAGCGTCCGCATTTCTTCCGCGTCCGCGGCAGCAGCGGGATCGCTCGCGAGCAGTGCTTCGATCTCCGCGCGTTCGGCGGGCGTGAGGTCATCGAGTTCGCCCAGCACGTGGGCAGTGAATTTGGGATCGTCGGAATTCATAGGGCAGAGCGGGTAAGGCCGAAATCTTCGTGCGTTTGCTCGCGGAGGAGCTCGCGGAGTTTTTTCAGGCCGGTGTGCAGCAGAAAGCCGACGTTGGTCACGCTGAGTTGCGTCACGTCGGCGATTTCTCGATAGGAAAGATCGCTTTGAAATTTGAGGCGGATCACTTCGCGCTGGTTGGGCGGCAGCGCGTCGAGCAGGCGAAAGAGCGAGTTTGCGGACTCGCGCTGTTCGAGCACGGCGGCGGGCCCCGGCGCCGCGCACAGCTGATCATCGGGAATAGTCATGGGAACGATGCGGCTGAATTTGCGTTGATGGTCGAGCGCGCGATTGCGCGTCACGGTGAAAAGCCAGGCTTCGAGATTCGGAGATCGGAAGGCGGATTGAGGAATCGGATCGGTTCCATTTCTCCCGCTGACTCCCTGTTCCGAATCCTTCAGTCCGCCCCGCGCGAGCTTGATGAAGGTTTCCTGCACCACATCGCGCGCCGATTCCACGTCGCCGACGATGGTGAGCGCATAGCGCACGAGCGGGCGCTCGTAGCGGTCGAGCAAGGCGGAAAGTTCCATCGCGTCCGGGATTGGCATAGGTGTTCTACGAGCTACACGGATGAGCCGCGCGGTTTCTTAGGGGGGTGTGCCAAAAGTTGGATTTAACCGCAGAGGCGCGGAGTAGATGGAGAGCATCGCAGAGGGCTTCGGACTTTTCCTCTGCGGTTCTCTCCGTTCCCTCTGCGCCTCTGCGGTGTATCCATTTTAGGACCGTCCGGCGAGACGGGCCGCAAACCAGTTTCCGCTCTCAATCCCGGAAGACAATCGCCCGATCGCCATGCATGAGCACGCGATCGGCGAGGTGCCAGCGGACGCTGCGAGCGAGCGCGAGACGTTCGCAATCGCGACCGAGACGCACCAAATCCTCCGGCGTGTGGAAGTGCTCCACGCGAATCACTTCCTGGTCGATGATCGGCCCCGCATCGAGTTCGCCAGTCGCATAGTGGCACGTCGCGCCGATCAACTTCACACCGCGCGCATAGGCCCGCTGATACGGATTCGCGCCGACGAACGACGGCAAAAACGAGTGGTGAATATTGATGATTTTCCCAAAGAACTCGCGGCACAAATCGTCTGGAATAATTTGCATGTAACGCGCGAGGACCACGAGATCCGGTTGAAGTTCGCGAAGGGTTCCGCCGATCTTCGCGAACGCTTCCGCCTTCGCATTTGGTGCGACCGGAATGTGCTGAAACACCAACCCTTCGCGCTCCACCATCTGGCGAAGATTTTCGTGATTGGAAATCACCGCGGCGATCTCGAAATCGATTTCGCCGGAGTGCCAGCGCCAGAGCAAATCGGCCAGGCAGTGGCCGAGTTTGCTCACCATCACCACGACTTTCATCCGGCTCTCCGCGGGCCGAATCGTCCAGTCTGCGCGCAGTTCGTCGCCGATCACTGCAAAGGCCTCGCGCAACTTCCTCAGGTCCACGGACAGTGATTTCGAATCGATGGCCATGCGCGTAAAAAACCATCCCGTCGCGGGATCCGTAAACTGATGCACCTCGACGAGATTCCCGCCATGCCGCGCGACGAAGTCCGTGATTTGCGCGAGCAGCCCCACGCGATCAGGACAGGAAAGACGAAGGACGATGGTCATGAGGGATTTGTTGACTTGTCGAGAGGTTGGCTTGTCGATGGATGGAAGCAGAACGCGCCCGACTTCTGCCAATCAACAAATCACCAAATCAATCAATTCCCATGGCCGTCTCCTCCACCATGCTCGAACTCGGCACGTCCGCGCCGGATTTTTCGCTGCCCGATTTGCTGAGCGGACGCACCGTTTCACTCACCGATTTTGCGGAAAAAAAAGCACTGCTCGTGATGTTCCTTTGCGCGCATTGTCCGTACGTCGTGCATGTCCGTCCTGAACTCGCCAGAATCGCGCGCGACTATGCCGGCAGGAGCGTGGCGCTCGTCGGCATTACAGCGAATGACGCCGCCCAGTATCCGCAGGATGCGCCGGAGCCTTCCGCTGCTGCTGCACGCGCCGCGGGCTGGACGTTTCCTTTCCTCTACGATGAAAGCCAAGCCGTGGCCAAAGCCGACTCCGCCGCTTGCACGCCGGATTTTTTCCTCTTCGATGGCGCCCGCCGGCTCGTCTACCGCGGCCAGCTCGACGACTCGCGGCCGGGCCGCGGCGATGATCGCCCCGGCCGCGGAGCCCTCGACGGTGCCGACGTGCGCGCCGCACTCGATGCCGTCCTCGCTGGCCAACCCGTGAATCCCGATCAAAAGCCGAGCATCGGTTGCAACGTGAAGTGGAAGCCAGGCAATGAGCCCCAGTATTTCCGGCTTTAGCGACTGCTCGAGAGTCCTTTTACAAAGCTGGCGTTAGCAACGTGCCTGTGTTCTAATGAACACATGTCTTTCCAGCCGCTTATTCCAGCGCCGGGCGGGCGTGGCTCGGCGACGAGGCCGCACAATCGCTTCGAAAAACTTGCGGTCGAAATGGAGCCCGAGGCGCTTGTGGACGAGGACGGCCAGCCGATTCAACAGCGCACGCAATTTCTGCGCGATGATTCTCAGTCGATCATCACGTTCAACGATAGCCCCGACATCCCTTTCCGCGCGGGGCTTAATGCGTACCGCGGTTGCGAGCATGGCTGCGCCTACTGTTTCGCGCGGCCCACGCACGAGTATCTGGGCTTTTCCGCGGGACTCGATTTCGAGAGCAAGATCGTCGTGAAAGAAAATGCGCCCGAGTTGCTCCGACGCGAACTTTCCAAGAAGAGCTGGCAGCCGCAGGTCATCGCGATGAGCGGGGTTACCGATTGTTACCAGCCTATCGAGCGCAAACTGGAGTTGACGCGACGCTGCCTCGGAGTGCTCGCAGAGTTTCGCAATCCCGTCGGCGTCATCACCAAGAATCATCTCGTCACTCGCGACATCGATCTTCTGCGCGTGCTCGCCGAACATCGCGCGGTCCGCGTGGCCATCTCGCTCACGACGCTCGACGGCACGCTTGCGAAGACGCTCGAACCCCGTGCTTCGCCGCCGACTCGACGGCTCGCGGCGATCGAGGAATTGAGCGCCGCTGGAATCCCCGTGATCGTCCTCACCGCGCCGATCATTCCGGGGCTCAACGATCACGAAATCCCGTCGCTCCTCGAGGCGGCGGCGGTTGCCGGCGCCCGCTCGGCGAGCTATACGCTGCTCCGGCTGCCGTGGGCGGTTGCGCCGCTTTTTGAAGCATGGCTGGAGCGGCACGCGCCTGGCCACAAAGACAAAGTGCTGGGACGCATCCGGGAGATGCGCGGCGGAAAGCTTTACGATTCCCGGTTCGGCGCGCGGATGCGGGGCGAAGGCATCTTGGCCGAGCAGATCAAAACACTTTTCGCCGTGAGCAAACGGAAGGCGAAATTCCGCGGTGAACTTCCGGAACTCTCGACCGCGTCCTTCCGCGTCCCCACGGATCAACTTTCGCTTTTCGGCGACTGAATCCGCCTGCGGCATTGGGGGAAAACTCATTGCCAGAGCGCGCACGGTTTTGCATCGTGCATCGCCTTGCCGCCACCCGTCAGCGGGACGCCGACGCCATTTCTTCATGAGCCAAGACCCGAGCCCCCAGGCCGATTCGTCGTCCGACGCCGCGGCTCAGGATCTCGTGTGGATGAGCCGGGTGAAACAGGGCGACACTGAGGCGCTTCGTGCACTTATCGAAACGCACCAGCATCGGATCATCGCCACCGTCGCGAAGATGCTCGGCGACGACACCGACGCCGAAGACATTGCGCAGCAAGTCTTCATCCGCGTGTGGAAAAGTGCGGGCCGCTACGAACCGACCGCGAAGTTCACGACGTGGCTTTTCAAGATCACGCGCAACCTCGTCTTCAACGAACTGCGCCGCCGCAAGCGCCATCCCACGCGCTCGCTCGATGCGGTGTCGGAAGACGACCGGCCGATTCAAAGGCCCGATGCCAACGCGAAAGCGCCCGACACTTCGCTCCTCGACGATGAGATGCAGGCAGCGATTCAGAAAGCGATCGACGAACTCCCTGAAGTCCAGCGCATGGCGGTGATCCTCCGCCGCTACGACGACATTCCGTACGAAGACATCGGCGAAATCCTCGATCTATCCGTGCCGGCGGTGAAGAGCGTCCTCTTCCGCGCGCGGACGGAGCTGCGGGAAAAGCTGAAGCGCTATCTGGAGAGTTAACGGATGACTTCAATAAAGTCGGATCAAGTCTTGCGGTGATTTCCTGCATCTGTTACGAGCGTTTTCATGGAGCGTCCACGCACTGTAGTGCGAGTCGTGGTCGCTGGGTGGTTTCCCAGCAGCCATGTGATCGGGACCGGCGGTAAATTCGCCGGGCGGCGGCACGGTCGTGCCGGGCGGCGGAAAACAACGGGCATATGATGTCATCCAAAACCGAGGTCATTGTCACCGTCGCGGGCGCGGAGCATCGGAGATATTTTTTCGAGCCGGGCGATTACGTGATCGGTCGAGACCCGGATTGCGCGGCGCGCATCGAGGCGGAGCTCGTCTCCCGCCATCACGCCCGACTTACCCTTCAGCCCGATGGCTGGTTCGTCGAAGATCTCGGGAGCGCCAACGGCACCTTGCTCGACGGCGTGCCCGTGACGTCCGGAAGCCATCCCGTGCAAGCTGCGCAGACGATCACCGTGGGTGCGGCCAGCATCGTTTTGCGCGCGCTCCCAGCGCCGGCCGGGAATGGCTCTGGCGCACCGCCGATGCCGATCCGCGAGATGCTTCCGCCCGAGTTTCTGCCCGGACGGCGCTATGCCGTGGGCGACACCGTCGCGTCGGGCGGCATGGGGGCCATCGTTCGCGCCACCGATCGGGCCACGCAGCGAAATGTGGCGATGAAGTTCATGCTGGATCAGAGCAATCGCGACGACTTGCTGCGCTTTATCGAGGAGGCGCAAATCACCGCGCAACTCGAGCACCCGAATATCGTCCCGGTTCACGAACTCGGGATCAACGAGCAGGACCAGGTCTTCTACACGATGAAATTCATCGGCGGGATCACGCTCCGAAAAGTGCTCGAGCTGATCACCAGCGGCGCGACCGCCACGATCGCAAAATATCCCCTCGCGACTTTGCTCACGGTCTTCCAAAAGGTCTGCGACGCCCTCGCTTTCGCCCACTCTCGCGGCGTGCTGCATCGCGACCTGAAGCCGGACAACATCATGCTCGGCGACTTCGGGGAAGTGCTCGTGATGGATTGGGGAATCGCGAAGCTGCTCGGTCGGGTCGAGCGCGCAGTCAATCCGGTGCAGTCGATCAAATCTCACCAGGGCGACCCTTTCAACACGCCCGCGGGATTGGTCTTCGGCACGCCGCAATACATGTCGCCCGAGCAAGCCATGGGTGCGACCGACACACTCGACCCGCGCAGCGATATCTACTCGCTCGGTGCCGTGCTTTACACCGTGCTCACCCTGCGTCCTTCGGTCGAAGATCCCGACGCGCAGACGATGCTCACCCAGGTCGCGGCCGGCGGCATCAATCCGCCCGCCATCTTTACGCAAGGCAAGGCACGGCTCCCTCATCTGCCCGGCGGGCGCGTGCCCGATGCGCTGTCCGCGGTCGTGATGAAAGCGATGGCGCGCGAGCCGGGCGCTCGCTATCAGACGGTCGCGGAGTTTCAGACTGATCTCACCGCCTATCAAAATGGCTTTGCGACTGCCGCGGAAAATGCCGGTTTTGCCCGGCGCGTTCTTCTCTTCGTCAACCGGCATAAAATCCTGGCGGCCTGCCTGGTCATTTTCTTTAGCATCATTACGGTCCTGATCGCCCAGGTCGTCATCAACGAACGCCGCGGCGCGAGCCTGCTGGAACGGCTCGTGAGCACGGGACCGATCCTCCGCGCGCACGCCGACACGGAGATCGAGAAGGGCGACTTTTTCCACGCGCTCGAGCACATCGGCTATGCGGTCGAACTCGCGCCGTCGGACCCCGCCTATCACACGCTCAAAGGCAATATCCTCCAGGATCTGCTTCGTCTAGAAGAGGCGCGCGCCGCTTACGCCTCGGCCCTGGCGCTGAATCCAAATCACGAGGCCGCAAAACTGAACCTTGCCCTTTGCAACGCACTTTTGAAAATGCGCGGGCCGAATTCCGAGTTGCCGATCATCGGCCTGACAAAGCTCGTCGATAGCCTCAACGCGCAAGGCCGTCACCGCGAGGCGGTCATTGTCGGACGTTCGCTGGCGAGTGACCGGTCGCAGCTCGTGGACAACTGGAAGGCGATCCTGACCAAGGCCGGCATCGCCAATCCGGTCGTGCGCCTACTTCCCGACGGGCGGCTTTACTTCTCCTTCGGGAACCAATCCATCGAGGATATTTCGTTCCTCCGCGGCGCGCCGATCGGCAAGCTCGAAGCCTTTAACTCCCGCATCGCCGACCTCTCTCCGCTCAAGGGCAGCAATCTTTCGGAGCTGATCATCGATGGCAGCGCAGTATCCGACCTGCGCCCGCTGGCCGGCATGATGCTGCACACGCTCAGCGCCGCGCGGACCAAAGTCAGCGACCTCACGCCGCTTCATGGGATGCCACTAAAAGTCCTCCGGCTCGACCACACCAGCGTGCATGACCTCAGCCCGCTGAACGGCGTGCCGCTCGAATCCCTGAGCCTCGAGGGCCTCGGCGATCTCGACATCGCGCCGCTGGCTGGTGCTCCGCTGCGCGAACTCTTTCTGGCCGGCTGCAATATGCGCGACATTTATCCACTGCGGGGAATGAAGCTGGAGACCCTCGGGCTGGGCCATGTGAAGACGGCAGACCTTTCCCCGCTGCAGGGAATGCCGCTCGTCGAGTTGCGCGCCTGCGAACTGGCCAGCACTCCTCCATTGAGCGATCTCAGTGCCTTGAGCGGGCTGCAGCTCCGCACGCTCGAACTCGAGCGAAACTATGACCTGAGCGACCTCACGCCGCTTTATGGAATGCCGCTCACCACGCTTAAGCTGAATAGTACTGCCGTCGTCAACCTGACCCCGCTCGCCGACGCTCCATTGGCCACGCTCGAAGCGTCCCACACCAAAGTGCGCGACCTTGCGCCGCTCGCCCGGATGCACACGCTCCGCGTCTTGAAGGTGGATTACACGCCCATCGCCGACCTCACGCCGCTCACTCACCTCGCACTCACCCATCTCCAGCTCAATCGCTGCACCCGCCTCCGCGACTTTGCGCCACTCGGCCTGCTCCACAGCCTCAAGCGTCTCTCGCTGCCCATTCAGGCGCAGGGCATCGGCACCCTGCGGACGCTGCCCGAATTGAATTGGATCGCCTACGGAATCGTCGCGCCGGAAAGCGACTCCGATGGCAGCCGCGCGCGCCAGTTTTGGGCAGACTACGATCTGGAAGAAATGGCCCGCGCCGCCGACCCCGATCGTCTTCTTCGTCCCAGTCGCTTTCCGCCCATGGCCCGCCGTTACCCCGGCATCGTCCAGCGTGGCAGCCACTGGTATCTCTATTTCGATACGCCCTGTGCGTGGACGGAGGCAAATGAGTTGACCACCCTCATCGGCTGCCATCTTGCGACCATCACCAGCAAGGAAGAGAACGACTTTGTCTTGAGCACCTTTGGAAATCGCATTCCGCTCGGGCGGGACATCTTCCTCGGCGGGCGCGCCGACAGCGCACAGGGCACCTGGACATGGGTCACGGGCGAGCCGTGGAGTTTCACCCACTGGGCGCGGCGGGGCGGACGCGAGACCGAACCCAACGGCGCGTCCAACGGTCTGGGCGAACCCGGCGCGCCCGTTCTCTTTCTCTCCCTGCGCAACGATCCCGCTTATGCCAATGGTCCCGCCTGGAATGACCTCGCCGACCGCAGCAGCGACGTCGTCGGCTGCCTCGTCGAGTGGGATGATTGATCGCCGCGCGGCCACCCGGTGCGTGACTTTTCCAAATACCCCGGCGCATCCTGTCGCCAGACCATGACCATCGCGGAAGTCCAACTCACAATCACCTGCGATGGCCTCGACCCCGAGGTGCGGACTGTCTCGCTCGGCGAGCACATCATTGGTCGTGGCGGGGACGCCGAAATCTCGATTGCGACACCGCTCATTTCCCGTGCGCACGCCAAACTCACGGTCAACGAACGCGAGTGCATCGTCGAAGACCTCGGGAGTTCGAATGGCACTTATGTCGGCGGCGAGCGCATCACGGGAGCGAAGGTGCTGCGGGCCGAGGAAAGAATTCATCTCGGGCCGGCGACGCTGGAGATTCGCCTCATGCCGGGCTCCGCCTCGCCCGCGCTGTCGCTGGGCTCGAAACGCGAGGCCTTGCGCAAGCTGCTCCCGCCGGAGTTTCTTCGGGAAAGGAAATACGAAATCGGCAAAGTCGTGGCGCAGGGAGGCATGGGCGCGATTCTGAGCACGCGCGAATCCACCATCGATCGGACGGTGGCGATGAAAGTCATGCTCGACGGAGCCACCCCCGAGGACCTGCTGCGCTTCATTTCCGAGGCGAAAATCACCGGCCAACTCGAGCACCCGAACATCGTCCCTGTGCATGAACTGAGCGTGGATGAAAAAGAGCAGGTCTTTTACACGATGAAATTCGTGCGCGGGATCACGCTCAAACAAGTCCTCGATTTTCTCGCTGAGAAACACGATGCGACCATCAAAAAGTATCCGCTTGGTCAGCTCCTGACCGTTTTTCAAAAAGTCTGCGACGCCGTCGCTTTTGCCCACGCGCACGGAGTCATTCATCGCGATCTCAAACCCGATAACTTCATGATCGGCGACTACGGCGAAGTGCTGGTCATGGACTGGGGACTGGCCAAGGTTCTTGATCCGACGCGCAATGACGCGGCCGCGAATGCGGAGGGCCGTTCGATCATCCGCACCGGCGTGCGCAGGGAAATCGCCGCCGTCGAGAGCCAGTCTGGCAACGTCATTGGCACCCCGCAGTTCATGGCACCGGAGCAAGCCTACGCCGCGCACGATTCACTCGATCCCCGCACCGACATCTATGCGCTCGGTGCGATCCTGCACACCATCCTCACGCTGCGCCCGCCGATCGTCGGCGACGAAGCGCAGGACGTGCTGGGCAAGGCGGCGCGCGGGGAATTTGAGACCCCGCTCAAAGCCGCCGCCGGCAAAAAACGCCTGCCGCATCTGCCGGGCGGACGCGTCCCCGAGGCGCTTTCCGCCGTGACGACGAAAGCGATGGCGCTCCAGCAAGTGGATCGCTATCAGACCGTGCCCGAGCTTCAGGCGGAGATCGAGGCCTATCAAAACGGCTTCGCCACCAGCGCGGAGAAAGCGGGTCCGATCAAACAACTCCTGCTGCTCTTCAAACGCCACCGACTCGTCTCCGGCACCGTCGCGATCATCCTCGTCCTGCTCGCCTGCCTGCTGGCCCAGGTTGTCATCACTCAGCGCCGGGCTGCGCAAACGCTCATCCGCCTGCGTGCCGCGGCGCCGGCTCTCGCGGAACAGGCGCGCAGTTCTCTCAATCGAGGCGAGACGATTGATGCCGTGGAGAAGAGCTCCTTCGCGGTCGATCTCGCGCCGGAAAATCTCGACTACACCCGATTGCAGGCCGACGCGCTTCTCGCCGACCAGCGGCTCTTACTCGCGGCCGACGCCTATCGCCGTGTGCTCACCGCCCGGCCGGACGACGCCGCGGTGCAGGGGAGCCTCGCGCTCGTGGAAAAACTCATCGTCGAACACGCCACCGGCCGCGGGCTGACGAAGGCCAACTACGAAGAACTTTTCGCGCTCGCGCAGAAACAGAATCGTCCGGAGGCCAGGATTTTTCGGGCTTTGGCAGACGGCGCGAAGTAGCCTCGCAGCACCGCGCGCAGCTCAACCGGCGTACGACCGCACCCGGTTTTTCCAGCCCGGCAGCCACCGCTCTTCATGGCGCTCCGTCGGCGCGTTGCGCACGCGGCGTTCGAGGACTTCCGCAGCGCTGGTCGCAAAATAGCTCGCCGGATTTGTGCGCGTTCCTTCCGACATATTGGACAGCACTTGCAGCAACCCCCAGCCTTCGCCCTTGTAGCGCTCGGTCTCCTTCGTGCCCTCGCCTTTGAAATTGACGTAGTCGATGAGCGCAAAAGTCCCGGCGGACGTCGCGGCCAAGCGCTCAAAATTCGTTTTGATTTTTGCCCGCTGCTCGCCCGCCGCTGCAGCGAGCATCTTCGGTAGTGCCGCACCCATCCGCTGCGCGAGAAACCGCGCCTGCAAATGAACCGTCCCCGCCAGCAGATTCCGCAGCTCGACCATTTTTTCGCTTTGCGCCGCTGCTTGAAATTCCGCGCGCGTGCTCCACGGGCAGGCGCCTTGCATCCAGTCGGGCGCCTTTGCTCCGTTGCTCGCGAGGAAGCGCGCCAGCGGCGGAAAACTCTCGTCGAAAGGCCCGTTCACACCTTTCGGATACCAGATGAAATGGCCGATTCCGAGCGAGGCAAAATTCTCACCACTATTCCACGATGTGAGCCCGTCGCGCGTCCCGCCGCACTCATTCTGCCAGACGCGGCGGCCGATGGAATCGAGCTCCTTGTCCGAGAGCGCGGACGCGGCAGCGGTCAGGGCGAAGAAGAAGATGGCGGAAAATTTCATGGCGATAAGTCGGACATTTTGGTGGTGAGCAACTTGAATAAGGCATGTCATCCTGAGCGGAGTTTCGTGCGGGCGAAGGTGGGACGGAACGCAGTCGAAGGATCCCGCGCATTCACGGACAGCGTTGTCCAGATTCGCCGGGATCCTTCGACTGCGCTACGCCTGCCTTTCCGCCTCCGCTCCGCTCAGGATGACATGCGGTGTTAAAAGTAAAACGATACACGACCGGCATTTTGACCCCGAATGGAGTGGATTGCGCGGATTAAATCGCGGAGACATTTTCATACCGCTGCACGATGGAAAAAAGTCATGGCGAACTCGCGAGGCGTGCGGCAATCTCGGCCTCCCATGTCGCACCAGAAATCCGATGGAATGAACTACGCGCCGGAAGGCAAACCGATGCCGGTCGTCGGGAAAGGCGAGTTTCCTTTTGCCGCTGTGGCTCTCGATCACGGACACATTTACGGCCAGTGCAAGGGACTGACCGAGGCCGGTGGCGAGTTGAAATACGTTTATGATCCCGACCCGGCGAAGGTTGAAAAATTCTGCAAGACATTTCCAAAAGTCGAGCCGCTCGCGAGCATCGACGCAGTGCTGGAAAAGCCGGAGATCAAGCTCGTCGCAGCGGCGGCCGTGCCCAACGAACGCGGTCCGCTCGGTCTGCGCGTGATGGACGCGGGCAAGGACTACTTCACGGACAAAACGCCTTTCACGACGCTCAGCCAACTCGCCGATGCGCGCACGAAGGTCAAAGAGACCGGCAAAAAATACATGGTCTATTTCAGCGAGCGGCTGCATGTGGAGTGTGCCGTTCGCGCCGGTCAACTCATCGAGCAGGGTGCCATCGGGCGGGTTGTCCAGGTCGTCGGCATCGGCCCTCATCGGAGTTCGCCCGGCAGCCGGCCCGCGTGGTTTTGGTCGCGGGAACAAACAGGCGGCATTCTGTGCGACATCGGTTCGCATCATTTCGAGCAGTTCCTTTTCTGGAGCGGGGCCAAGAGCGCCAGGGTCGTGCATGCGCAGGTCGCCAACTACCACCACAAAAACTTCCCCGAATTTGAAGATTGGGGTGAAGCCAACCTCGTGGCCGACAACGGCGCGACCAACTACATCCGCATCGATTGGCTGAACCCAGATGGTCTTCGCACGTGGGGCGATGGCCGGGCTTTCATCCTCGGCACCGCCGGCTACATCGAACTCCGCAAGTATATCGACGTCGCCCGCGAAAGCGATGGCGACCAACTTTATTTGGTCGATCACCAAGGCGAGCACCACATGCGGTGCCACGGCGAAGTCGGCTACCCATTTTTCGGCCAGCTTATCCTCGATTGTCTCAACCGCACGGAGACCGCGATGACACAGGAGCACGTCTTCCTCGCCGCCGAGCTCTGCCTGCAAGCACAGTCCATGGCGACGCGGATCGAGTAGATAGTACTCAAGGAGCGGCGGCTTCCGGTAGTGAACTCAATTTGGTGCCGAGCGTTGTAGAGGCGGCTCTGTCCGCACGTCGCCAAAGCGCGACAGAGCCGCCTCTACACCTTCAAATTGAGCCGTTACTCAGCCTCAAGCCGCCGGGTTACGTTAAACACGCGGCGATGTCGCGTGCTCTCGTCGCCCCGCCGCTTTTGCTCAGAATTAGAAGCGTCCGCCAAAAATAATTTCCACACCCGCGCGTCATCCTGAGCGGAGCGGAGGTGGCAAGGCGGGCGTTGCGCAGTCGAAGGATCCCGCGAATTCACCGGCGACGTTGTAAGAAAGAATCGGGATCCTTTGCCTGCGTTCCGTCGCCACCTTCGCCCCGACGGAACTCCGCTCAGGATGACATGCAATCTTAGTCGGAAACCGTTTTTGGCAGTCGCTCTATTTCTCAGCCTCGGGCTTCGCCGGAGGTTGATTATTCCCGGCCGGTGATGGGCTGGACGGCGGTGTGGGCTCGGGCACTGTCGGCGGGGCGGGTTGTGGCTTGGCGGGCGTTGGCACTGATGGGACGGGGACTAGTGGAGTCACCGCTTCCGGTCTTGATGGGGCTGGCGCGAGGGTGCCCGCGGGCGGCACTATTTTTACGTTCACGCGCGGCGGAATCACAGGCGGCTCCGCAGTACCCGTTGCTGGAGGAGCGGCGGCCGTTTCGGCGGGTTTGTTGGCCATCAAAGCGGCGCGGTCTTTGAGGAGCGGCTCGACGGCAAATTTGGCGACGAGATAAGCTCGGCCTTCAAATTTCTTTTCCTTCGCGAGCTTCTCTTCGAATTGCTTCTGCTTCCCGGCGAAGTCGTCGTCGAGGCGCTTCTTGTCCTCCGGCTTTTCCTCTTTGCCGGGCGTGCGCTCCTTGGAAAAATTCGCGCTCACCGCAAACACGACCGGATAGGCCTCGCCATTCGCTTTCCCGATCTTCAGCTCGTAATGGAAACCGTCGAAGGTCTCGATGGTGGCGGTGGCTGGCTTGTCGAGTCCCGTGTCCGCGGGCTTGGCATCAGGGGCAAGGATGTCGTTGAAACTGGGCGAGGAGAAGACGCTGCCGAGCGGCGATGCTTTGGTGGCGTCGAATTTCTCGTCGGGTTTGACGTCGGCGAGCTTCCACTCGGCGGAGGTGCTGTCGCGCGTCACCGTCCAGTGCTGCGTTTCACTCGGGCCTGCGACGGCAATGGATTTCGGATTTTCGATTTTCACGAAGTCTTTTGAAATCCAGCGCTCGGGCTTCGGCTCCGCATTGTCGAACGCCTCGGAAACGAGCGAGACTTTCGCGCCGGAGAGGGTCTTCACATAACGTCCGGCAGCAGAGCCGCCGAAGTCCATCGGACCGCCTTCGCTCGCGCGCATGTGCTTTTTGCCGAGGAGCAGCGCGTTGAGAGTTTTGCCGTCTTTGTCTTTGAACTCGACGAGCGTTCCAGCCTTCTCGCCTTTGCCGGGCTCGACGAGTTCGAGTCGGGGAAGCTGCGACGCGCCCGCCTTCACTTCCTGGACGGTTTTCAACTCCCAAAGCTTGCGCAAGAGGTCGCTCACCTGCTCGAAACTCGCGGGATAGTCGGCGCGTTCCTGCACGGTCCAGACATCCGCTTTCTTCACGAGATTCAGCTCGCCGGTGGAATTCTTGATGACCAGCCGGGCGACATCGTTAATCGGAAACTCGACGACCTTGCCACCACCGCCCCCGGTTTCAGACCACGATGCGCGATTGCGTTCCGAGAGAAAATACCAGGCGCCGCCGAGGGCGATGGCAAGCACGAGGAGGATGGCGAGTTGTTTGCCTTTCATAAGCAATTAGCGCGCGGCGCGGCGTTTGTGGCGGAGGACGGCAAGGCCAATACCGGCCACAGCGACCACGGCGGGCATGAGCGCGATGTTCGTCCACTTGATGCGGTTTTCCAGGGAGTCGATGTCGCCGCGCAATTTCTTGCGCTCCAGTTTCAATTGCTGCTTCGAGTCGGCCTCTTTCTTGCGGAAATTGGTGATTTCCTGCTGCTGCTCGGGCGAAAGGATGAATTTCTGTCCGCCCTGGTCGGCCTTGCTGCGCTGTAATTCATTCAGCTTGGTTTGCGTGGTTTGCAGACTCGTTTCGAGTTCCTTGATCTTGCTGCGATAAGCGGATTCCGCTTTCGCCTGCATCTCTTTCACCACAGTGAATTGCCGTTCCCTCGAAGCGCGGCTGCGGACGGTGATGAGGTTGTTGTCCCCGGTCAGTTGCTCGATCGCGCCTTGGGCGAAGGCGAGGTTGCCATTGGCCGGCATGACGACGCGCTGGCCGCCGCCAAAGGGATTCGCGGCTTCCTGCACGGCAATCTGATCCTGGATGAAATCGGCGTCGCCGATGAGCACGACGGCGCTGTCTTCCTTCGATTCCTTGAGCCCTGATTCCGCTGGAGCGTCGGGCTTTTTTTCCTCCGGTTTTTCGCCTTCGGGTTTCGGCGGTTCCGCCGCCTTTGGTTTGCCGTCGGGAAAGGCCGTTTTGAACTTTCCGGTGAGCCGCAGGGCGAGCGGATACTCGATGCCCGAGGCCACGAAATCCTGCCCGACTTTTTTACCGCCCATTTGCGCGCTCATCGGATCGACGAGTTGCGAATTCTTCGAGCTCTTGATCAGCACCGTTTGCTTGAGGCCTTCAGCCGGCGTGCCGAGGAAGGCACCGGCGAAAACCATAAAGAGGTTGTCCGCATCGGCGGTGATGACGTCGTCCTTGTTCACCGCCTTTTCATTCAATGCCAAGACCGCGGGTTGCGGACCCTGGCGAGTGCGGCCGACGAAATCCATGTCGGCGACGACTTGCGTGCTGTCGAAGGTCAAGCCCCAAGCCTTGAGCAGTTTGTCGATGCTCGAACTGCTCCCGCCGCCCATGCCCATCGGGCCGGCGCCGCTTTGGTCGAGCACGCTCTGCGGATCGAGGAAGGCGATGAGCTTTCCGCCGCGGAGAATAAATTGGTCGATCGCATACTGTGCCGCGTCGGTGATGCCTTTCGGATGAATGAGCACCAGCACCTTCACGTCGTCGGGGATTTTGTCGGCGGTCATCTCGACCTGCTTCACGAAAAAGTCGCGCTGCAGTTCGCCGTAGAGCACCCACGCCGGCTGGCCGCGCTGCTGGCCCATGCGCATCATCATCGGATTCATCTGCTGGCCGGCAAAGGGCAGGGGACTCATCACTCCGACGACCGGCTTGTCCACACTCATCACGCGGGAGACGGCGCGAGAGATGTCGTATTCGAGCAGTCGCTCGCGTTCCGGCGTGAGAAAAGGGATCGCCTCTTTTTGATCGAGCATGCTCACGCTCAAGCCGAGGTAAATCGGCTCGCCATCCATCCGCGGCTGGCCTTCGACGCCGTCGAGTTTCGCCGAATCTTCCGCATCCGAGTCGGGCACGGGATCGAGCTTTTGAATTTCGATGTGACCTTTTGAGGCCTGCCGATATTCGCCGAGCAGATCCTCGACCCGCTGCGCGTAAGTCTTGAGCATCACGGGCATGCTGTTTTCACCGCGCGTGCAATAGAATCGGATCTGCACCGGGGTATCGAGCTTGGCGAGGATGGCGCGCGTGCCGGGCGAGAGCGTGTAGGCGCGCTCCGCAGTGAGATCGATGCGCTGCTTGACCCGCGACGCCATGGCATTCACGACGACGATGATGAGAAACATCGCCACTACGCCGAGTGACGAATAGAGCCAGGTTTCGAGACCTTTCTTCTTCATGGGATTGGGGAAAAAATTAGCTGCCTAGCCGGCGCGATGCGCGCGGATGATGACGCCCGTGGTGAAGAGCGAGAAGACGATGGCGGAGAGGAAATACAGAATGTCGCGCGAATCGAGGACGCCCTTTTGGATGCTCTCGAAATGCGTCATCACGCTGAACGCGGCGATGCCTTCCACGAGCCACGGCTTGGCCCAGTGCACGAGCATATTGGTCACCGGCGGCCAGCCCGCGAGGATGAGGAAAAGCGCGAGCACCACCGAGACGATGAAGGCTACGACTTGGTTGCGCGTCATCGCGGAGGTCATCGCGGTGATCGCAAGATACGCGCCGCCCATGAGGAAGCTGCCGAGGTAACTGGCGACGATCACGCCGTTGTCTGGACTGCCGAGATAGTTCACCGTCATCCAGACGGGAAATGTCAGCACGAGTGCGAGGCCGACGACGGCCCAGGCGGCAAGGAATTTTCCGACGATCGCCTGCCACGGTGTGACCGGCATGGTGAGCAAAAGCTCGATCGTGCCGAGCCGCCGCTCCTCGCTCCACATCCGCATGCCCACTGCCGGCACGAGGAAAAGATAGAGCCACGGATGCCACGCGAAGAACGTCTCGAGGTTTGCCTGACCGCGTTCGAAAAATCCTCCGACCATGAAGGTGAAGAATCCCGACAAAAGGAGGAAGATGACGATGAAAACAAACGCAACTGGCGAGGCGAAGTAGCCGCTCAGTTCGCGCTTGGCTATCGTAAGGATGGGGCGGGAACTCGAGGCGCTCATTTGGTCACCTCCATCTCCGTCTTCGTGTCCGGCATCGTGATGCTGCGGAAGACTTCATCCAGCCGGCCCTCCTCGGTGTGCAGCTCCAGCAACGGCCAGCGCTCCTTGAGCGCCAGCTCGCCGAGCACGCGGGAGAGATCATCGCTCCCGACTTGCTTCCGCGGAAAGGCGCGCACCGTTAGCGGCGACTCACTGATCACTACCGACCGCTCGACCGCAATGAGCCCGTCGAGTTTGCCCTTCACCGCGGCCGCGCTGCCGTCGGTGAGCCGCAGCGTCACCGCACCGGCTTGTGTCGAGCGTTGCTTGAGTTCCGCCGGCGTTCCATTCGCGACGATTGTCCCGCGGTCGATGATGATGGCCCGCGAACACGCCGCCTCGACTTCTTCGAGGATGTGCGTCGAAAAAATGATCGCCTTCGTCTCGCCCATTCGCCGGATCAGTGTTCGCACTTCGTGCTTCTGATTCGGGTCCAAGCCGTCGGTCGGTTCGTCGAGAATTAGCACCTCCGGATCGTGGATGATCGACTGCGCGAAACACGTCCGATGCCGGAAGCCTTTCGACAGCGTCTCGACGCTCTGATCCAGCACGCCTTCCAGAAAACACATTTCGACCGCGCGATGCACCGCCTTCGTTTTGGCGTCGCCGGCGAGCCCGCGCAATTCCGCGGCGAAGCTCAGGAATCCACGCACCGTCATATCCGCGTACGACGGCGCATTTTCCGGCAGATAGCCGAGGAGCCGCTTGGCCTCGATAGGCGCATCGACGATGCTATGGCCGCCAATCGTCACCTCGCCCTCGCTCGGCGGGATGAAGCCGGTAATCATGCGCATGGTCGTGCTTTTGCCGGCGCCATTGGGCCCGAGAAAGCCCAGCACCTCGCCTTTCTCGACCGTGAAGGAGACGCCATTGACCGCGACCTTCGGGCCAAACGCCTTTTTCAAGTTTCGGACTTTGATCATGAGTGGGGATGGAAAAAACCGCGCCGTCTTTTGGTGCGGGGAGCGGAGAGACAAGCAAAGGCGTGGAAATGTTCGAGAATTTTTTTAAGAACAATCAATCCTCGATCGTGCGAATTCCGGCGGAACGCTGCGAATCCGCTTGGTATCTCGGTCCAACGAGTGTCTGGTGCGGGTCTTATGGGACACTGCAAAGGCAAAGACAACGCCAAGAAAACTGCGGCTCGCCGCAAAAAAGCTGAGGCCTTGGTCCTCAAAAAGAGCAAGGTAAAGGTCGCTACGTAAGGAGCCGAGCGGCTCGACCGCGAACGTAGGTAGCAGGGCAGAGGCGACCCAAACGCGCAACAGTGCGGCTGGCTGAAAGACAAATTCGGTCTCTCCTGGCAGGTCGTCCCCAAGGGGCATGGCCGACATGGTCAATGACCCGGACTCCGCAAAATCCAAGCGGGCTTTCGAGGCCATGCTCCAGATGAAGAAGCTCGAAATCGCAGGCTTGCAGCGCGCATTTGCCGTGTGACCAGGGGCGGCATTCGTTTCAGTTCGTAGCGAGCGGTTCGCCCGGAGCGCTGTCCATCGGCGCGTGGCCTTCGGCTTTTTCCACCGCCCGCAAATGCTCCGCGGCGATTTGCACCAGCGCCTTCTCCGCATGATGGGCCGCGTTGGCACGAATTTCGATGATTCTCGCCAACGCCAAAAAGTAATCGGCGCAGGCTCGGTTGCCGGGATTTTCAAAATGCCGGACGTGCGCCGTTTCATCGAGAGCGTGAGCCACCGCGGGAGCTGACACATTCAGCTCGCGTTGGAAAGT
>JBBSDS010000053.1:0-18812 GCA_038240495.1 Chthoniobacterales bacterium | reverse complement strand
CCGCGCCTTGCTGCCGCCGAAAAGCCTGAGGCCAAAAGCCCAGCGGCCAGCACTCCCGCGCCGATTCCGGCGCTGAAAGCCAAGGTCGATTTCGAAGCCCAGGTGCTGCCGATTTTCAAACGGAACTGCCTCGCGTGCCACAACGCGACTGATGCCGAGGGTGGGCTCGTGCTGGAAACGCCGGCCACGATCAAAAAAGGCGGCGAGAGCGGTCCCGTCGTCGAGCCTGGCAAAGGCCGCGAGAGCCTGCTGCTCCAATGCTCGGCGCGCGAAGAAAAGCCCTACATGCCGCCGAAGAACAACAAGGTCGGCGCCGAAGTCTTGAAACCGGACGAACTCGCGATCCTCAAAGCGTGGATCGATCAAGGCGCGACGGGCACGGTCACGGCCAAGGCCAGGCCGGTGCAATGGAAACCGCTGCCGCCGGGCTTGCATCCGATCCTCGCGGTGGCGGTGACTGGCGACGGGCAATTCGCCGCGTGCGGACGGGCGAATCAGATTTTCATTTATCATGTTCCGACCGGACAGATCGTCGCGCGGCTGACTGATCCGAAGCTCGCGGAAAAAACGGGCCGCAGTGGTTATCGCAGTTCGGCGCAGCGCGACTTCGTGCAGTCGCTCGCGTTCAGTCCCGACGGACGCCTTCTCGCGTCCGGCGAATATCGCATGGTGAAACTCTGGCAGCGCGAACCCAATCTCCCGCAATTTACTTTGGGCTCCGAACCGGTTTCCGCCGTCGCTGCGAGCCCCGATGGCAAATGGCTCGCGACCGCATCGAAGAATAACGTGGTTCGCATTTGGGATGCCGCGAGCGGCAAACCTGCCAGGGAACTGCTGGGCCACACCGCGACCGTGAACAGCCTCAAATTTTCGCCCGACAGCACCAGGCTCGCGTCGGGCTCCGCGGACAAATCCGTCCGCGTATGGGATGTCGCAGCCGGCAAACTTTTCGCGAAGATCGAGACCGCCAATGAAATCAGCGCCATTGCCTGGGTGCTCGGCGGAAAGCAGCTCGCCTCGGCGGGCGGCGACGCGATTATCCGCCTGTGGCAATTGCCCGCACAGGCCGATGGAGCCTTGACGCCGGGCAAGGAAATCTCCGGCCACACGCAACCCGTCACCTGCCTCGAACCGTTTCCTGCGGACGGCAAACAACTGCTCTCCGGCAGCCGCGACGGTTCGATCCGCCATTGGTCCGTGGAGTCCGGCAAACAAGTGCGCCAGATGGATCACGGCGCGCCCGTGCTCGCCGTGGCGGTCGCGCCCAATGGCAAAATCTTCGCCTCCGTCGGCGGAAACTCCGCGCGCCTGTGGAGCGCGGAAAAAGGCCAGCAGCTCGGTGAGATGAAAGGCGATCATCGAGCCCAGACGCGCATCGGCCAGAGCGAGCGGGCTCTCGCTTTCGCGAAGAGTGAAGTCGCGTACTGGAAAACGACTTCGGAGGCGGCGACCAAAGCGCAAGCGACCAAAGCGGACGCGGTGAAGAAAGCCACGGAAGCGATTGCGACCGCGGAGAAAACAGTCGCCGAGAAAAAGTCGGCGCAGGAAAAAATTACGGAAGAGAAGGACAAGGCCGCGGCCGAGGACGCCGTTAAAAAAGCGGAGGCCGCGAAAGCCAGCGCTGACAATAGTCTGAAGGCCGCCCAACTCGCCGCGAAGCAAGCGGAACAAACCGTTGCCGACGCCAAATCTGCTTCGGAAAAATCCGCGACCACTTTACAAAAAGCCGAGGCCGAAATCGCGCAGGCGAAGAAAGCGCTGACCGACAGCGAGAAGCCGATTCGCGCTGTGGCCTTCGCTCCCGGCAATCTCACCGTCGCGACCGCGGGCGACGACCAAATCATCCACACCTGGAGCGCCGAAACCGGCACCGGCTTTGACACTTTTCCCAGCCAACTAGGCCCCGTGCAAACGCTCGCCTACACCGCCGACGGGCGGCTCGTCTCCAGCGCCGCGCAAAACGGCGCCATCGTCTGGCGCAGCGGACCGAACTGGACGCTCGCGCGGACCATTGGCACCGGCGATGAAAAATCGCCAATCAGCAATCGCGTCCTCGCCCTCGATTTCAGCTCCGATAGTCAACTGCTCGCGACCGGCGGCGGAGTGCCCTCGCGCAGCGGCGAGGTGAAAATCTGGCGCGCATCCGACAGCTCACTCGTCCGCGAAATCACGCCCTCGCACAGCGACACCGTCTTCAGCCTCGACTTCTCGCCCGACGGAAAATTCCTCGCCACGGCGAGCGCCGACAAATTCGTCAAAGTTTTCGACACCGCGAGCGGCAAGCTCGTCAAGCAACTCTCCGGTCACACGCACTACGTTCTCGGCGTAAGCTGGAAAGCCGACGGGCGCTTGCTCGCGAGTTCCGGTGCGGACAAGGCCGTGAAGCTCTGGACCTTTCCCGCGGGCGAACAAACCAAGACCGTCGAAGGCTTCAAAAGCGAAGTCACATCCGTGCGTTTCGTCGGCCTCGGCGGCGAAATGCTGGCCACTTCCGGCGATACCAAAGTCCGCCTGCTCAAAGACGATGGCAGCGCCTTGCGCGATTTCGCCGGCGGCAAAGGCTTCATCTTTTCCGCCACCGTCACGCCCGACGGCCAGACGATCCTTGGTGGCGGCCAGGACAGCATCCTGCGCGTCTGGAACGCCACGAGCGGCAAAAACATTTTCAGCCTCGACCCGCCGCCCAACGAGTCCGCGCCGAAAGCGGCGAGCCCGGCCGCGAGATGATGAAGTCTGCCCCGCCCCGTCATTTCGCCGGCAATCGCAGCGGGGCGTAGAACTCCCGGTGGAGCGCGCGGAGGCGGGCGAGTTCGGTGATCGGTTCGGGGTGGTCTTCGACCCGCAGGTCGATGTAGCGGTCGCTGTCGCCGCTGGGGCCGCTGTTTGCGCGGACCACGAGCAGCGCCGCGCTTTGCTGGCCGCGGCGGTCGCCACCCGCAGCCTGCCCGGCAACGAGCGCGGCGAGCAGCCAGTCGGCCAATTCGGTCCCCTCCTCCTTTTGCGCGCGCTCGTAGGCTTCGACCATCGCGGTGACGACGGCCTCGCCAGCGAGAAGGTTTCCCTGCACCGTAAAGTGCGGGCCGATCCGATGGCCCGCCCAAGCCATGCATTCGGTACCCGTGTGCGCGGCCGGGCGGCCCTGGGCATCGATGAGGCCGAGTTGGCGGATTTCGCGCTCCGGGTCGGAAGCGAGCAGCACCTCGAGGGTGTCGCGCGACGACTTCCCCGATTCCATGAGACGCAATCCTTCGGGGCCGAAACCGACTTTTACCCGCGCCTGCGTGGCGACCGCACCGACGCCCGCTTTGGCCCAGGGGACGACACTCCCGACACCGAAGAATTTGCTCTCGACCGCGACGCCGAGATCCCCAGTCGCGGGATCGTACGCCACGATGGAAAAGGTATGCACGTCCAGCGCGGAGTCGGCGGCTCGGAGCTGGAGCCGGGTGCAGAAAGCGAGCACGAAGGACAGAAACAACGGAGCAATGACGCGGAGCATGCGCCTGCTTTAGCCGAAGACGCGCACTGGCGCACGATCCGTCTCCGCAAGCTAAGAGCCTGTTGAAAACCTCAGCAAGGCCAGTCATTCCGAGCGGAGCGCCGCGATGGGCGCAGGTGGCGCGGCGCGGAGTCGAAGGATCCCTTGAAGTCGCCAAAGGTACCCGCAACAAGGAGCCATCGGCTTTCGCAATGACCTCGCTTGTCAATTCCACGGGATCCTTCGACTACGCTACGCCCGTCTTTCCGCCTTCGCTCCGCTCAGGATGACTCCGAATGGAAGTTTTTCAACAGGCTGCTAAGGCGTTTCCACGATTGTGACGATCACGTAACGGAACAACATTCCATTGCCCGACGAATCGTCCGGTGTAAGCGCCTCGGCAGCGTGCGTTCCCAAGGCTTCAGCTTGGGCATGAGGGTGTGATCACTCCGGCAGTTCAAAAACGCGCTGGGTGTCTTCCACTTCCGCCTTGGCACGCTTGAAGTTCAAGTCCGGCTCGTAGTCGGGATGCTCGGCACGGGCGGTGCCGGCGAGAAGAGCTTCGATGGTGAGCAGTTGCACGCGGGGGAATTTCTTCCCGGTCGCGCTTTCGTAGAAGCCGGCGGCGGCAGCGTCCTTGGTCATCGCGGCGGTGGGATTTTCGAGCGAGAGGAAAAGGGCGATGTCGGCTTTTTCGCGGTCGCGCACCGAGTTGAGTGCGCGCACGTCGTCGGGCTTGATCCCGCCGCCTTTGACGCTGACGACGATCTTGCGAACTTCTTTCTTGTCGAGGTCGCGGAAGAATTTGAGGCCGTCGATGCCGGTGTCGGCGCCTTTCTTTTTGCCTTGGAAGGGTTGCGCCTCAACGAGCGTCACGGCCCACCACTGGAATTGATATTTGTCGCGCGCGGCGAGGTCGCGGGCGCTTTCAAGATCCTGCGGCGTGCCGTGGACCTCGAATTTGCAGCGCGCGCCGAAGGCGTCCTTGAGCCGCTTCTCGATAAGGCCGATGGCGAGGCAGGTGATGTCGATGCCGATCCATTTGCGCTTGAGCTTATGCGCAGCATGGACGGCAGTGCCGCATCCGCAGAAGGGATCGAGCACCACGTCGCCTTCGTTGCTGCTCGCTTGGATGATGCGCTCTAAAAGGGCGAGAGGCTTTTGCGTGGGGTAGCCGAGTGACTCGCCACCGAGCGGTGGGCGAATGTCGCTCCAATCGTTTTGCAAACCGACGCCAAGCATCTCATCAAGGTATCGTTTGTAGGCCGGCACCCGTCCCGGCGCGGTCTGAACAATTCGGCCCTCGGCGTGAAGCTTTGCCATCGACTCTTTCGAGTAGCGCCAATAGCGCGTGACGCCGAGAAACTCATAGTGTGGATTGCGTTTCTCCGGCGATGCTCCACCTGGCGCGGTAATATCGCTCAGGCGATACCTTCGACCTGTTTCGGGCTCGACGAAGCGATAGAAATCGTCGGTGTAACTTTCATCGTAAGGCGTGTAGAGCCAGTTCCACTTCCACTCGTCCGACTTGGTGTAAAAGAAGATGACGTCGCGGACGTTCCCGTATTGCTGCCGGCCCTGCTTAGCATCGTTGTGCGCGCTTTGCCGCTTCCAACTAATCTCCGTGCGGAAGCCGTTGTTCCCGAAGACGCCATCGAGGACGACCTTCAAATAATGCGAGGCGGTGGGGTCGCAGTGGAGGTAGAGCGAGCCGGTTGGTTTGAGGACGCGGTGGAGTTCGAGGAGGCGGTTGGCCATCATGGTGAGGTAGGCCATGAGGTCGTTTTCGCCGAGGAAGCCGCGCAAGGCTTTCATCATCTCGGCCACGTCGGTATTGGGCTGGTGGAGCAGGTCGTCGAACTCGCGCTCGGCTTGCTGGTTCCATTGCCAGGTGTCCTCGAAGGCCTCGATCTGCGCTTCGCTGGCGTGGCCCTTGGGCGACTTGAAGAGGAGATTGTAGTCGCGTTTCGAGTTGAAGGGTGGGTCGAGATAGATGAGATCGACGCTCTCGCTCGGGAGATGGTCACGGAGAACGCGAAGGTTGTCGCCGTAGTAGAGATGGTTCATCGCGCAGCGATGGGAAACGAGAGCCAAGCCATAACTCGTAGGGTAGGCGACGCGCGAACGGAGCGTCAACCACGCCGCTCCGCAAGAAATCCCAAGTTTGCGGCAGCGCACGAGCGGTGCTAAAAGGCATGTTTCTATGTTGAGCTTTACCAAGATGAACGGTGCCGGGAATGACTTCGTGATGCTGGATAATCGCGACGGCACACTGGCTCTCGAAAAGGCGCAAATCGCCCGGCTGTGCGACCGCCATCGTGGCGTGGGCGCGGATGGCCTGCTCCTTGTCGAACCCGCGCAGAACGGCGCCGATTTTCGCATGCGCTATTACAACGCCGACGGCGGCGAGGCCGAGATGTGCGGCAACGGCGCGCGGTGCTTCGGACGCTTTGCGCGGAGGGTCAGCGGCCAACAGGGCGACATCACTTTCGAGACGCTCGCGGGAGTAATCACGGCGCAGTTCGTCGGTGAAAATGTGCGCATCCAGATGAGCGTGCCCCATTCGCTGCGACTGAACGACGCGCTCGAAATGGCCGGTGAAAAACTCACTGTCCATTCCGTGAACACGGGTGTCCCGCACGCCATCGTTTTCGTGGACGATTTGGAAGGTGTCGAGGTGCGCCGTCTCGGGGCGGGCTTGCGTTATCATCCGCATTTCGCGCCGAAGGGGACGAACGCAAATTTCGTCAAGAAGCTCGACTCTCAAGCCATCGCCATCCGCACCTACGAACGCGGGGTTGAAGACGAGACCCTGGCCTGCGGGACGGGGATGGTCGCATGCGCGTTGATTTTCCACGAACTGACAGGAGCCGCCGCACCGGTCGCCGTACAGGTTCGCGGCGGTGACACGCTCGAAATCGGCTTCCGCGCGGAAAGCGGCGCCTACCGCGACGTGACGCTCACCGGCCCCGCTGATTACGTCTTCGACGGTCAGGTCGCGGTGTAACTGGAGAATCGGCCAGAATCCGTTTCTAGAATCGCCGTCATCCTGAGCGAAGTCGAAGAGCCTGTCCTGAGCTTGCCGAAGGAATTTGGTGGATTTCTCTGAGAGGATGTACCGAAAGTCTAAAAAGGGTCATCCTGAGCGCAGCGCGTGGCGGCAAAACGGGCTGGCGCGGAGTCGAAGGATCGGGCCGGGTCGGACTTCCAGGCGCCACCCGATCCGTAGAATGCGTTCCGTCCCACCTTCGCCCGCAACGGAACTGCGCTCAGGATGACACCCGCACTTTATCCGGAAATTTCTTTTGGCAGCCGGTCTATACGATTTCTACATTCTGAATGCTGGAAATTCGGAGGCGCGAAGAACGCCAGCGGCGTTCCATCAACCAGCCCGAAGTTGCCCGCCGCGGGATCCCTTGGGAACCGCCCCGCGGATCAACCCTTTAAAAAGGGGCTGTATTATCCCGCGATCATTGCGGAACGCCCCCGCGCCGAGATCCAACCCTTTTAGGTTTGTTCCGCACTGAAATCGAATCCCCAAGTAGCTCTTTCCTTGCAACCTTGGGCAAACTGATTGAAACGCCTTGGGCGTTTTGGACGGCTCACGAGCCTTCCTGTAAGCTGGCCGCGACTTATTTCACGGCCTCTTAGAACCCAGACTTATCCCTTCGCGAGGGTCACGCCGCCTTCGACGCCGCCTTGTGTCCCATGAAGCGCAGCGTCTGATTGAGTTGGTCAACTTGCAGCGGCTTCTTCAGCACTGTCACAGGTCCGAGTTTCAGGATGTTGTCGAGCATCTGGCTGTCGGGATAGCCGGTGATGATGACGATCGGCAAATCGGGATCGATCTCTTTCGCGTACTTGTAGATTTCGTCACCGGTGATGTCCGGCAATTGCAAGTCGAGGAAACAAAAGTCGAATTTTTGCTTTTGCAGCGCCGCCATCGCCTCCTTGCCCGTCCCAACGATCAGGCGGCTGTAATTCGCCTTTTTGAGGAAAAGCTTGAACATGGATTGCAGCGCCTCGTCGTCATCGACCACCAGCACTGTCGGTTGACCTTGCTCCTCGTTGCGCAGAACATCCCGATCAAGCGCATCCTTTTTCACCCTCCAGCGCCCGCCAATCTGAATGGCTGGCAACTGCCCGCGCTGAACGAGATAATAGACTGTTGGAAGAGGGATTCGCAGATATTCTGCGGTCTCTTTGACTGTCATAAGGTTGTGGATTGCTTGTCCCATGGAGATGGTTTTTATAGAAAATACAGCACGCGGAGCGAACTGGCGAGAGAATTGTCGATTGCTGAACAATGTGTCAACGGAAACCGTCGCGAAATTGCGAAAAAGCTCATCAATGCCCACGCTGGACAATCTTTATAACGACGCGGATAGTCGCGCCTTGTTTTTTCCGCCACCCAGCCCATGAGCGCAATTTTTCTTAAGCGATTCCTGCAGCGACCGTTCCAAGTCGCTTCGATCATTCCGAGTTCGCGCGCGCTCGTGCGGCGGGTCGCTGGCAAAATGGACTTTAGCAAACCACGGGTGATCGTCGAATACGGTCCGGGCGAAGGATGCCATACCCGGGAAATCGTGCGCCAAATGCACCCGGATTCGCGAGTGATTCTCTTCGAGCTCGATCCGGAACTTGCCGAGCATCTCGAAGAACAGTTCCGGGGCGACACCAGGATCACGATCCTCAACGCCGACGCCGCCAACCTTTCGTTCGAGTTGGCAAAACGCGGTTATCGAAATTGCGACTACATCGTTTCGGGCATTCCCTTCAGCATTCTGGAATCTGAGAAAAAGCGCGAGTTGCTTCGCAGCACCTATGATTCGCTCGCCCCACACTCAGGCGCCGCCTTTATCATCTATCAGGTCACCAACGAACTCGTCGGTCACTGCCGCCATTTTTCGCGCGTGGAATCCGAGTATTGCCTGCAAAACATCCCGCCGATGTTTGTCACAAAATTTTACAAGACGGCCAACGGTCATACGAACGGCCATGCCCACGGGACAAACGGCCACCACCTGAACGGCAACGGGCGGCACTGACCGTGCGATTTCCGCGCGCGGCGACATCGCGCTTTTCAAGCTGCGCGCCATTTGTGCAAGCTGCGGGCATGTCCTCCACCCGCATCGAAAAAGATTCCATGGGCACGATGGAAGTGCCCTCCGAAGCGCTCTACGGCGCTTCGACCCAACGCGCCGTCCTCAATTTCCCCGTCTCTGGCACTCGCTTCGGACGCGAATTCATCCGCGCCCTCGGCCTGATCAAATGGGGTTGCGCTGAAGCCAATCTCAAGCTCGGCCGGCTCGACGACGCTCGGACGCAGCTCATCGCCCGCGCCGCCCGGGAGGTCATCGATGGCCAGCTCGACGAACATTTCCCGGTGGACATTTACCAGACCGGCTCCGGCACCTCGACGAACATGAACATCAACGAGGTGCTCGCCAACCGCTGCTCACAGCTTGCCGGCGAGCCCGTCGGCAGCAAGAAGCCGATCCATCCAAATGACCACGTCAACATGGGCCAGTCGAGCAACGACATCATTCCCACGGCCATCCACGTCGCCGTGGGCGAAAGCCTCCGCAATCAGCTCATACCCGCGCTCGATCAACTCCACGCTGCATTGGAAGCGAAGTCGCTGGAGTTTTGGGATGTGATCAAGATCGGCCGCACCCACCTCATGGACGCGACGCCCGTCCGGCTCGGGCAGGAATTTGGCGGCTACGCCAAGCAGATCGAATACTCCAAACTCCGCGCCGGCAACGCCATTGCCGCGATCGAGGAACTGCCCCTCGGCGGCACCGCCGTCGGCACCGGCCTGAACTGCCACCCCGACTTTCCCGGCCTCGTCATGCGCCATCTATCGGACCAAACCGGCATCGCCTTTCGTGAAGCGGGCAATCACTTCGAGGCGCAGGCCGCGAAGGACGGCCTCGTCCAGGTCAGCGGGCAACTCAAAACCATCGCCGTCTCGCTTTTCAAAATCGCCAACGACCTCCGCTGGCTCGGCAGCGGCCCACGCTGTGGCATCGGGGAAATTTTGCTCCCCGAAACGCAACCCGGCAGTTCGATCATGCCCGGCAAAGTGAACCCGGTCATTTGCGAAAGCGTGATGCAAGTCTGCGCCCGCGTCATCGGCAATGACGCGACCGTCACATGGGCGGCAGCCAACGGCAACTTCGAGCTCAACGTCATGATGCCCGTGCTCGCGCAAGCGCTCCTCGAATCGCTCCGCCTGCTCGCCAACGTCGCCAATGTCTTCCGCGAAAAGTGCATCGTCGGCATCCAGGCCAACGTCGCGCGCTGCAACGAACTCGTGGAATACAGCATGGCGATGGTCACGAGCCTCGCGCCGATCATCGGCTACGACAAAGCCGCGGAGATCGCCAAGGAAAGCGCGAAGACCGGCAAGACCGTCCGCCAGATCTGCCACGAAAAACAAATCCTCCCCGAGGCCGAACTCGAAAAAGCGCTCGATCCCTTCGAGATGACCAAGCCCGGCGGCGAAGGCGCAGCCGGCGGGTAGAAAATCGTGCCATTCAACCCCGGCGGGATGAAACACCGTCTCGCAAGACACCACAGCATCTCCCCGTTATGATCACGTCAGCCATCTCACGGCGCTCCTTTTTGAAAGCTTCCGCCGCCCTCGCCGGCGGGCCAATCCTGACACCGTGTCTGACGGCAGCAGCCGCCGCGACCAACGGGCCGCTCATCGCTTACGTCGGCACCTATAGCTCCCCGCTCAAAAATGTGCGACCAACCCAAGTGGATCTACCGCCCGGCAATGGCCGCGGCATTCACCTGTTTCAAGTAGATCGAGCCACCGGAGCCTTATCACCGCACGGCGTGTTTGAGCTGGGTTCGAGCCCGAGCTGCGTGGTCATCAATGCCGCCGGGACGCGCCTGTATTCCGCCAATGAGACGGACAAGATGGGGGAAAGCGATCCTGGGACGATCAGTTCCTTCGCCATCAATCGGACCGACGGTCAATTGACCTTGCTCAATACCGTCAGTTCCGGCGGCGCTGGCCCCACCAATCTCAGCATCCATCCGTCCGGACGCTTTGCGCTGGTGGCAAATTATTTTGGCGGCTCCGTGGCCGTGCTCCCCATTCAGCTCGACGGCAGCCTCGGCGCCGCGACTGATCTCAAAAAGGACGCTGGCTCCGTGGGACCGAAGAAAGCCACGAACCCGCCTCCCGGCAGTTTCGCCTTCAGCGGCCACGATCAGACGCACGCGCACATGATCGAGGCTGACCCGTCGGGCCGTTTCGTGCTGCACGCGGACTTGGGCCTCGATCAAATCCTCATCTGGAAGTTCGACGACCGCGCGGGCGTTCTCTCCCCGAACGATCCTCCCGCGATTTCCCTGCCGCCTGGAGACGGCCCGCGCCATTTCACCTTCCACCCCAATGGTCGGTGGCTCTATTCGCTGCAGGAAGAAGGCTCGAACATTGCGCAGTTCGACTACGACTCCGAAAGAGGACGCCTTGCGCTGCGGCAGACGATCTCCAGTCTGCCGCCAGGTTTCGCCGGCAGTAACTTCTGCTCTGAGATTATGGTCTCATCCGATGGACGATTCGTTTACGCGGCCAACCGTCTGCACGATAGCATCGCCTGCTTCTCAGTTGGCGAAAACGGAGCCCCGACCTTCGTCGCGGAGGAATGGACCCGCGGGGACTATCCGCGCAGCTTCAACTTCGATCCGACCGGAAACTTCCTTTATTCCTGCAATCAGCGAGCCGACCATATCGCCACGTTCCGCGTGGATCGGAAGTTTGGCCAACTCACCTTCACCGGCCAGTTCACACCCGTCGGCAATCCTTCTATGATCGTCTTCCTCGATCTCGGGAAGGCCGGATAAACTGGCGCTCGTCGATCAGCATGCCCCACGACGCGCCGCACCCGTCTCGCATTCGGTTTGGCTGCTGGCTGGACAGCCTCTCGCACTCTCGCGGAATCAGCCGCTGCCAACTGCGGCTCGCTGGAGCAACATGATCGCCCTGCCGAATCAGCAAGCGCCCGACCTCATCCTTGGCAGCCTGTTGAAAAACCTCAGCACGGCCAGTCATCCTGAGCGGAGCGCCGCGATGGGCGTAGGTGGCGCGGCGCGGAGTCGAAGGATCGGGCGGGGTCGCCAAGGGTGCCCGAAGCAAGCAGCCATCAGCTTTCGCGAAGAACTCGCTTGTCAATTCCACGGGATTCCTTCGGCAAGCTCAGGACAGGCTCTTCGACTGCGCTACGCCCGCCTTCCCGCCTCCGTTCCGCTCAGGATGACTCCGAATTGGAGGCTTTTCAACAGGCTGTTAGGAACCACGGTCACAATTATCAGGCCAACATTTCCAAGGCAGTTAGCTTTGCCGTTCTATGTTATGTCCCGAAAGAGGCAAAGCAGGACATCCAGGTTAAGTTCACAGCTAACTCCAGCGATCAAGTTATCGGCTCGATCCAATTCGCTCGCGATAACTGGAAGTGAATCGTCATGGCTGGGTGTGTCGTCCCTGCCGAGGCGAGCCTCGCGTTCATCTGCATCTATCGCGCCTTTGCCAAGCCACCAACCGACGTGCCTTTCTATATCCAGAAGTTAGTCATCGTCGAAGGCGATGGACCTAAAGGATGAATGTGAGAGCGATCCTTAGTCAGTTACTCCGCGCGGCCTTCCTCGTTGCCCTCGCGCTGGCCTTCCTTCCTCGCGGAGTGAAGGCCGCGTCCATCGACATCGGCGCTGACCGGCAACTGATGATCGACGACACGCTCGTGGACCTCTCCCTATCACGGAACGCCACCCGCACCGTGAATCCGCCTACGAGCATCCACCGCGTGCTCGCACCCGATCAACCGTGGGAAGCCCTCGGCTTCATCCACACCGCTGGCAGCGGCAGTGTGAAGGTAGCGCTGCTTCAACCTGACGGCACGCCCTGTCCCGAATTCGCCACCAGCGATTGCGAACTCATCAGCACCGACGAGATCGACTACGAAGTCCGCTGGAAAACCGGCCCCGATCTCAGCGCCCTCGCCGGGAAATCCGTCCGGGTGCAGTTGGAAATGCGCAACGCCAGGCTCTTCGCGCTGCAGTTTGGGGAAGCGAAGGAATAAGCTCTCTGATGGAATGGCACGCTGCGTCGATTGGTTTGACGGCGCAGTATCACCTCAGGCTCACTGGTTACATGGCGAACAAAACAAAATCAGGATTTGGTGGCTCGGAGTTCGTTCGCTGGTTTCGTCCTCTGATTGACTGCTTGCACGAGCTCGGTGCGGCGCGACCACGTGAAGCGTCGGACTGGATTGCAGAAAAGGAACGAGTGCCGACCGTGCAACGTGAAGCGCTGTTAAAATCGGGCGAAGAGCGGTTTCACAATCAGGTCCAGTTTGCACGTCAATATCTGGTTTGGGAGGGATTGATTGACGGGAGCAAGAAAGGGATCTGGTCATTAACGCCGCTCGGCGCACGCACGCGGCTGACAGATGAAGAGGCGCGAATGATCTGTCAGAAATGGGTGAAGTTTCACGCCGCGTCGCGAGCCAGAGCCAAGGGCAAAAACGACGTGGAGACTCCGCCGACCTCAAGCTCGGAAACCGCGGAGCTGGAACCTGAGGAAAAGATCGAGGACGTCGGCTTGTTGAACGTCCTGCGCGGCCTTTCGGCTACTGGATTTGAGCATTTCTGCCGACATCTGCTCTTAACCTACGAGTTTGAAAAAGTGACAGTCACAAAACGGTCTGGCGATGACGGGATCGATGGTGTCGGAATTCTGCAACTCAATCCATTGGTGAGTTCGGTCGTGGTCTTTCAATGCAAGCGCTACAAACGGTCGGTCGGAAGAGAAGATGTTTCACTGCTTCGAAGCGACGCGCAGCAGCGTGCCGACAAAGCCATCTTTATTACCACGGGCGCATTTACGCGGCAGGCGAAAGACGAGGCTGTCAGGGTCAATCCTCACATTGAACTCATCGACGGTGAGCAGTTGGTCGCGATGTGTGAGGCGAAACAAATCGGCATGACACCGCGGGTTGTATTCGACATCGATCATGCGTTCTTCGCGCCGTTTCGCTGATCGGCGTCAGTGCATCCCAGAGGGATGCACGGACAGAGGGAGCCAATGTCCTTCACACCTTTGTTTGGCCCGTTGGTGGTCAGACGGCGACCGGCATCGTGACGAGCGCGCTTTTTTTCGGCAGCGGCCGTTTGGTGCGCTGGCTTTCGGCGATCTCGGCGGCCACGAGGCGGGAGAGTTCGCGATACACCTTTTGCTCGTCGGAGCCGTGGCAGACGCCGCCAATGAAAAGGTCGGGACAATAGCCGACCAACAGTTGATCGGGTTCGCTCCATTGCACGAATTTCAAGTAATCAGATTTCATGGTTGGACTTCACGGATGGCGGATTTGACCAGTTTTTCCTGATAATGATGAGCGTCGGCTCCGGTCGCGCCGCTGAGAATGACCTTACGTCGGGCGCGAAGATGAGCAAACTTGCGATGACTTCCCTTGCCGCCACTCTCGGCGCGCCAACCGGCTTCTTCCAGATCGGCAATCAGTTCGAGAATTTTTCGAGGCATCTGTCAGCGCGGGTGGATCAAGCAGAAGCGAGTGTGAAGACGCAAGCGAGAACGCACTGCTGAATCAGTGAGCCCGTGCCGATGCGGTGGACGTGAGTCGGGAACGAGCAGCGCCGCGGGATTTGCTTCGATCCCCCGTTAGTTCTTCTCGTCCTTGGTTACAGGCTTGAGGATCGCGGCAAGGGCGTCGGAATGTTCCGGCGTGCGCGTGAGTTCGAGGTAGCGCGGGCCGTCGGCGTAGGGGATGACGACGGTGCGGAAGACATCGCCATCGACGACGAGCAACTCGATCTTCCCGAGCGAGACGCTGTCGGCGATCGCGTCCTTGAGGCGCTGGCTGCTGAACTTCCGACCGTTGACACCGGCGATGACATTGCCAGCGGCGAGGCCGCCTTTGTCGGCAGGCAAACGCGGGACGACCGCGCCGATCTTGCCGTCCTCCGCGGCGACGAGTCCAAGGCTAGCGGTGGCGGAGACTTGTTTCTTCTCCTTCTCGCGCTCAGTGACATATTCGCTCGGCTTGGCGCTGTATTGGAGGCGGTAGCCGAGAGTCTTGGTGAGGAAATCGAGCTCCAGAGACTCGCGCGGTTTGCTGATTCGTTCGGCGAAAAATTTCTCCCAATCCTCGTCGGCCAATTCCCGAAGGATGCCGGTGACTTCCTTCAACTCATAACCGACGACGACGGGCATCTTCTCGCGATCGGCCGCGAAGAACTTTTTGCAGAAATCGTCGAGGCATTTCCGTCCGCCGGATTTTTCGCGGATAAGCGCATCGGCCTCGAGCCAGACGACGAGACCCTCATCGTAGTAATCCTGTCCGCGGCGGAGCGCCGCCCACGAGACGCTGTGCGCGCGGTTCAGCCAACTGGCAACGGCGGTGTCTTCCAACGCGCGCCAGCGGCGGCCATCCTGGTGCATGAGGAAGTCGAGTTTGCTGGCGAAGGCAGGCAGATGCTCGTCGAAAGAGAGCAATCCGCTGCGGACGGTGAGCACTTCGCCGAGGTATTGGGTGAGCCCTTCATAGACCCAGAGCAGCGCGGTGCGCTCGGGCTGGTGAAAGTTTGTCGTGATCATCGCCGCCGGGCGGCGGAACTTCCCGCACCATGCGTGAACGAACTCGTGCGGCAGCAGATACGCGGGCCAGGATTTGCGCTTCTTGTCGTCGATCAATTCGCGCTCGCCCACTTCGTTGAAGCTGCTCGCGAGATGTTCGAGTCCGTTACGCGGCAGCACGTCACTGCAGACGACGAGGAAGTGATAGCTCTCGAAGCGCGCGCCGCCGAAGAGAGTCAGCGCCTCGGCGTAAAGTTTGCGGTATTGCGCGATCAGCTTTTCATCGAGATCGATGGCACTGGCGGACTCGCTGGTGAGGTGCAGGAAGCCGGGCGGCGAATTGGGCGGCGTGCTTTTTCCCGCGAGGTCGATGGTGCGAAAATATTCGCCGCAAATCATCGGGCTATCGGCGACGCGACGGAGCGTCATCGGCTCGAACGCAACGCCACCCGCGGCGGCGTCTTTCGCCGGCGTGAGCGACGTGCCGTACTTCCAGCCTTCGGGGAGTTGCAAGCGCACGGTCGCGTTCATGACATCGATCGAAGCTCCCTCGGGATAGAGCAGGACGGTGTTCCAATTGATCACGCCGAGCTTGGAGTTGCCGAAGCTGTCCACGCCGCTCGAATTCACGCTCGGCTGGTTGCAGATGTAGTCGAGGCTGGCGATCACGCGGTCCACGCCCGCGGGGACTTTGAGATGAAAGCGGTTCATCTCTTCGTCGTCGCGCCGCCACTCGATCACCGCACCCGCGGCGGTTTCAAAGCGCAGCCCTGCAAGATTCTGCACCGGTCCGGCGGGGGCGTGGACGCCGGGAATCCACTTCGGATACCAGACGACAAAGTCGCCCGCGGTGGCGGGAATCTCGACACGGGCGTGGAGCAGGGAGCGGGAGATTTCGCGGGCATCGACATCCAGCGAAATGCCGGTCGGCGGCGCGGCAAAGACCGGGAACGATGCGGAGACGAACGTCAGGAGGGCAAGGAACGCTTTCATAGGAGAGGCGTTGTTGTGCGCAGTCCGCAGCCATTTCGCAAGCCGCACCGTTTCCATGGTTTGTCGTTTCATGATCGCACACCGCCGATCGAACGAATCACCTCGTCCAGCAACGGTGCTTCCATCTCCACCAGGTGGCCGCGCTCGGGAAACCGCGCTTCGCCCACGTCGGCGATATATTCGCGGAAGGCGGCGATTCTTTCCTGCTGCAAGCGGCGGTGTTCGGCGGCGAAGTTGCGGTAGGCCTTGGCGTGGCGCGGCGGGCGTTCGTCGTAGTCGCCGAGGATATCGTCGGAGAAAAGAAACTGCGTGTCGCAACCGGGACCGGAGCCGAGCGACATGAGGAGCATCTTTGTCTGCGCGGAAAGGAAGCGCGCGAGGTTGTGCGGGACAACTTCGAGTTCCGCCGCGTAGGCGCCGGCGTTTTCCAGTTCCTTCATGCGGTGATAGAGCTGTGTAGCTTCCTCGACGGTGCGGCCGATCGCGCGATAACTCGTCCAGGTAAAATGACGCGGGACCATGCCGAGATGTCCCACGACAGGAATCCGTTCACGAGCCATTGCCTCGATGATGAAAGGACTGGCCGAGCAATAGACAGAACTCGCGCCGCTCTCGAGGGCGCGGAAGGCGACGCGGATCGCTTCCTCCGGCGAGGCGAGACCGTGCGGCGTGGCGCAGGAGAGGAAGCTCTTTGGAGCCGCGGCGACAAGGTGCGGCAGGCGTGCCTGTGCCTCGGGACTGTCAAAGCTACAGCTCATCAAATCGACGCCGGCTTCTTCCGCGGCGGCAGCTTCCTCCGGAGACTTAATGTGGATGTGGGTAAGGACGCGTTTGCCCTTGAGCTTCTGGACGTCGTAAACAGTGTATTTCTTGCGTGGTCGGAGCATGGCAGAGATGGAGAATGGCAGTTATCGTGGGCAGTCTGCGAAACTCGCCCTTCGACGGCAAATCTCTTCGAGCTTTTCCTCATTGGCGAAATTGAAGGCTTCGTGGGCAGGACACCTTCTCGAATCGCCAGGAATGTAGTGGCTCAATTTGCCGGTGTAGAGGCGGCTCTGTAGCGCTTTGGCGACGTGCCGCCTCCGATTCACATTAGAGCCCTTACCGCCAGTTACCGGATTGCGCCGGCCAGTACTTTCCGACAGTATCGCTACGCGACTTTGGAAAATCTCACCGCTCTCCTGCTGGATCAGTCGAGCGCCGCAATGCCTGTCGAGTGAAACAATTCACCACCTCTTCCTCCAGTATGAACCATCGACTCATCTTCCTGGCTCTCGCTGCCGGTGCGCTGCTCGTGCTGCCAGGGTGTGTGGCCAATAAGCAATATCGGTTCGTCGGCGATCCGGTGTCGCCGGCTTTTGAAGGTCACACAGCGGAACATCCCTATCAGCTCTCGTTCATCGAGTTCGATGAACATGGCGATTATTGGGATCGCCGGCAGCTCGCGAGTGCGGCGTCTCACATCAAGAAGTCTGCGAAGCCCGTGCTGCTCGTCGAGTTCATTCATGGCTGGCACAACGACGCGAGCGAGGACGCGGGCGATGTCCATCGCTTTCGCTGTCTGTTGAAACAAATCGGCAGCACCGCGGGGACCCAGCGGCTGGAGGTGCAGGGAGTTTACATCGGGTGGCGCGGGGAATCGGTCGCGCGGAGTCCCCTGCTCAAGTTACCGAGCCTGCTCAGTCTCTACTCGCGGAAAGGTGCCGTGGAACGCGCCGCGGGGCATCCGATGGCAGACTCCATTTTCTGGTTGGTCCGCGAGGCGCGGAAATACAAGCCTGGCTCACGGACGGTGCTCATTGGACATTCGCTGGGAGCGCTGGCGCTCGAGAAGGTGCTCGCGCAGAGCCTGCCGGCCCGGCTCTACACCTACAATGATGATAGCGAGAAAGGCGCGGGACAAAACGAGCTATACAGCCCGGCTGATCTGATCCTGCTCCTCAACTCCGCAGCGGAATCGAGTTATGCGAAAGAGCTAATCGATACGTTCCGCCGCCTGCCACAACAGCCCGGCGAGGGAACATCAATCGATCCGAAACACCCGTTGCTGATCTCGATTACTTCGACGGCTGACTCGGCGACAGGCACCTTTTTCCCAATCGGGACGAAGCTCTCGAACGCCTTCGGCGTGTTTCGCGACTACAAGCTGGATCCGAAGTTCGATGGAACGGACCGGACGGTGAATCAGAAGAGTTATTTCACCCAGACGCCGGGGCATGACCTGAATGTCGTCTCTCACGTCGTCGTCCCGCGGCATCTGCCGGTGCGAATCCCGGCGGGGATGTGGGATGAAACCGTGGGCGTGTGCGCGGTGGAACAGAATCCATCATTTGAAGAAAATCTGGTACACCCGCGCGGTATGTCCTTTGTCACAGGAAAGCCGGGCGAATGGGATGAATGGGATATTCGACCAAGCCCGACGCAGCTCGGAAAGCCATCGGCTTACTGGGTGATGCAAGTGCCGAAGGAGTTAATCCCGAGCCACGGAGATATTTTCAATCCGAACGCGCGTTCGATGATGGCGGCGCTGTTCCGGTTGAACAATGAAATGAAGCCGGCACCTCCGCGGAAGATGAAGATAATCGCGGAATAACGACGACGATGGTCTTAGAGGATGTAACGAAAGGCCTCGCCCCCGTGGCCGCAGCCACCCTTCCAAACCGCCATCCTGAGCTTGCCGAAGGACCTCCATCTATTTGCGGGCAGCGGTGGTGCGGAGCCGCCTGACTG
>JBBSDS010000052.1:0-19008 GCA_038240495.1 Chthoniobacterales bacterium | reverse complement strand
TCCTTCGCCACGGCGGTGTCATGGGGCTCGCCGGTTGCGGCACGGCGGAGCAGATTGCGGCGAAGGCCACCGATGCCTCAGTGGCCGTTCGTGGAGATGCCGTGGTGGCGCTGCGCCGCTTGCAGAGCCCGCTGGTCGCAGGCTTTCTCAAGGATGCCGATGAGTCTGTCGTGCTCGAAGCCGCGCGAGCGATTCATGATGTTCCGATCGAGGCGGCGATGCCCGCGCTTGCAGCGTTGACGGCCAATAAGGCGATCAAGAATCCGCACGTTCTGCGGCGCGCGGTGAATGCGAACTATCGGCTCGGGAAGGCCGAAAACGCCAACGCGCTTGCGGGTTTCGCTGCCGATGGAGACTGGCCCGAGACGGCGCGGAAAGATGCGCTCGAGGCGCTGACACTTTGGGCGAATCCCGACGGCAAGGATCGTCTCCTCAATCAATGGCGGCCACTTCCTCCGCGGGGAGATGCGGACGCCGCAGCAGCCATCGGCGCGGCCGCCGCGGCGCTGCTCAAGGATAGTCCGGCCGGCATTCAAGAGACGGTCGCGAAGCTGGCCGGCAAGCTCTCCCTCACGAGCGCGGGCGAGTCTCTCGCCGCGCTCGCCTCGAATGACAAGGCGAACTCCGCGGCCCGCGTCGAAGCCATCAAAGCGCTGGTCATTCTCAAGGATCCGCGACTCGCCGAAGTCGCGCGCATCGCGGTCAATGACAAGGATGCGAAGGTGCGGAGCGAAGGTTTGCAGGCGCTCGCCGGAGCCGACCCCGCAGCGGCCGTCAAACCGATCGCCGCCGTGCTGAACTCCGCCAGCGTACACGAAAAGCAGGGCGCACTCCTCGCGCTTGCACAAATCCAGAGCCGCGAAGCCGACGCAGTGCTCTCGGGCTTGCTCGACAAACTCATCGCGCAGGAATTGCCCGCGGAAATTCAACTCGATGTGATCGATGCCGCGAAGGCGCACAACAACGAGGAACTGAACAACAAACTCGCGCGCTACGAAGCCTCGTTCTCGCCGGGCGACGACCTCGCGAAATTCCGCATGTCGGTCCTCGGCGGCGATGTCGAGCGCGGGCGGAAGATTTTCCGCGAGAAAGCCGAGACGCAGTGCTTGCGCTGCCACAAATGCGAAACCGGAGACAGTCTGGTCGGCCCCGAGCTAACACACATCGGATCGAAGAAGGATCGCGACTATCTGCTCGAATCCATCGTCTATCCGAGCAAGAAGATCGCCGACGGCTTCGAGACCGTGGTGCTCATGCTTAAGGATGGAAACATCGTCGCGGGACGGCTCGCGGGTCAGGACGCCACGGCCTTGAAAATCGAAACGATCGACGAGAAAGGCAAACCGAAGATCGACGCTGTACCGCTGGCGCAGATCAAGGAACGCCAAAGCGCGCCGTCGCCGATGCCGCCGAACACGGTGGACTTCCTCTCCCGGTCCGAACTGCGCGACTTGATCGAATACCTCGCGACGCGGAAATAATCTCGAAGGGACGCGCTCCTGCGCGTCCCTAACATTCGTGGCTGTAACGTTCGGAAAAGCATGGGACGCGCAGGAGCGCATCCCTCCGGGTGTTTATTTCTGCGGCACGAAATCGACGACGAGCGCCTCATCGAGGATTGGCATCAGCAGCGTGACGAAGGCCTTGTGATCGGGATGCACGAGATAGGCATCGCGATCCGCCGCCGTTTTGAAGGACACGATCCAGCAGTGCGTGAAGCCTTTGCCAAGGCCTTCCGGACTCACGTCGGTGCCGTACTCAAGCGATTCAACGACGGAGATTTTCGTTTTCAGCGCGGCGAATCCTTCGACGACTTTGGCGATCTGCGCCTTGTCAGCGTCGGCTTTGAATTTGAAATGCACGACGTGACGGATCGGGCCGTCCGCGGCGAGTGAGGAGGCGGTGAGCATGGCGATGGCGAGGAGGGAGGTGAGGAGTTTCATGGGAAGAGCGCAGAGTGTTGAGCGGGTGTGGCTTCACTGGCAAGGCGGGAGGTGGTGGGAACCAAGTCCGTCATTCTGAGCGCAGCGAAGAACCTCAGATCTCTGCCTTTCTTCCAAGGCTTTGCCACGGGACGTCCGACGCAATGAAGCCATGTGCGAGATGCCGGAGAATGATCAGAGGATCTTCGCTGCGCTCAGGATGACATTGCTTGGAACTTGCCGCCCAGCCCACCATTCTTCCCTCTCCATGTCTCTCGATCCGCTCCTCTCCGAACCCGTCTCCGATCCGCTCCCACTCTACCGGTTGCGTGATGCCATTGTCGCCACCGACCTGCTCGCCGCGGCCATCGCGCATCTCGATTTCTTTACGTGGCTCGAAGACCATCCGTCCACGCTCGGTGCAATCTGCGCGCACTTCGAGATCCATCCCCGCCCGACGGACGTGCTGATGACACTCCTCACCGCGATGGATCTGACCACGCAATCCGGCGGTGTCTTTCACTGCACGTTGCGGGGACGCGAACATCTCAGCGCCGGTTCACCGTGGAATCTCGCGCCGTATTACACCTCGATGAAAGACCGCCCGCAGACGCTGGACATGCTGAAGGTTCTGCGCACCGGCAAGCCCGCGAATTGGGGCAGCTACGATCCGCAGGCGTGGGCGCAGGCCATGGAGCGTGAGGACTTTGCCAAGCCATTCACGGCGGCGATGGATTGCCGCGGTTTGTTGCTCGGGCCCGCGCTGGCGAAGAAGCTCGATCTCGCTGCAAGCAAGGCGCTGCTTGATATCGCGGGTGGTTCGGGCATTTACGCGTGCTCACTGGTCGCCCGGCATTCGCATCTGCGCGCGGCGGTTTTTGAAAAGCCGCCCGTCGATCGCATCGCGCGCGAATCGATCGCCGCTCGTGGCTTCGCAGACAAAGTCAGTGTCGTCGCGGGCGATATGTTTTCCGACGTGTGGCCGGCTGGTTTCGATGCCCACCTGATCTCCAATGTGCTCCACGATTGGGACGAACCAGTCGTGCGCGATCTCCTCGCGAAGTCTCATGCCGCCTTGCCCGCAGAGGGATTGCTGATCATCCACGACGCACATGTCAACGCGGCGAAAACGGGTCCGCTGCACGTCGCCGAATACTCCGCGCTGCTCATGAACATCACCGAGGGTAAATGCTATTCGACTGCCGAGATTCGTTCGTATTTTTCCGAGACCGGCTTTGATTGGCTCGATCATCAACCCACGGCCGTTGGTCGCAGTTTTATCCTCGCGCGCAAAGGCTGAGCGGCAGGTCACTCGATTGAGAATCATGGAAAGTAATTCAACCCTCCGATCCATTGTCATCCTGAGCGGAGCGGAGGCGGTCAAGTGGGCGCAGCGGCGTCGAAGGAGCCCGCGCTTCCACGGGCGATGTCGCACGGAATCGCCGGGATCCTTCGACTGCGTTCCGTCCCGCCTTCGCCCCCGACGGAACTCCGCTCAGGATGACACGCGTTCCGATAGGTTCATGGCTGCCGCCAAAAAAATCCCGCTTTGTGAAAGCTTCGGGATGATGCTGCTCGTTTGTTTAAGTGGCTGTCTGTTTGCGGCAGCCGACGCGCCGCTCGCTTACCCGCCGACGCGGAAGGTGGAGCAGGTCGATGAATATCACGGCGTGAAAGTCGCCGATCCGTATCGCTGGCTGGAAGACGACAACTCCGAGGAAACCAAGGCGTGGGTCGGGGCCGAGAACAAAGTCACCTTCGGTTTTCTCGACACGATTCCCGAGCGCAATCGCATCAAAGAGCGACTGACGAAGCTGTGGAATTACGAGCGCTTCGGAGTGCCGCACCAGCGGGGCGGGCGTTACTTTTTCACCCGCAACAGCGGCCTGCAAAACCAGCGCGTGCTCTATTGCGCCGAGTCGCTCGACGCCACGCCGCGCGTGCTCCTCGATGTGAACCCGCTCTCTTCCGACGGGACGGTCGCGCTGGCCAGTTATGCGATCAGCGATGACGGCCAGCGGCTGGCGTACGGCTTGTCGCGCGCGGGCTCGGACTGGCAGGAGTGGCATGTGCGCGATGTGGCCACGGGTGAGGATCGCGAGGATCTCGTCGAGTGGGTGAAGTTCTCCGACGCGGACTGGGCGAAGGATGGAAGCGGCTTTTATTACAGCCGCTACGATGCGCCCAAGGCCGGCGAGGAAAGGAAGGGCGTGAACGAATTTCAGAAGCTCTATTTTCATCGGCTCGGCACGAAGCAGAGTGAGGACACGCTGATCTATGAACGTCGCGACCATGCGAATTGGGGCTTCGGCGCGAGCGTCACCGACGACGGCCGCTACCTCGGCATTCATGTGAGCGAGGGCACGGACACGAAGAACCGTTTTTTCTACAAAGATCTCGCCGAGCCGCAGTCAGCGGTTGTCGAACTGCTCAACGAATTCGATGCGAGCTACGAGTTCATCGAGCACGACGGGCCGCTGTTCTTTTTTCGCACCGATCTCGACGCGCCGCGCGGACGAATCATCGCCATCGACATCACGCAATCGGAGCGCGCGCGCTGGCGCGAAATCGTCCCGCAGACTGGCGATGCGCTGAAAGAAGTGCGTTTCGTGGGCGGACAATTTCTCTGCCACTATTTGCACGATGCGCACAGCGGGGTGCAGATGTTTGCCTGGGACGCGGCGGCTCGAGGAGTGAAGCCCGCACGCGAGCTGAAATTGCCGGGGCTCGGATCGGTCGATGGCTTTTTCGGCAGGCCGGCGGATACGGAGACGTTCTATTCGTTCACGAGTTTCAACGTGCCCGGTGCAATCTACCGCCTTGATCTCAAGACTGGAACGAGCACGATGTTTCGCCAGCCCCACGTCGATTTCAAACCGGCGGACTACGAGACGACGCAGGTCTTTTTTCCGAGCAAGGACGGCACGCGGGTGCCGATGTTCATCACCCATAAGCGCGGCCTGAAAATCGACGGCACTGCGCCCACGATGCTCTATGGCTACGGCGGGTTCAGCATCAGCATGACGCCTTACTTCAGCGTCTCGAATCTCGTCTGGATGGAAATGGGTGGCGTCTTCGCCATGGTGAACTTGCGCGGCGGCGGTGAATACGGCGAGGAGTGGCACCAGGCAGGGATGAAGCTGAAGAAGCAGAATGTCTTCGATGACTTCATCGGCGCGGCGGAATGGCTGATCGCCAATCATTACACGTCGTCGTCGAAACTCGCGATCGAAGGTGGCAGCAATGGCGGCTTGCTCGTGGGCGCATGCCTCACGCAGCGGCCCGAGCTGTTCGGCGCCGCGCTGCCCGCGGTGGGTGTGATGGATATGCTGCGTTTTGATAAGTTCACCATTGGCTGGGCGTGGCGCAGCGAATTTGGCTCTGCGGAGAATGCTGACGAATTCCGAACGCTCCACGGTTACTCGCCGCTGCACGCGCTTCGTTCCGGCGTGCGCTATCCGGCCACATTGATCACCACTGCCGATCACGACGATCGCGTGGTGCCGGCGCACAGTTTCAAGTTCGCCGCGCGACTCCAGGAATGTCAGACCAAAGACGGCCCGCCCGTGCTCATCCGCATCGAGACGCGCGCCGGCCACGGTGGCAATAAGCCGATGACCAAGGTGATCGATGAACGGGCCGACGAACTCGCATTCCTCGTGCGGATATTTGGTATCGTTCCCGGCAACGCTGAAAAACGTTGAGTTCGGTTAAGCCGGACGTCTCACGTTCCGCTTCGTTCCAAAGCTCCAATCGGGAAACGGGCGGAAAGGTGCGCGTAGCGCAGTCGAAGTATCGCGTGAAAATTGACAAGCGAAGTCGTTGCGAAAACTGATGGCTGCTGGCTTCGCGCACCTTTGGCGACCTACCCGATCCTTCGACTCCGCGCCGCGCCACCTTCGCCCATCGCGGCGCTCCGCTCAGGATGAGTCGCCTCGCTGAGATTTTTCAACAGATGCGAAAAAAGAAAACGCGGAACCGGGCTGACCCAGTTCCGCGTTTTTGTGAAGTCGCTGTGGCTCACGCCTTTGGCTGGTACTCGTATTTCGTCACGACGCCCGGCTGCGGAATGGGATACTTGCCGTCCTTGTCCGCGGGCAGCGGCGACGGGCTGTCCATGGTGATCTTGTCTGCGTCGGGGCAGTATTCGTGGTCGTGATTGAGCATCTGCTCGAAGGTTACTTCCTGCCCGGTGTGCGCGGCAAAGCGGCCCATATTCGTAACGACGCTCGCCTCGACACCGCGCTTGACCTCGTTGTAAGGCTGGTTGTTGCGGATGGCGTCGATGAGATCGGTCCACTCGTTGAAGTGCGACTCGACTTCGGTCTGCCCGACTTCGGATTTCCAGATCTGGTTTTTGCGATCCGGGTTTTGGCCTTTGTAAGTGCTCGAGGGCAGGCCGGCGTCGCCGCTCGCCGCGCAAATCGCCATTCCCTTCGTCCCGTGGACGTAGCTGGAGTAGTGCGCATACGCGCCGAGCATGCAGCGGCCGTCCATGTACATTTTGGCACCGTCTTCGAAGGTGTACTCGCACGAGTAGTGGTCGAAGTTTTGGTCCACGTAGTTCTCGCGATAGTGCCGTCCACCGATGGCCTGGCACTTGATCGGCCACGCGCCTTTCATCCAGCAGAGGTGATCGATGTGATGGATGTAAAAATCGCTGAAGCATCCGCCACTCGCCCAAATGAAGCTGTGAAAGCGCGAAATCTGCCAGAGCAACTCGCTGGGCTTGCCCGGTAGATTGTTATCCGGGCCGGGATACTTCTCCGAAAAGGCGGATCCGAGCGGACCCTGCATGCGGTAACCGCGCATGAACATGAGATCGCCGATCTCGCCGTCATCGACGCGCTTCTTGAGTTGCTGCATGCCGCGGCTATGGCGGCTGTTGAGGCCGACGGCGACCTTCAGACCCTTTTCTTCAGCCTTCTTGTTGAGTTCGAGCATCAAGCGCGACTTCGGGCCGTCTGCCGTCACGGGTTTTTCCATGAAAACATTCACGCCCTTCTCGATGGCATAAGCGAAATGCGCAGCGCGGAAAGCCATCGGTGTCGTGAAGATGGCGACGTCGCCTTTCTTGAGACAATCGATCGCCTTCTTGTAGCCGTCGAAGCCGATGAATTTCTGGTCGTCGGGGACCTTCGTTTGGGTGGGCATGGCTTTCGAGATCGTGTTATAGCTGCCCGAAAGCCGGTGCTCGAACACGTCGGCCATGGCGACGAGGTTGATCGGCGGGCCGGTTTGCCCCATGGCGTCTCTGGCAGCACCGGTGCCACGGCCACCGCAACCGACGAGCGCGACGTTGATGCGTTCGCTGCCTTGTGCGTGGACGAAGGGAATCTTGACGCCCGCCAGTGCTGAGACGGCGGCGGTAGTCTTCAGGAAATGGCGGCGAGTGGAAGTGGAAGGGAAGGAGTTATTCATGGGATGGTGTGAGTCACCGTGTTCGCGGCGCGGGGTTCGAGTCAATGTTGAAGGTTGGTGAAGACTGGACGGTTTTGACGTTGCATCGGCGGTCCTTCCGAAGCAATGCGGGGATGGAGGATTCCGCGTTGCCGCCCGGCGGAATAAGCGTGAGCATCGCGGCATGAATCCCTCCCGCATCCTCGTCACCTTCATTTCGCTCGTGTTTGTTTCCGCGATTCATGCTGCCGCCAAACCGACCGACCAACTGCGCCTCTGGACCGGTGCCGCACCAGACGCGCTCGGCAACGCTGACAAAGACACGCCGACGCTGACGCCTTTTTGGCCGGCGCCGGAACAGGCAAGCGGCGCGGCCTTCATCGTCTGCCCCGGCGGCGGCTACCGCAATCTCGCCGCGCACGAAGGCGAGCCCTTTGCCAAATGGCTCGCCTCGCAAGGCATCGCGGCCTTTGTCTTGAAATACCGCCTGAACACCGACGGCTACAAAGTGCCGACGATCCTTCTCGATGCCGCCCGCGCCGTGCGACTCGTCCGCACCCATGCGGCAGAGTGGGGGATCGATCCGAAGCGCATTGGCATGATCGGATCAAGTCCCGGCGGGCATCTCACGGCCACGCTCATTACGCAATTCGATGCGGGCAAAGCCGACTCCGCCGACCCTGTCGAACGCGCCAGTTCACGCCCGGACCTCGCCGTGCTTTGTTACGGCTTCATCCTCTTCGACGTGCCGGACGCTGACCGTGAAGAACGCTTCCTCGGACCGAACGGCACGCCCGAACAAAAGCGCCTGCTTTCGCCGCGTCTCAATGTCCGCACTGACACGCCGCAGTGCTTCGTCTGGCAGACGGTGGAAGACGACAAAGTCATTGCCGACAACGCTCTCGCCTTTGCCAATGCGCTCCGCGAAAAAGGCGTGCCCTTCGACCTGCACCTCTACGAAAAAGGAAAGCACGGCATCGGCCTCGGCACCAAGGACGGCGATCCCGCGAAGATGCACCCGTGGACGAAGGACTGCGCGTTCTGGCTGAAACAGCAAGGCTTCGCCAAATAATCAGCGCGGAGCGTCGGGAAAGAGCTTCGGCACAAACTCTGCGAGGTAGCCTCGCCACACCGGCCACGAGTGCGCACCCTCGGTGAGGTGCCATTCGTGATTGATGCCGGCGTCTTTCAGTCGCGTGACGAACTGTTCGTTGCGCTCGCGCAGAAAATCGTCCTGCCCGCACGCGATCCACAAAAGTTTGAGGCGTTGATTCGTGCCCGCGACATCCGCGAAGGCGGGCGCAACGAAACTTTCCTCCGGCGGCGCAGCGCTAAAAGCCCCGATGGCGCTGAAGCGATCGAGATGCGCGAGACCGATGCTGAGCGCGTGCCATCCACCCATGCTCAACCCCGCGATGGCTCGATTCGCCGCACCCTTCTCCACCCGATAGCGCGCCTCAGTCAGCGGCACCGCGTCTTCGAAAAGCTCCCGGCTGAAAGCCTCCATCGCTGCCGTGCGATCCGCCCCCGCTTCGCGCGGATACGCCCCGAGTGGATGGCCATCGAGCATGAGCACGACCATCGGGCGCGCTTTGCCCCGCGCGATGAGGTTGTCGAGAATCCAGTGCGCCTTGCCGTGCGCAACCCACGTCTGCTGATTGTCACCCGAACCATGCTGGAGCACGAGCAGAGGGTAGTGCTTCGCTGTGTCGGTTTCGTAGCCGGGCGGCGTGTAGATCCAGCATTCGCGCGGGCGGCCGAGCGCCTTTGAAAGATAGGTGTGCTGGTGCACCGCGCCGTGCGGCACGTCCTGGAAGTCCCACACATTCGGCGGCGTGCCGGGAAGGTGCAGAATGCTCGCGCTCGGCGAACGCTGCGGTTTCATCGCGGGGTTGCCGGGATCAATCGTCGCCAGTCCGTCGATGATGAAGCTGTATTCCCACACGCCCGCCTCGACGGGGCCAGTGGTGAGGGACCACACGCCGTTGTCGCCTTTTGTCAGTGGCAGCTTGTCCTTCGTCCATTGCCCGCGCAATTCCACGGACTGTGCCTGTGGAGCCCGCAGGCGGAAGGTGACGCGCCGGTCCTCCGCAATCTCCGGAGAGATGATCGGCTTGGGACGAGGTGGATCAGGTGCCTGCGCGTGGAGAAAGACGGAGAATAGAGCGAGTGCAAGGGCGGTGGCTTGGGGGGAGCGCATGGAAAGAAGCCTACGACGGCGGTGCGCCGTCGGACAACTTCCAAGCGGCGAATTCGCGTCTCCGTATGAGACGCAATGTCGTGGCCCTGATTGCCAGCGCCCGGTTTCCGGATGGCTGGCCGCTATGGAATCAGCTATGAAAGTTGCGTGATGACTCGGCGGTTTCTCCTCCTGATTGCGTTCGGCATTTTATTCCAGTCGGCAGCACCCGCCGCGGAGAAAACATCGATCGCGCCTCGTACGAAAGAGCAAGTCCAGAGCTTGGTTGAACGCACGGTCATCCCAAAGCTGGAATTGCATGACATTCCGTTTCGTGAAGCTTTGGCGTATCTCCAGGCCGAATCACAACGGCTCGATCGCAACGGCAATGGCGTCTCCATCACAACTCATCTTCCACCCCCTGATCCTGACCGCCGGCTCCCAAGTGATCCGAACGACCTCAAGATCTCGGTCAATTTGAGCAACATTCCGCTCTCCGAGGCTGTGCGATACGTATCCGGACTGGGAAACTGCACAGCGTGGATTCGCCCGAATGGCGTTCACGTCTTCTACGCTATCCATCCGATACTCACGGAGGATTTCAGGATCCCTGCGCAATTCTTTCCTTACTACGCCAACCGTCGATCGAAAGACGGTGGCAACGACCCGGCAAAGATTCGGGAGGATTTCCAGGCATTTCTCGTCAGGCAAGGCGTCAATTTTCGGGAAGGCGATGAAGCGATACTTAGCAGCGATGGGACCAGCCTGACCGCCCGCAATGGCCCGCGACAGCTCGACTTTATCCAAAGGATTCTTGACCTCGCCGATCCGTCGAAACGATGGCCCCATGCAATTCCCGGGCCGAATGCTCCGAAGGTTTTCGACAGCCCGACACAGGTCAGAGTCGAGCAACTCCGAAAGAAACTGCGGACGATCGTCCTCCCCAAAGTGGAGTTCAAAAACGTCCCGGTCGTTGAAGCTGTGGCCTCATTACGAAAACAGGCAGCGCTCGACGCTGCCTGGAGTGCCCTTGAAGAGCGCGGGACACGGATCGTTCTCGCGGAAAACTTGATCGAGTCAGGTTCCTCCGTTTCGTACGCGGCAGAAAAGCCATCCCTCGCGGAAGCGCTGACGGGAATCGCCAAAGCCATCGGGCTCCACGCGCACTTTCTCGAGGACGGAGTAATTCTGAGTGACAATCCGAAGGGTGCGGACTTGATCGTCAGGGAGTATCTGATTCCGCCACCTGGATACGAGGAGTTCATCCTGTTTGACCGATCTGTGGATGACATCAAGCGTTCTTGGCGGAATCCAGTGAGGGACTTGCCCATCAGATTTTATTCCCCCGAGACTGGCAGATACGTGGCTTGTCTAACCGAAAAGGACCACCGCAGCTGGCAGCAGTACGTGGAAAACAATTGGAAGGTTTACTACGCTGAAGAGAAAGCTTGGAAAAAGAGATCGCGGTAGCGACTGAGGTCTAAGCTCCCAGCAACTGTCTCAGAACGAACGGCAGGATGCCGCCATGCCGGACGTAATCCACTTCGATCGCGGTATCGATGCGGCTCTTGAGCACGAGCTTGTCTTCCGTGCCATCGGCGCGGTGGATGACCAGCGTGACGTCGCTCATCGGCTTGATGTCGTCGTTCAGGCCGAGGATGTCGAAGGTCTCGGTGCCGTCGAGTTTGAGCGAGGCCGCGTTGACGCCGTCGGGAAATTGCAACGGGACGAGACCCATGCCGCAGAGGTTGCTGCGGTGGATGCGCTCGAAGCTTTGCGCGACGACAGCCTTTACGCCGAGCAGGCGCGTGCCTTTCGCGGCCCAGTCGCGCGAGGAGCCGGTGCCGTATTCCTGGCCGGCGAAGATGACCAGCGGCACGTCGGAGCTTTGATATTTGATCGCGGCGTCGTAGATCGGCATCACGGTGCCTTCGGGTTGATGTTTCGTGACCCCGCCTTCGACCCCGGGCACCATCAGGTTCTTGATGCGCACATTGGCAAAGGTGCCGCGTGTCATGATGCGGTCGTTGCCGCGACGCGAGCCGTAGCTGTTGAAATCCTCAAATGCGACTTCGTGTTGCGTGAGGTAGGCGCCGGCGGGTGAGGTTTTCTTGATCGCACCGGCGGGCGAAATGTGGTCGGTCGTAACGCTGTCGCCGAAGATGCCAAGCGGGCGCGCGCCCTTGATCTCGTGGATGTGGCCCGGCTCCATCGAGAAGTCCGTGAAGAACGGTGGCTCCTGGATGTAGGTGCTGCCTTGATCCCACGCATAAACGTCTCCGACGGTGCTCGGGATTTCGTTCCACTTTGGATTCTGCGTGGCGAAGTCGGTGTAAAGCCGGCGGAACACTTCGGGACTGAGCGCGCTCTGCATGGCGTCCTGCACTTCCTTTAGCGTGGGCCAGAGTTCGCGGAGAAACACCGGTGTGCCATCCGCAGCCGTCGTGATCGGCTCGGTGGTGAGGTCGATGTCCACGCGGCCCGCGAGCGCAAAGGCGACGACGAGCGGCGGCGACATGAGGAAGTTCGCCTTGATGTTCTGATGCACGCGCGCTTCGAAGTTGCGGTTGCCGCTCAGCACGCTGGCGGTGATGAGATCGTGTTTCGCGATGGCTTCGTCGAGCGCGGGTTGCTGCGGGCCTCTGTTGCCGATGCAGGTGGTGCAGCCGTTGCCGTCTGTCTGGAAGCCAAGCTGATCGAGAAACGGCTGGAGCCCAGTCTTGGTCAGGTAGTCGGTGACGACGCGCGACCCTGGCCCGAGCGAAGTTTTCACCGCGGGATTCACAGTCAATCCGCGCTCGACGGCTTTCTTCGCGAGCAGACCGGCAGCGAGCATCACGCTCGGATTGGAAGTATTCGTGCAGCTCGTGATCGCGGCGATGAGCACGGAGCCGTGGCCGATGTGCGTATCGGCGGGACGATACGAGGTGCGCGTGATGTCTTCTGCGGGCGTCGGGCCGGGACGGTTGGTGACCATCTCCGCGACATTCTTCGGCGCGCCTTCCTGCATGTGCGCGGCGCCGCTCTTGGCCTCGGTGGAGAAGGGCTCCGGCGCAGCGGTCGGCGCGCTGCCGTTAATATGCACGGCTACTTTCTTCGCCAACTCTTCCGCGGTCTTGCCATAGCCGCCATCGGGCAGTCCCTTCGTGAAAAGCCCGGTGAAGGTGCTCTTCAAATCCGGCAGATTAATGTGATCCTGCGGGCGTTTCGGGCCGGCGACGCCCGGGACGACAGTCGAGAGATCGAGTTCGAGATCGACGCTGTAGTCGATCTGCCCTTTCTGCGGAATGCCCCAGAGCCCCTGCGCTTGATAGTAGTGCTCGAAGGCGAGGCAATGCTCGAAGTCGCGGCCCGTGCCTTTGAGATAATTCACCGTCTCGGTATCCACGCCGAAGAAGCCCATCGTGGCGCCATACTCGGGCGCCATGTTGGCGATCGTCGCGCGATCGACCACCGGCAGCGACTCCGCACCCGGCCCATAAAACTCGACGAACTTCCCGACGACCTTCGCCTTGCGCAGCATCTGCGTGATGTGCAGCACCACGTCCGTGGCTGTCACGCCTTCGCTGACGATGCCGGTGAGATGCACGCCGACGACTTCCGGCGTAAGGAAATAAACCGGCTGACCGAGCATGCCCGCTTCCGCCTCGATACCGCCGACGCCCCAGCCGACGACGCCGAGGCCATTGATCATCGTGGTGTGCGAGTCGGTGCCGACGAGCGTGTCGGGGTAATAGACGCCGTCTTTTTCGAGCACGCCCTTGGCGAGATATTCGAGATTCACCTGATGCACAATGCCGATGCCGGGCGGCACGACGCCGAAAGTTTGGAACGCCTGCTGTCCCCACTTGAGCAGCATGTAGCGCTCGCGATTGCGCTTGAACTCGAGGTCAAGGTTCATCTGCAAAGCCTGCGCGCTTCCGAAGAAATCCACCTGCACCGAATGATCGACGACGAGGTCCACCGGCACGAGCGGCTCGATCATTTTCGGATCGCGTCCGAGCCGCGACACCGTGGAGCGCATCGCCGCGAGATCGACGAGCAGAGGCACGCCGGTGAAGTCCTGCAAAACCACGCGCGCCACGACGAAGGGAATCTCCACCGGCTTTGGCGCCTTGGCATTCCAGTTCGCCAGTGTCTTCACGTCCTCCGGGTTGACCTTCTTGCCATCACAATTCCGGAGCACGGATTCCAGAACGATTCGGATGCTGATCGGAAGCCGCGAGATGGGTCCGATGCCTTGTTTTTCGAGAGCGGGTAGCGAGAAGAGAAGGCCCTGTTTCCCTGTCCCAAGATCGAATTGCTGTTTGGTATTAAACGCGTCGCTCATGATGAGGGAGCAGGAAAGCCAATCGCCGCTCAGCGCGCAAGCGTCCCGTGCATTGACTCGTCGCTCCACGGCAGCTAAACCTCGACATTCGCGCCCCCGAACATTTCCTTTTCGATCCGTGAAATTGTTATCTTGGTTCGTCCTCTGTCTGCTTATAGTCCACGCTGCGAGCGCGCAGCTCGCGACGTCGGCTGTTCCGTTTCCCATCACCGGCAAGTTCCACGTCTCGGTCGATGATCAGGCCGACCTTCACCTGAACGGCGTCAAGTTTCATCAGGCCAATATCGGCGAATCTACTTCGCCGGAAGTCACTCTAAAGGCCGGCGATCGCCTCTTGGTTAAACTCTGGAATAAGAAAGGACCACGCCGCTTTGCCGTGATCTTCGCATCCACGGATCGGCGCTTCCTGATCAGCTTTCCCAACGAAACGATGAAAATCGTTCCCGACCCGGAGTTGACCGATTTCACCGAACGACAATTCGGCGAATTCCGGCGCTACGCGGTGCAGGAAAACAAACACGAACGCGTTAAGATACTACCGTTCGCGAATTCCTCGGAATGGCTTTGGGGCGTCGGAGCGAAATGCACCTTGGGGGCGGTCATCAGACGTGACATGGTCAAACCTCTCGCTCAGCAGTAGGCGCGAAAGCGGCGCGGCGCTTGCTCCCGCTTCGCAGCTCACGTAAATAGGGACTATCGATTTTCGCGCGGACCGACCGTATTTTCCAACCCGCCGATCTTCCTCGTTTCGTCGCCCCGCTTTATTGTTATGGATCCAATCATCCGCCACCTTCGCGAAGTCCTCACCGGGCCTCGGAGCGGGGAATCACCGGTTCCTGCATCTCCTGTTGCTGGGGTGCAGCCCACGATGGAGGTGGGAGGCGAGCGCCGCATTGCGTCGCCGACGGATGAGGATATTCGCACCGCTGTATTGGGCCTCGATGCCAGCACGACCTACGCATTTTTGATTCTCGACCGCGATGCGCGCAATTCGCTCGAGGTCAGCGGCGACCCGCGCGAAGGCTTCGCACTCGAGTATTACGAAGGCAAATCGGGGCGGCGTTACAGCGCCGTGGGCGACTTCACGGCGGAGCAGACGATCGCCATGCTCATCGCCTATCGGGACGCAGCGGCCGAGTGGCGGGCGGCGGCGGAGTGGGAAGAGATGGACGTGTGAAACGCGGCGCTCCGCAGAGAACTTGGCGCCTCTTGTCGGACCTTCTTTTTTCGCGCCCTTTCGCGCCTCTCGCGGGCCTGCTCGATTAAATCAGACGGTTTCTTACAAGCTGCAGATCATCGTGAGAATCTCGCGCAATCGGGCCTTCGGTTCGTTCGCAGTGAGACGCGGAAATTTACCGCCAATCTGCACGTAGTCGCCGCCGCGAGTGAGGATCAGCTTGCCCTCGCGTGTTTCGACTTGGGTGATCCGTTGCGCGTTTGCTGCGAGCTTGATCTCGGTCATCACGAGCAGGTTTTCCGCGGCTTCGGGCAACGGGCCGAAACGATCGCGCCACGTCTTGCGCAATGCGTCCAATTGCTCCTGCGTCGTGATCTCCGCGAGCCGCCGATAGGCTTGGATGCGCGGCTGCGATTCCGTGATGTATCGTGCGGGCAGGAACGCGGGCGCTTTCTCGGAGGGATGCGCTCCCGCGCGTCCATCGCCGGCCAGAGATGCGGGCGCGGTGCTGCCTGGCATCCAGCCGCGGCGATTTCGACCGCTGGCGGTGTTTTGCGCACTTGAAGTGGGACGCGCGGGAGCGCGTCCCTCCGAGAATTCGATCTCGCGCGTCGCTACGAAGTCGGTTCGCAACACGACCTCCAGCCGCGGGCGCACTTTGTCGCCTTTCAGTTTGGCCACGGCTTGTTTGAGCAGCGCGCAGTACAGGTCGAATCCAATACTCACGATGTGGCCGCTCTGTGCCGTGCCGAGGATGTTCCCCGCGCCGCGGATTTCGAGATCGCGCATGGCGATTTTGAAACCGGCGCCGAGGGAGCTGTATTGCTTGATCGCGTTGATCCGTTTGCGCGCTTCGCCCACGGTCATCATCTCGCGCGGGAGCATCAGGTAGGCGTAGGCTTTGTGCTGCGCGCGGCCGACGCGTCCGCGGAGTTGGTAGAGATCGGCGAGTCCGAAGCGGTCGGCGCGGTCGATGATGATCGTGTTGGCGTTCGGAATATCGAGGCCACTCTCGATGATCGTTGTCGAGATGAGCACGTCGGCATTTCCGCTCACAAAGGTCTGCATCACGTCCTCCAATTCGTGCTCGTTCATTTGCCCATGCCCGATGACGAGCCGCGCCTTGGGGCAAAGCAGCGCGATACGGTCGCGAATCTTTTCGATCGACTGCACGCGGTTGTGGAGGAAATAGATCTGCCCCTGGCGCGCCATCTCGCGGTTAATCGCGTCGCGGATAATGCGCTCGTCGTACGGGCAGATGAGCGTCTCCGTCGGGATGCGATTGAGCGGCGGTGTCTCGATCGTGCTCATGTCCTTCGCGCCCATCAGTGAGAGGTAGAGTGTGCGCGGAATCGGCGTCGCCGAAAGCGTGAGCATATCGACGAGCTTGAACATCTCCTTGAACCGCTCCTTGTGCAGCACGCCGAAGCGCTGCTCCTCGTCGATCACCACCAGCCCGAGATTCTTGAATGAGATGTCCTTCGAGATCAGCCGGTGCGTGCCGACGACGATATCGACCGTTCCGTCGCGCAAACCTTCGAGCGTCTTGCGCTGCTCGGCAGGCGTGCGGAAGCGGCTCATCGTCTCGACCGTGACCGGGTAGTCCGACATGCGCTCGCGAAAAGTCTGGTAGTGCTGCTGCGCGAGCACCGTCGTCGGAACCAGCACGGCGACTTGCTTCCCGCCCGTCACCGCCTTGAACGCGGCGCGGATTGCGACCTCGGTTTTGCCGAATCCGACGTCGCCGCAAATCAGTCGATCCATCGGACGCTCGCTCTCCATGTCCGTCTTCGTCGCGGCGATGGCCGTGACCTGATCGGCAGTTTCTTTGAAAACGAACGATGCCTCGAACTCGCGCTGCCACTTGGTATCCGGCGGAAAAGCGTGGCCCTGCGCCGTCTCGCGTTCCGCGTGCATCTGGAGCAGCTTGCCCGCGTAATCGAAGACCGCTTTCTCTGCGTTCTTCTTCGCCTTGGCCCATTTGCCATCGCCGAGCGCGCTGAGTGGCGGGTTCTTTTTTCCGACGCCGACGTATCGTGACACGAGATAGCTCTGCTCGATTGGGACGTAGAGCTTTGCATCGCCGGAGAATCCTATGACGAGCACTTGCTCGGCGGGCGGCTCCGACTCGGAGGGACGCGCTCCCGCGCGTCCCTGTTCGATTCCATCATCGGCAGAAGAAGTGGGACGCGCAGGAGCGCGTCCCTCCGAATGTGGGATCAATTTCATACCTTCGTAACGCCCAATGCCGTGTTCGAGATGGACGACGATGTCGTCCTCGTTCAGTTCGCTGAAATCGATCTGCGTCCGACTTGCCTGTTCGCGGGCGCGGCGGAGCGCGAGTCGTCGAGCGCGGGTATTGCGATAGCGGCCGAAAAGCTCCGCGTCGGAAAGCACCGCGACCTTCGCCGATGGAAAGGCGAACCCGCGGGCCAGCGTGCCGATGGTGAAGTGCAACGGGTCAGCTTCGACCGCCGGCACAAGATCGCGCAGTCGCTCGATCTCGCCTTCGTTGTTGCAAAAAATGTGGACGCTCCAGCCGCCCTCGCGCCACTCGCGAAGCTGGTCGAAAAACCGCTCGCGCTTCAGCGCATCGACGACGAAATCGCCCGCCTCAAACTCTCCGAGACCGTGGTCAGGAAACGCCGTGCTGTAGTCTTCGATCAGGTCCACGCCTTCCGAGGCTTCGAGGATGCGGACCTGTGCGGGCAGCCAGTCCGCTCCAGCGTCGATCGTGAGATCGTCGGTGCGGATGAGCTCACCCAGCCGACACGTGTCAGAGGGGCCGGTGTCGCCGACTGAAGCGGCAGCTTCCCCGAGCAGCAACGTGCATAGATCCAGGTGCCGCACCGAAGTCTGCGTATCGACATCGAACTCGCGCATCGACTCGATTTCATCGTCGAAAAGCTCAACGCGCACCGGCAGCGAATGATGAAAAGAAAACACATCTAGAATGCCGCCGCGGATGGCGTATTGCCCGCGAACCGTGACCTGCGCGACGTGCTCGTAGCCTGCTTCATTGAGCTGCGCGATGAGACCCTCGCGGTCGAGTCGAATGCCCCGTGCGAGCTTGACCTCACGCCTCTTCAGTTCTTTCGGCGAGGGGATCGCATCATCCAGACTCCCTTTCGTCAGCACGACGATTTGCCGGCCTTTTGCAGCGCTCAAGTTCTGGACGATGCCGAGCCGCTCGGCGGCATTTTCCGGATCGGGAAGCGCACCTTCCACCGGCGCAAGATCCGCCTCGGGAAAAAACAGCGCTTCGGGGAACCAGTTGAGCAATTCGTTGTGAAAGGTTTCCTGCGCCCGGACATTGGCACAGACGATCCAGAGCCGCCGCTTCGCCTCCCGCGCGAGGAGCGCAGCGAGAAACGGTTGCGCGCCTTCGGTGACATGCTCGAACACAACCGCTTCGCCCGATTCAAGCTGCGCGAGCTTCGCAGCCATCGGCGCGGAGGCTGCAATTTGCTGGAGCAGGTCGGTCGGCGGATTCAAGGGCGGGCGCATCCTCTCGCGCACGGCACGCGTGGATGCAAGCATGTGCCAACGCCCTACTGATTAAGTTCGCAGATCCCGAGGCGACACCGTGACCGGTGAGGCCTTTAAAAGAATGTTCTGAAAGTCGAAAACGGGGCATCCTGAGCGCAGCGCGAGGCGGCAAAACGGGCTGACGCGGAGTCGAAGGATCGGGCCGGGCCGGACTTCCAATCGCCACCCGATCCTTCGACTCCGTGCCGGTCGCTCAGGCTCTCCACTCCGTTCAGGATGACACCCGAGTTTGAAATTTCGGTCCATCCTCTTAGAGGGAGCGATACAGTCGAATGGCGCGGTGGATGGATCAAACGCAGAGACGCAGAGGCGCAGAGGGTCGAACGATGAAGAGCACGGCCCTCACCAAATAGTGTGCAGCTCTTCTTGACGCCTTTCTTCTCCGCGGCCTTTGCGTCTCTGCGTTTTCAAGAATCCGTGAACTGCATCGTTCCTGCTTAAGGGGTGGACC
>JBBSDS010000051.1:0-19032 GCA_038240495.1 Chthoniobacterales bacterium | reverse complement strand
TCCGCCCTCCAAGTCGAGAGTCCGAAGTTCAACTTCGTTTGGTATTAGCGGACTAATATTCCTGTAGCCGCCGTTGTAGCGGCGCTCTATGAGCGCCGGAGGGGCGACGGTCATAGACCGCCGCTACAGCGGGTACGGAACGAAAGATTCCTTCCACAAACTTCCAGATCCTCTCAGTCCGCTCTCGGAGCGCTTTCCTTGGGAACGTCCATCAACGCCAGGATGTGCTGCTTTTTCGCCGGGTAGTCGAGTGCGTGGAAGTTGCGGATTTCGTCGACCCGCCGGGCACCGTTGAGCGCGTCGAGGAAGAGCGTGTATTGCGCGGCGAGCTCTGTCGTTTCGAGGTAGCGACCGCGCAGGTTGGCATCAGCGTAGGCGTGCGGGGTTTGCCGTGAAAAAAGATGGAAGCGCAGCCAGCGGCGATCGGCGCGCGAAACCTTTTGTGTCTTGCGGAAGAAAGCCACGAAAAGGAGCAGGACGAGATAGGTATCGACCTGCGCCTGAAGTTCGAGATTGCGGGCGAAGTCTTCGCTCGCGATCTCGCGGACTCCGCGCTGGAACTGCAACGCTGCGTGGAGCGCGTGGTTGATTTCCTCCACAAAACTGATGAGGCAGCGGATATTGACGTCGTTGATTCCCTTGCGCGGATCGTGTTTTTCGAGCTGCTCGATGAGCCAGCGCGAGTAGTAGATGCCGACGTAGAGACGGTCGTCGGCTTTGCGGAGAAAGGTGCGCGCGAGTTCGCTCAATTCGCGTGCCGAAGCCCCCGCCGCACGGCTGAGTTGGCCGCAACGCTGGCGGTCGATGAGGCAGTCTTCGAGATTGATCCCGACTTGAGCGTAGGTGCGCTCGAAGAGTCGTTGAATTTCGCTGAAGAGCGTCGCGTTCATAGGATCATACCGGCATTCGGAGCGTGGGTGTCGTCGAGATGCAGGAGCGACTCCGAGAGGCGGTTGAGCGCGAGGCGGGTCTCGTGAAAGCCTTCGGCAAGCGTTTCAAAGACGCGGCTCAATTCGCAGGAGCGCGCCACCTGATGCCCGGCGGCGACCCGGAAATTACTGCTCCCGACATCCTCGTAGAAACTCACATCTGGCGCGCCGCGCTGCGAGCGACTCTGCACGGTGTCGTGAAAAATGCCCGTAATGAAAAGTGAGTAATTACCAACGTGCGCGCGAATCAGGAACGTCTGCGTCGGCGACGCATCGCGGAGCGCGATCAACATGTCGGATACATATTGGATGGGGTTGGGCTGGCCGGTGCCCGGTGATCGCATCCGGGCGGTTTGCGAAAATGTTTCGAGCAACGAAGCCAGATAATCACTCACGTTCCGATCGTTGATCCCTGTCTCTTTTAAGACATGCCTGAGCAACACATAGAAGTAGAGCTGTGGCGAAATTGTCAGTGGCGCGCCGCCAACGAGCATTGATTCGACGAGTCGCGGGCTGTCGAGAATCGAGTCCCGCGCATCGGCATCGGTGAGGAGATCCACCAGCGATACCGCATCGCGATCCGATTTGGAGAGAGTGTGGACGACGAAATCGAAATCCGCCGCTGTAAAACGTTCCCGACAATTGGCTTTAATCATCGGGATTGTTGAGAGAGCACTGGATGTGCCATCGCGTCTTTATGTTAAGAACATGCGCAGGAGCGCGCAGTTCGCAAGGTGGGTTTTGTGTGGCAACGACTTGTCAGCAGCGCGGCCTTTCCGGCACGGTGCAGACATGCGCCGCGTGCTCCTCACTCTCTTCGCGCTGCTTCTTGCGGTCGTTCTCGCGGCTCTTTGGTACGCGTCGGAGAAGGGCTTTACGAGCAAGTGGCGCGGCTATGTGACCCGTGAGTTTCACAAGCGTGGCGTGGAAGTGACGCTGCGCCGGCTGACGCTCGACCCGATGCGCGGCCTGGTGGCCAAGGAGGTGCGGGTGCTCGATGCCAGCGACCGGCGGCGCATCCTCGCGGTGATCGACGAGATGGTGTTGCAAGTCAATTACGCGAATCTGGTCAACGGGAAGCCATTCCTCGACGCACTCGATCTGCGCGACGCCAGCCTTTCCCTGCCGCTCGATCCGCAGAAACCCAAGGGACAAAAAATCGAGATCGCAAAACTTAACGCCCGGCTCTTTCTCCCGCCGCAACAACTCTACCTCGCGCACGCGGATGCGGAGATCTTTGGGTTGCATGTGTCGGCCTCGGGCCGGCTGATTCATCCCGAAGCATTTCGCTCCGACGCAAGTTCCCGCAATCTTTTCGCTTCGGACATCGTGGCGCGGGTGTTTGAGGAAATCGCCGCCGTCAAGTTTGACGGCGAGCCGCCGGTCGTCAGCCTGACCTTCAGCGGCGATCTCGCGGAACCGGAGCACTTGTTCGTGGATCTGTCGCTGTGGGGCGAGCACTTGCGTCGCAAACATTACGCCGTCAAAAGCCTCTACGTGCTGGCTAGCTATCGAGCCGGCGTGCTTGACCTGAAGCAACTTGCCGTCACCGACGCGGCCGGTGAATTGCGCCTGACGGGATTGTGGGAAATGGCGGCGCACAAGGCGCAGGTACAACTCCGCTCGAGTATCGACGCGCCGGCGCTGGCGCGGACGTGCGGCGATTTTCCGTGGCTGGACGATCTGATTCTTTACACGCCGCCAAAAATCGACCTTCGGCTCGCCATGACCTTCGGCGATCGGCCTTCGCTGCAAGCGCTGGGGCACGTCGGGTTGAAAAAATCCGCCTTTCGTACGGTGATCTTCGACCACGCCGATGCGGATTTTTCCTGGGACGGCGGACGCTGGAGCTTACGCGACGTGCAAATCGTCCGATCCGGCAACGAGGAAGTTACCGGTGATGCGATGCAGGTGGGCGGGGATTTTCGGGCGCGGCTGCGGAGCACGATGAATCCCAAGGCGCTGCGTCCTTTGCTCACGGGCAAGGCGGCGGAAGCGCTGGCGCAATTCGATTTTCCGAAAGCGCCCCAGTTCACGCTCGAAGCCCGCGGTGCTGCGCCCACACTGGAAGCGCTGACGATGGATGGTGAATTCAAACTCGGCGCGGCGAGTTTCCGCAACGTGCCGGCGGAGCGCGCGAAGGCGACGATTCATTTCGAAAATCGCGTTCTCTCCGTCGCGCCATTTCGCGTCGAACGTGAGGAGGGCAGCGGCAATGGAAATCTCTATTTCGATTTCCGGCGCGACGAGGTGCGATTTGACAAGTGCAAGATCAGCCTCAATCCGCCGGAGGTGGCGATGTGGATCGACCCGGAATTGGTCAAAGACATTCTCCCGTACCGCTTTCCCCGCCACCCGCCGAACCTGCTCATCGACGGCGTCGTGCAGACCAAGGGCGGCAGGACGACACGCCTCGGCATTCAAGTCGAAGCACCTGCCGGGATGGACTACACCTTCCTCAAAAAAAATCTCAGCGCGTCGCAGGTTAGCGGGAAGCTGCTCTTCACCAATGAGCGACTGAAAATTTCCGAGGTTTCGGCGTCGCTTCTCGGAGGTTCATTGAAGGGGGCCGCCGATATCTCGCTGGTCGGTGCGCGACCGGGATACAATGCCTCGGTCGAAGTTGAAAACGTGGATTTTGCGGGCCTGACGAAACTTTATTTCGACTACGAAAACTCCCGCGGGCACTTCAACGGGCGCTACGAGTTTAGCGGGCGTGGCGACGATGGTCGCGCGATCGACGGTCGGGGTGAGTTGTCCGTCAGCGAAGGAAATATCTTTGCGATTCCGTTTCTCGGTCCGCTCTCTGGTGTCCTCAATAGCATCGTGCCGGGCATGGGTCACGACGTGGCGCGTCACGCCGCTGCCACCTTTACGATCGCCGATGGTGTGGTCACGACCGACGACATGGTCGTGCAGGGAAAAGGCTTCAGCATGATCGGCAACGGCAAGCTTTTCTTCCTCGACGATCGGATGGACTTCAACGTGCGGATCAATGCGCAGGGCCTGCCGGGTGTGCTGCTTTTTCCGGTGAGCAAACTTTTCGAGTACAACGCCGACCAGAAAATTTCGAGGCCGGTCTGGCGACCAAAGATCGTGCCGCGGCTTTAGTCAGAGCGGCTCGATGCTCATCGTGCCGTTCGTGATCGTCCACGCATCAGTGGCCGACATCCGCTTGAGTTCGTGCCCCGCGCCCCACGTGTCGGAGTAGAGGATTTCGTCTTTTGGCGTGTTGTAGCCGATGATTAAGCGCATGTGACCGCCCGCATCCTGCGGAATGTCCGGCTCCGGCACCTTGCCGAGATTTACCGTCCAGAGCAGCGGGGTGCCTTGGTCGATGTGAGCCTGGACGGAGCGCTGGAAGCGATGGAGGTCGGACTTGTTCTTGGTGCGGACTTCGCGGAGGAGATCTACATTCATCGCGCGATAGACCGCGGCGACATTGATTATATCACCTTGGTCCGGAATGGGCGGCGATTTCGCGCGCTTGGCCGCGAGGTTGTAGTCGGTGATCAATTTGAGCAGTTCCTTGATGTCGAATTTTTCGATCTCACGCACCCGCACTTTCAGCCGCGCGCTAAGTTTCTTCAGCGCGTCGATCATCGCATCGCTGCTGGTGCCGCCTTCCGTGGAAGTGTTCGCGACCTGCGCCAGTTCGTTTTCGTCCACCTGCGTGCCGTAATACCGCATCACGCGCTCCGTGGCGGCGACGACGCAATAGCCTTTCTGGCCCTGATCCACCATCGGGACATCGGGGATGAAGACATCGCCGGAGGTGGTGTCACGCTTGACGTGCATCGGCCCGGAAAATTTCGCGCGAGTGGTGTTAGTCGCCGAAGCGAGGAGACTCAATTTTTTCTCCGGCGCCGTGATCTCCAGCCGCACAAACTCCGCGCGATACGGAATGCGCGGTTTCACCTCTTTCGTGAAGCTGTATTCGAGAAGGTAGCGGGCTTTGTCCGTCTGCCAGAGCAAGCCGTCGGCCTTTACGGCATTGGTCGGGTCTTTGCCCCGCGCAGTGAATTTCACGCTGGTTGCCTTGGTCAAAGCGTCCGCGGAAGTCCGCACGAGCGCGTCGAATTTGTCTTTGGGCAAATCGCCCGAGTCGCCGCGCGCATACAGCACGACGATGATCTCGTTCAACTTTCCGCCATCGAAACGCGCGACGCTTTCTACGGCCGGGAGCCCGAAGGCGGTCAGATCTTTCTCAGCCACGCGCGCGGAATCGCGAGTGACGGAGGTCCACTGAAATTTGACTTTGCCGGCGGCGGCGAGGAATTCGTCCTGCTTGAGCGCCCAAAGATTTTCTGTCGCAAGCAATGGATCGAGCGATTGGGCAAAAGTCGGCGCGGCGAGGGCGAGCGCCGCGAGGGCGGAGAGGAGTCGGATCATGGGAGGCGCGGTTGTTGTTGGGTGAGGCAGTGAAAGGCGCCGAGACCCCAGATCAATTCGCGGCAATCGATCGGCACGATTTTCCGTTTCGGAAAAGCCTTTTGCAAAACGGCCACCGCCCATTTGTCGTCGGCGCTGGCAAAGACCGGCAGGAGGACGACCTTGTTGGCGATGTAAAAATTCGCGTAGCTCGCCGGCAGCCGCTGCCCGTCGCGCGCGATCTTCCGCGGCATCGGCAGCGTGAGCACTTCGAGCGGCGTGCCGTCTTCCGCTTCCATCGTGCGGAGCAATTCGAGATTGATTTGGAGCGGGTCGTGATTCGCGTCGTTCTCGTCTTCCTCGATCATCGTGACGACGGTCGTGGGGCTGATGAAGCGCGTGAGGTCGTCCACGTGCCCGTCGGTGTCATCGCCTTCGATGCCGTCGCCGAGCCACAGGATGTGCTTCACGCCGAGAAAATCCCGGAGCCGCTGCTCGATGTCCTTTTGCTTGAGTTCCGGATTGCGGTTCGGATTGAGCAGGCACGACTTCGTGGTCAGCAAGGTGCCGCGGCCATTGACTTCGATGGAGCCGCCTTCGAGGACCATCCTCGGAAAATAGATCGGCAGTTTTTGCTGCTCGGCGATGCGCTTCGGCACGTCGTTGTCGAAGTCGAAGGGCGGATATTTCCAGCCCCACGCGTTGTAGTCCCAATCGATGATCGCCATCTGCGGATCCTCCGCCCGCGTGATGTAAATGGGACCGTGATCGCGGCACCACGGCTCGTTGGTGTGGATGTGGAAATAGGTGACGTGATCGGTCTTCGCGCGCGCCTTGGTGAGATGTCGGCGCACGAGCTTTTCGTGTTCTGCATCGCAGACGTTGATGTTCACTTTCTCCGAACTGGCGAGCGCGTGGACCATTGCGGCGAGGGTCGGCACGACGCGATCGTAGGAGTCGGGAAAGCTGATGCCATCAGGCCGCGGCCAGGAGAGCCAGGTCGCTTCGTGCGGTTCCCATTCCGCGGGCATGCGGTAGCCGAGCGATGCTGGAGTCGGCGCGTCGGCGCTGAGCTTTTCGGCGTGAGCGCTCATAGTCAGTCGAGAAATCGTTTCTCAATATCACCGTAGGCGTCAATGCGGCGGTCGCGGAAAAATGGCCAGTGCGTGCGCTGCGTATCGAGCGCGTCGAGGTCGGCTTCGACGATGAGGATTTCTTCATCGCTCGTCGAGGCTTTGGCCACGATCTGTCCGCTCGGATCGGCGACGAAACTTTGTCCCCAGAACTCAATGCCATCGCCGCCGTCGGGTGCTTCGTGGCCGATGCGATTTGGGACCGCAACGTAGCAGCCATTGGCGATCGCATGCGAACGCTGGATCGTCTCCCATGAGTTGTGCTGCCGTGCACCGTATTGCGCCTTTTCCCCCGGATGCCAGCCGATGGCGGTCGGGTAAAAAAGAATCTGCGCACCGGCAAGCGCGGTCAGACGCGCGGCTTCGGGATACCACTGATCCCAGCAAACGCAGACGCCGATCTTCGCAAACTTTGTCTGCCACGCGCGGAAGCCGAGGTCGCCCGGCGTGAAATAGAACTTCTCGTAAAAGAGTGGGTCGTCCGGGATGTGCATCTTGCGATACTTCCCGAGATAAGCGCCGTCGGCATCGATGATCGCGGCGGTGTTGTGATAAAGGCCCGCAGTGCGCTTTTCGAAGAGCGAAGCGATGATGACGACGCCGCGTTCCCCGGCCAGCTTCGCGAGAGCCTCGGTGCTTGGTCCCGGGATTTCCTCGGCGAGCTGGAAGTATTTGTGATCTTCCACCTGGCAGAAGTATTGCGACGTGAAGAGCTCTTGCAGACACACGATCTGCGCGCCGCGGTCGGCGGCTTCAGCGACTCGGGCGAGGGCCTTGGCGAGATTCTCGCGCGGGTCCGCGGAGCAGCGCATCTGCACCAGACCGAGGGTGACTTTGTGGGCGGGTGACGACATGCAGGGGAGAGGATACCTCGCGCCTCGCGCAGGCGAAGCGATGTTCGGTGAAAGGTTTGTGACGCGACGTTACTTGATGGAGTCCGCGGGGACCACCGTCACTTTGTCGAGGGAGACACGCTCGAGTGGCTTGCTCGGTTCACCGTTGGCGTTCGGGCTGACCGGAGTCGCGCCCAGTTTTTTCAGGACGTCTCCGCCTTTGATCAGCTTGCCAAAAGTCGTGTATTTGCCGTCGAGCTGCGGCGTCGGTCCGAGGCAGATGAAGAACTGGCAGCTTGCGGAATTCGGGTCCGCTGCGCGAGCCATCGAAAGCACGCCGAGGTCATGATGGCGCTCATTGAATTCCGCCGTAAGCCGCTTCCCGGAACTGCCCGTGCCCCACTGCCCTTCCTTGCTTGGATCCTTGCTCAGAGGGTCGCCGCCCTGAATCATGAAGTCCTTGATGATGCGGTGAAAAGCCGTGCCGTCATAGAAGCCTTCCTTGGCGAGCTTGATGAAATTCTCGACGGTTTTCGGCGCGACCTCCGGCCAGAACTCGACGACCATTTCACCCGCGGAGGTTTTTAAAACGGCGACTTCTTTGACGTCGGCGGCGCGCCCGGCGTGGAGTGCGACGATGCTAAAGGTGAATGCGGCGATGAGGGAGAAAATCGGATGCTTCATGGTGGAAGGATGGACCCGGGTTGTCCGCGCTGTCACGCGGAGAAATTTGGCCGGGCCTCACTTCGATCCGGTCTTTTGCCGGGCGTCGAAGAAAGTCCGAAAGGGCACCAGCCGAAAAGTGCGGCGAGCTCAGCGACTTGTCGCTTGCCAGCGCATCCGGTCGGCTCCACCTTCGCCGCCTTTATGCAAGATATCCGCCTCATCCTCCATACGTCCCGCGGCAACATCGAAGGCACGATCTTTGCCTCGAAAGTCCCGATGACCGCTGCGAATTTCCTCAACCTCGCCAAGCGCGGTTACTACGACGGCATCAAGTTTCATCGCGTGATCAAGGACTTCATGATCCAAGGCGGCGATCCGACGGGCACGGGCTCGGGTGGTCCGGGCTACAAATTTGCGGACGAGATTCATCCCTCGCTCAAGCACACCAAGCCCGGTCTTTTTTCCATGGCCAATGCCGGTCCCGGCACGAATGGCAGCCAGTTTTTCATCACGCATGTGCCCACGCCGCACCTCGATGGAAAGCACGCGGTCTTTGGCGAAGTGACGAAGGGTCAGGATGTCGTGAACGCCATCGCTCAAGGCGACAAGATTCAGAAAATCGAAGTCCTCGATTCGACGGACGAACTTTTCGCCGCGCAGAAGGCGCAGCTCGACAAGTGGAACGCGATCCTCGGCTGACGCCGGGATGGTCGTGAATCAAACGGCCTTGTCGCCGGTCTCTTCGGTGCGGATGCGCACCGCGCTCTCCACATTCAGGACGAAGACTTTGCCGTCGCCGATTTTTCCGGTCTTTGCGGCCGCCACGATCGTGGCCACTGCCTTGTCTAGGATTTCGTCGCTGACCACGATTTCGACTTTTACCTTCGGCAGGAAATCGACCGTGTATTCGCTGCCGCGGTAGATTTCCGTGTGTCCTTTTTGCCGGCCAAATCCTTTCACCTCCGTGACTGTCATGCCTTCGACGCCGAGTTCTGCGAGCGCGTCTTTCACTTCTTCGAGTTTGAATGGCTTGATGATGGCTTCGATTTTCTTCATGTCGGGGATTTTCGAGGATGGGTTACGGGCTTCGCGCCTCTAGCAACGGTCATGCCACCAGTGGCTCGGGATCGTTTTACAGAGGATGGCGGCTCCGAATAGCTTGTAGCGACCGCGCAAAAAGAAGCAAGCAGGGTGCTGCGGTGTCCAAAAGAAGACAGCCTCCGCGGGGCTGACGAATTCTGTGCATTGCGCTCCGGGGCGATTCACTCGACAGCCGCCACCTCCCGGCGGAAGCTCCGCGCGCATGATCAACCCGCTGTCCATCGTCCGCTCAGTGCTTCAGCAGTTGAGCAGCGTCGTGTGGCTCCTCATCCATACGGTGGAAGAAATGGGCGATCAAATGTTGCGTGGGCGATTTCCGTTTCGGCTCGCGATTTTTTTCGAGCAGACGGACCGAACCGGCGTCGGTTCGATCCCATTGGTGGCCCTCGTCTCGTTTTTCATCGGGCTCACGATGGCACTCCTCACCGGCTACCAGCTCCAGACATTCGGGCAGGAGCGGCTCGTGCCCTCGCTGGTCGTGATCGCTTTCACCCGCGAACTGGGTCCGCTCATGACCGGCATCATGCTCGCCGCGCGCATCGGTGCCGCTTACACGGCGGAACTGGGCACGATGACGGTCGCCGAGGAAGTGGAAGCCATCGAAGCGATGGGAATCGGGGCGTTGCGTTTTCTGGTCAGCCCGCGGGTGCTCGCGGTCTTTCTCCTCATGCCATGTCTCGTCGTGATTTCCGACCTCACTGCGATGGGCGGCGCGGCGCTGATTTCGCGCTGGGCGTTCGATATTCCATTCCAGAGCTTCGGTGAGACGGCGATGGAAAATCTGCTCATCCGCGACATCGTCGCGGGCGTGATTAAGAGCTTTCTCTTCGGCCTGATCATCGGTCTCGTCGCCTGCTACAAGGGGCTGACCGTGCGCGGCGGCGCCGCGGGTGTCGGCAACGCCACGACCTCCAGCGTGGTCACCGCGATCACGACGGTCATCGGTTTCGATACACTCTTCAACATCGTCTTGGTGGCGCTCTTCGACAAATGAGCGCAGACACTCAGCCCATTGCAGAACTGCACGATCTGCACCTCGCTTTTGGTGAAAAGGAAATCCTCACTGGCGTTGACCTGGAAATTCGGCCGAAGGAACGACTCGTCGTGCTCGGGCAGTCGGGCAGTGGAAAGAGCACCTTGCTCCGGCTCATTCTCGGCATCCTCAAACCGACGGGTGGTTCGGTGCAATTCAACGGGCTCGAAGTGACGCGCATGGGCCGCCGCCGCTTGAACAAGATGCGGCAGAAGATCGGCATGGTGTATCAGTACAGCGCGCTTATCAGTTCGCTGAGCGTGCGCGACAATCTCGCTCTTCCGCTCGAGGAGCTGACCGATAAATCGATGAGCGAAATCGACGAAACCGTGGACGAAAAACTTGCGATGGTCGGGATGTCCGACGCGCGCGACAAAATGCCGTCCGAACTCAGCGGCGGAATGCGCAAGCGGATCGGGCTCGCGCGCGGAATCATCACCGACCCGGAACTCATCCTCTACGACGAACCGAGCGCCGGGCTCGATCCGGTCATCAGTTCGGTGATCGATGAACTCATCATCGAGTTGAGCGAAAAGATCGGCGCGACTTCGATCATCGTGACCCATGAGATGGGCAGCGCCTTTCGCATCGCGACGCGCATGGCGATGCTTTTCAAAGGCAGGATCATCGCCGAGGACACGCCGGAAAATTTCAAGAATCACCCCGACCCGATCGTGGCGCAGTTTATTTCCGGCGACACCAAAGGCCCGATCCTCGAAGGTGCGAACGCCAGTGACTAGCCCATCCGCAGAATGAATATCACCCGCACAGAAATTCGCACCGGCCTGCTCGTCGTCTTCTCGCTCGTTGCGCTCGTCGTCGTGCTGCTCTATCTCGGCGCTCCCGGCGTCTTCATTCCGCAGAACACCTACCGGATCTTTTTCGACAATGCCGCCGGCATCAAACCCGGAGCGCACGTCCTCCTTGCGGGCCGCAAGATCGGGCTGGTGAAATCGCTTTACTCGCCCGTGCCGGAGAAAGATCGGCCGACGCCGAAAATGGAGACGCTGATCGAAGTGCGAGTCGCGCGCACCGCGCAGATTTTCAACACGGTAAAAGTGCAAATCACCCAGCCGAGCCTCCTCGGCGAATCCGTAATCGATTTCAGCAACGGCGAGGAAACCAGCGGGCTCGCCAAAGATGGCGCGAGCTTCCTCGGCGAGCGGCCCGGTGGACTGGCCGACGCCGTCCCCACAGTGCTGGAAAAACTCGATCCCGTGCTCGCCAAACTCACCACCACGCTCGACAGTTTGCAAAAGACCTCGGGCAACCTGGAGAAGCTCACCGCCGAAGGCTCCGACCTGCCCACGGCGTTTGCGGAATTCAAGTCCTTCGGCGCCAATCTCAATGAGATGAGCGCGTACGGCAGCCCGTTGCGAAATTCCCTGCAAAACATCGAGACGCTGACCGGCAATGAGGGCAAGCTCGGCCAGTCGCTCAACCATCTCTCCGAACTGACCGGCCCCGACGGCTCACTCTCCAAGACTTTCAAGAACGCGGAAAAGTTCACTTCCGAACTGACCGCGAACAACGATGTCTCATCGACTCTGCGAAACTTCCGCGGCGCCTCCGAGAATCTGAATCGCACCCTGACCCAACTAGGTCAGCAATTTGGCAGCATCGGCAACAACCTCGAACAGGCGAGCGACACGGTGAAGAGACAGCCCTGGCGCCTCATCTGGCCCTCGACAAAAAAATACGGAGAAACGCCGCCGCCGCCCACGATCCCCAAAGCCATCCCGGTGCAGAAAAAAAAGGCGCCTGCGGGCCGGTAGCGCACGCTCCTGTTCCGAAAAAGGGAGGTTGGCAAAACCGTGGCTGATGTAGCAGCGGCTCTGTCTGCCGGACGTGTCGTCTGGCGCCGAGGAGTTGCAGGGAAATCAGCATCGCAAAGCCGCCTCTAACCAGGAGCGTGTCATCCTGAGCAGAGCGGAGGCGGCAAGGCGGGCGCAGCGCAGTCGAAGGATCCCGCGCATGGACGGGCGAAATTGCAATGAATCGCCGGGATTCCTTCGGCGAGTTCAGGACAGGCTCTTCGACTCCGCTGCCAGTGACATCGTCCTCGTCCTTCGTCCTCGTCGTCGTCCTCGAATGGCGGAAAACGAGCACGAGAATGAAAGCCCGCGATGTCATCTCCGCACCAAGAATCCTGCGCAGCGTGTTGGTATTCCCCAGGATGACACGCCATCTGAAGCGGAAACTATTCTGGTAAATCCTCTACCCCGCACTACGCGGCCGCAAACCGTCGGCAGGACGCGATCGTATTCGCCATGAGCATCGCGATGGTCATCGGTCCGACCCCACCGGGTACCGGCGTGATCGCGCGGCACTTCGGCGCGACTTCCGCGAACGCCACGTCGCCAACAATCTTGTAGCCCTTGGCCGCGGACGGATCCTCGACTCGATTGATGCCAACATCGATGACGACGGCTCCATCTTTCACGAAATCTGCACGAACGAATTCCGCCCGACCAATCGCCGCAATCAGGATGTCGGCCGAGCGGCAGACATCGGCGAGATGCTTCGTCCGCGAATGCGCAACTGTGACCGTGGCATCGCCACCGCGGCCTTTGTTCATCAGGAGCAGCGCCATTGGTTTGCCGACGATCATCGAGCGTCCGAGCACGACGACATTTGCGCCCGCTGTCTCGACGCCGCTCTCGATGAGCAGTCGCTGGCAGCCGAGCGGCGTGCATGGCACGAAGCCATCTGGATCGCCGAGCGCGAGCTTCGCGACATTGGTCGGATGAAAGCCATCCACGTCTTTGCGCGGGTCGATCGTCTCGATGATCGCGCGCTCATTGATCTGCGGCGGCGGCGGGGATTGGACGAGGATGCCGTGGATGCGCGGATCGGCGTTGAGCTGTTGCACGAGGGCGATGAGCGCGGCTTCGGATGTGTCCGCCGACAACTCGTGCTTGACCGAATGCATGCCGAGTTCGAGGCACATCTTGTCCTTCGACCGGACGTAGGCCCGCGACGCCGGATCATCGCCCACGAGCACGACGGCGAGCCCCGGCGGAACACCCCGCACCTTGAGTTCCGCGACCGCGGTCTTGGATTCGGCGTGGATTTTTTGGGCGATGACTTTGCCATCAATCAGCATCATAGAGGCGGCTTTTTAGCCACGGATGAACACGGATGAAACACGGATTTTTGGGGAGCGTATTCCGGCATTTTTTCTGATCCGTGTTCCATCCGTGGCTCCACCTCACTCGCCGTGCTGCGGGCGGAGCATTTGTTCCAACTTCGCGCGCTCGTATTCAAATTCCTCCTCACTCGAAGTCTCCGGGATTTCGTGAAGCACGTCGAAGGTAATGTCCACCGTCGCAAAGGGCTTCGGGATCATGAAGCTGTCCCACGATTTCCTGAACTGCCAAAAACTGGAATAGGTGACATGGATCGGCAGGATCACGCCGTGGGTGACTTGCGCGAGTTTCACGAGCCCGGGGGTGAGCGAATAGCGCGGTCCGCGCGGTCCGTCGGGCGTAATGGCCATGATGTAGCCATCCTCGATGGCGCGCTTCATCTCGACGAGCGAGCGCGCGCCCCCGCGCGAACTGCTTCCGCGAATCGGACGGATGCGGAACTTTTCCACGATCGCCGAAATGATCGCGCCATCTTTGCTCTGACTGATGAGGGCCGCGCCTTTGCGCCCAGGAAAGTAGCGCTCGAAGACGTAGGCCATGATGAAAAGACGGTTGTGCCAGAAGGCCCAGAGCAGCGGTTTTTCCGGCGGAGTCGCGAGGACGTTCGCGCGGTCGGTGAGACGAAAGTTCAGTGTCCAAAATAGCACGCGCATGAGCCGCGATCCGATGGCCGCGATCAGCCTCGCTTTCTTCTCCGGCCTCACTCGGCGTGCTCCTGCCAGCGAAACGCACCCGGAACCGGCAATCCGAGTTGATCGAGAATCCGCGCGACCACCGTGTCGGCGACTTGCTCGATGGTTTGTGGGCGACTGTAAAAGCCGGGCGACGCTGGCAGCACGACCGCGCCGGCTTCGAGCAGGGTGACGACGTTGCGGGCGTGGATCAGATTCCACGGCGTCTCGCGCGGAACGAGGATGAGCTTGCGGCGCTCTTTCAAAAAAACATCCGCCGCGCGGAGAATCGTGGAGTCGCTCGTGCCACTGGCAATGCGCCCGAGCGTGCCCATCGAGCAAGGGCACACGATCATCGCATCGAACCGCGCCGAGCCGCTGACAAACGGCACGTTCATCGATTTGTCACCGTGTTGCTGGACACCGGCGGGCACGGCCAGCTCGCCGAGTTCCTCCTGGATGACCTGTCGTGCGTAGGCGCTGAAGACGAGGTGTATCTCGTGCGCGGCCGGATCGATTTGCGCAAGCAGGCGCTGGAGATAAATCGCGCCGCTCGCGCCGGTCGCGGCGATGACGAGCTTCATTACAGATAGGCCGCCGCGTGCAGCCGACGGGTCAGGTCGCCCTGCCGGGTCAGGAGTTCGGCGTAGAGATCCTTGTGGTCGGCATTGGGCTTGGCGCGCGTGGCTTCGTCGAGCTTGACGATCCGCTCGCAAAGATCGCGGAAGCTCGCCGGTTGGCCGTTCGCGACCTGGCTGGCGTAGGCAGCCTGGATCGCCGCGCCGAGCGCCGCGCCTTCGGCAGAGGCGAGACAGATCGTCGGCACGCCGAAAATATCCGCTGCGACCTGCCGCCAGACGGGGCTTTTGCTGCCGCCGCCGGTGAGGCGGATTTCGGTCGGCTGGATGCCGAGTTCGCGGAAACGACTCAGACCGTAGCCGAGCCCGAGAGTCACGCCTTCCATCGTGGCGCGTGCGAGGTGCGCGGGCGTCATGTTCTCCGGGTTCAAACCGTGAAAGACGCCGCTGCCGCCGGGGAGATTTGGGGTTCGCTCGCCATTGAGATAGGGGAGGAAAAGCAGGCCGCCCGCACCGGCGGGTGCGGCGTTCACGTTTTTTTCCAGTTCCTCGTGCGACCAGCCAAACATCTTGCAGACGAGCTCGGTGGCGACCGTCACATTCATCGTGCAGGCCAGCGGCAGCCAGCGATCGGTGCTGTCGCAAAAGGCGGCGACTTCACCCTGCGGATCGATGACCGGTTCGGTGGCGTAGGCATAGACGGTGCCCGACGTGCCGAGGCTCACGGTGACGACGCCCGCCTGAACGTTGCCCGTGCCGATGGCGCCCATCATATTGTCGCCACCGCCGGAGCTCACGGTGACTTCGCCTTTCGACAAGCCCCAGGCTTCGCGCAGATTTTCGCGGAGGAGTCCGAAGGCGCGGCGCGAACTGGCGAGCGGTGGCAGGGCGTCGTGCAAATCGGAGTCGATGAACTCAATCAGCGGCTCGCTCCATTTCTTCTCCCGCACATCGAGCAGCCCGGTGCCGGAGGCGTCGCCGTATTCCATGCCGCGTTCGCCGGTGAGGTAAAAATTAAGGTAATCGTGGGGGAGCAGGATCGTCGCCAGCGCCTTGTAGTTGCGGGGCTCGTTCTTTTTCAGCCAGAGGATTTTCGGCGCGGTGTAGCCGGGCAGCATGGGGTTGCCGGCGAGCTTGATCAGCCCGGTCGAGCCGCCGAATTCCTCCTCGAACTCCTTGCACTGCTCGGTCGTCGAAGTGTCGCACCAGAGCTTCGCCGGCCGGATGACCTTGTTCTTTTTGTCGAGCGGCACAAAGCCGTGCTGCTGGCCGCTCACGCCGAGCGCCCGCACTTCGGCCTTGCGCTTGCCGAGCTTTTCCAAAACCTGCCGGACCGTGGCATCGACCGCGTCGGCCCATTGCTGCGGCTCCTGCTCGAGATGCCCCGGCGGCAGGCCTTCGATCATCCCGTAGCTCTGGGAGGCCGAGGCGAGGATTTTGCCGGATTCCACATCGAGCGCGATCGTCTTCGTGCTCTGCGTGCCGCTGTCGATACCGAGGCTGATCATGGAGTCTTCAGTTTAGAGTTTTAAGTTGGCGCCGCCACGCGTATCTGTCGGCACTTGGCCAGCAACGCTAAGACTTAAGAGTTCAGACTTAAAACCTAAAACTGCACATGCTTACGAAGCTCCTCCACACCCGCTACCGGGTTAGCGACCTGGAAAAGACCGTGCATTTTTACAAGGAAGTGCTCGGGCTGGAACTCACCCGTCGCCACACTTCGCCCCGCGGCTCGGAGCTCGTATTTTTCAAAGCGCCCGGCAGCGACGAGGAAATCGAAATCTGCAAATTTGACGGCAGCGGCGAAGTGAAGGTCGGCCACGACATCACGCATCTGGCGTTCGAGGTCGCGGATCTCGAGGCATTTGCGAAGCGGACCGCGGCGCTCGGTTATCCGCTTTCCGACGGCCCGACAGCGACGGGTTCGGGCAGCGTCATCGCCTTCATCGACGCGCCGGAAGGCTACGAGATCGAACTCATCCAGCGGGCCAAATAACCGGCCATGGAATTCGACTGGCTCGACGCCCCCTTCGACCTGCGCAAGATCACGCCCAAGGAGATCGAGGAATCTTTTGAAGACCCCTTCAGTCTGCGCCTGCTGCCGGACGGAGGAGGCGAGGACGAAAAAGCCCGCTATTTCAACCTCGGCAAATCGATCAACGACCGCGGCATTTTCACCGTTTTCTGGACCGACGGAAAACGCTACCGCTCCATCCTCTCGCGCGACATGACGCCCGAGGAAGTCAGCTTCTACGATCGGAAAAATTCCGAGCAGGGTTACTAAAATGAGCGCCCCAGTCATGAAAGTCATCACCAGTTGGTCGGACGTTCCGCATTTTGAATCCGAGGAGGAGGAAGCGGTTTTTTGGGCGAACGCGCGGCTGGAAGTACGGTTGATGAACGGCTCGCTTCTCAAGTCCGACACGCGCGAATCGACGACGATCACGCTGCGCTTCGACCCGCGCCTGCTCGCCCGCATCAAGCGCATCGCCCGCTCCCGCTACCTCAATTACCAAAGCATGATCAAGCAGTGGCTGAGTGAGCGGTTGGAGAAGGAAATATAGGCGGCGGCGGGCAGGTGAGAGGTCCAATCCTGCGATGTCATTCTGAGCGGAGTAGAGGGAGTTTTACGACCGAAGCGCAGTCGAAGAATCCCGGCGAATGACCAGCAATCATCGTTCTTGAATGCCCCCAGGTTCTTCGACTTCGTCTCATCCCACCTGACCGCCTCCGCTCCGCTCAGGATGACACGGCTTTGGATGGTTCATTGCCGCCGCCAGCAAGACCTCGTTTTGTGAAAGCCTCAGAATAACTCCAGAGTGGATTTATCGGGATTCCCCAGCCTTCCCACCTCCAAGGAATGCAGCTCGACTGGCCCTGCCCTAACGGTTCCCCCCGGTCCGCTAAGACTAAACCCTCCAGTCGAGCTGCTCCCCTATTTGGATTTTTTCCCCGTTCGCTTTTACGCGAACAAGACACCATTTAGCACCGGTCGTGCCAAGCTCGGTTGCCACACCGGAAAACTCGCTTTGCCACTGTAAATCCATGCCATCCGTCAAATGTTGACGCTGCGGGTCGCGCTTCGTTTGTGGTGCAAAATAGCCAGCGTGCGTAAAGCCGGTGCAAAAAATGGCACCGCTCTTGAAGTTGTTCACCCCTTCCTAACCGAGCGCGGCACGCACGTTCCAATCAGCCCGTTCCAAACGCGCCCGCGCTTCGTCGTAGCTGATGCCAAGAGTGCCGCTGACGAGTCGCACACCCCGGTCGCGCAGCTTCGCATTCGAGATGTGCAGATCGACCATCGCGTTTCCCCGCACCTTGCCGAGGCGGATCATCGCGCACGTCGAAAGGATATTGAGCGCGACCTTCGTCGCCGTGCCGGCCTTCAAGCGCGTCGAGCCGGTGACCAGTTCCGGCCCGGTGGGCAAATCGATCTCCACATCCCAAGGCGGAGCCGCTCGATGCCTTGCCGGATTGCAGGTGAGGAGGATCGTGTGCGCTCCGATTTCGCGCGCCCGCGCCACTGCCCCGAGGACAAACGGCGTGCGTCCACTCGCGGTGAGACCACACACGACGTCGCCTCGTCGGACTCCGCGCTCCAGCACCGCGAGAGCGCCCGCTTCCGGCTGATCTTCCGCACCCTCGACCGCGCGATGCAGCGCCGTAACGCCGCCCGCCATGATGCCCTGCACGAGCTCCGGCGACGCGCCGAACGTCGGCGGAATCTCGCTGGCATCGAGCACGCCGAGCCGCCCGCTCGTTCCGGCGCCCGCGTAGAAAAGCCGTCCACCTCCGCGCAGCGCCGCGCTCACGAGATCGACGGCCGCGATCAACGATTCCCGCGATGCCGCCAGCGCTCGCGCAACGTAGTCCTCTTCCGTGACAAACAGATCGACGAGTTCCGGCGTCGAGCGTTCGTCGAGTTTTTCCGAGCGCGGATTGCTTTGCTCCGTCGTCGCCGCAGCGATTTCCGTTTTCATCTCGGCATGTGCGTTCTCCGCTTCCGGTTTGTCGTCGCCCGGCGGCTGCTCTCCGAGAGCTTCTTTCCCCGCGAGCCATGCTGCGCCGAGCGCGCCCGACTCCCGGCACACTTCCACGCTTGCGCCGGGCACGAGGATGCTGAGCCGATATTTAAACAGCGCGGCGTATTCGTCGTGATGCGTGAAAAGGCCGCCGATCAGCTTCACCGGCGCATTCGGAAAATCGAGACGCTGCGCCACTGCGCGGGTGAAATCCGCGAGGACGCCCGCGCCCGCCTGGATGGTCGCGAGCATTTCCGGCTCGCCGAATTTCGCCGCCGTGAAAATCGCGGGCGCGAGCCGCGCGACGCTCATCTTGTCCGCCTGCATCGCCCAGCCGACGAGGTCCGGGAGCCGGTTGAGCCCGAGTGTGCGCAGGATTTCCTCGGCGAGTGGCGTGATCGTTTGCGTCAGGTCGAAATGGGTGAGCACGAGCCGCAGTCCCTGCACGGCGAGGTTGTAGCCGCCGCCGCGGTCGCCAAGGATCTGGCCCCAGCCCCCCGCTTTTTCGACGCGTCCACCTTTTCGGCCATGCACCGCGGCGCCCGT
>JBBSDS010000050.1:0-19043 GCA_038240495.1 Chthoniobacterales bacterium | reverse complement strand
GCTGGATCATCCCGCGCGCGTCGTTCGTCACGGGGCCGAGATACGGCGCAGCATCGACGGCGACGCCGGCGGGTGCGAAGTCGGATTCTTCGCGGCGGATCGTCTCGGTCGTTTTTTCCGCGAGCAGACCGAGCGGGTGCGTCGCACCACCGTCTTCGTAGTTCACTAAAATGATCCGCGTGCTCATCCGCGGACGCGACGGCTCGCCGAGCGCGAGCGCCGCGAGATCGAGCAGCGGCACCGGTGCTCCGTGATAGCTAAAGACGCCGGCGACGCCCGTGGGCGCTTGCGGCAGCGGCCGGAACTCCACGAGCGGGAGCACCTCGATGACCTGCCGCGCATCGAGCGCGAAGCGATGGGCGGCCAATTGAAAAACGAGGAGCAACATTGCCATTCACCCCGCGACTTTGAAGCGCGAGACGCCGCTCTGGAGCCCGGCGGTCACCTCGGTCAGTTGCTCGATGGCGGCGTTCGACTGCCGCAGTGACTCGACGGTCTGCTGCGCCGCTTCGCCGAGCTGCGCGAGCGCTTCGCTGATCTGCTGCGCGCCCAGCGATTGCGACTGCATCCCTTCGTTCACCGTCTCGAAGTTCGGCGTGAGCGTCTGTACTTTCTGGATGATTTCGTTGAGCTGCCCGCTGACCTGGCCCACGACGTCTCCTCCGCGCCGGACTTCCTCGGAAAATTTGTCCATCCCCATCACACCCGCGGCGACCGCCGACTGAATCTCCTTCACCATCTGCTCGATGTCGGAAGTCGCCGCCGCCGTCTGATCCGCGAGCCGCCGAATCTCCGTCGCGACGACCGCGAAGCCGCGCCCGTATTCGCCGGCTTTCTCCGCCTCGATCGCGGCATTCAGCGAAAGGAGATTCGTCTGATCCGCGACCTTTGTGATCGTCGTGACGACCGTGTTAATATTGCCCGCCTTTTCGCTGAGCACCGCGAGCCGCGCATTGATCGAACCGGACGCATCCATGATCTGCTTCATCGTCCCTTCCATCCGCGTCAGCCCGGCTTGCCCGTTATTCGCGAGCGTCGCCGTTTCCTCTGCGACCCCGGACACCGACTGCATCGCCTTCACCAGCTCCTTCGCGGTTGCGGATATTTCCTTCGCCGTCGCGCCGATCTCCGTCGTGGTGGAAAAAATTTCGTTCGCCGTGGCCTGCTGCTGTTTTGCGGTCGCGGCGATTTCCGTGCTCGAAGATGCCACATGGATGCCGGATTTTTGCACCTGCCCGATCAAGACCGACAACCGCTCGACCATGGTGGCGAGCGCATTCCCGACCGTATCGCGTGCTGATTGCGGCTTGATGACGACCGAGAGATTTCCCGCCGCCACTTCCTGGGCGCCGCGCGCCATTGATTGCAGCGAGCCGGTCATGCGGCCGAAGGCTTGCGAGAGCATCCCCACTTCATCGCAACGCCCGTTCGTTTCCACGGCGACATCGAGATCGCCGAGCGCGATCTTTTCCGCCGCGCGCGAGATCGCGTGGAGCGGCTCGGCGATGATGCGGTTCAAGACCATCACGAGCAGCAGCCCGATAATGATCGCGCCGACTCCGAGGGCGAGCACGACGAGCGTCGAGCTTTTCACTGTATCGTCAGCGTGCGCCCTGGTCATGTTGGCCAGCTCGACGCCGATTGTTTGCAGCTTTCCGAAGCGGTCCGCCTGCTCGCCCATCGCAAGGCCGCGGGCTTCCTCGATCTTTCCCGCGAAGATCGCGGGCACGATCTGGCCGTCGCGGACCTTGCTGAAATCCTCGCGAATCGCCACCCATTCGTTGAAGCGCGACAGGAAGGTGCTGTTGTCGCGCCCCTCTTCCCTGACCTTCGAGATGAGCTGCGTGTTGTCGTCGCGGCGCGCTTTCAACAAGACGAGTTGAGCCTCCTGCTGCGTGCGATCCGTCATCGACATCATCGCGAGCAACGCCGCGCGCTGCGCGTTGAGATTGCTCTCGAGCCGCGCGAAGGTCGCGGTCAAGCCGTAGTCGCGCTGGGCGATCGCCAGCGAGTGGTAAGCCACCACAACCACGACGGTGAGCATCACGATGATGGAGCCGAAACCGAGGATGAGCTTCGTGCGGGTTTTGAGATTGGTGAACCAGTTCATTTGTTTCAGAGGGTGGCGTGAGCCTACGTGGGGGGGAGGAAAGTCGCGATGCACGAAACCAGCGATGAGGGTGGGGTTGCCCGCTGGGCGACAGCATGTCGGAGAAGGTCGGGCACGGCAAGCCGTTCGTTGCCTCATGCGGCCATGGGTCGCGCTTTGGCTTTGCGCGCCGGGCGCAATCGGTTCAAGCTTCCACCCCGCTTCATACGAACATGACTCCGCTGACTCCCGAGCAAGCCCAAACCCAACTCGAAACCCATCTCCAGGAAATCCTCGCGTGGCATTTCTCGCCCGATACCGGATGCCCATTCTGGCTTGATTGGGCGAAGAAGAACTTCGACCCGCGCGCGGAGATCAAGAGCTTCGCCGACATGGTGAAGTTCCCGCACTTCCAGGATGAATGGCTGCGCGACTTGCAGCCGGAAGTGTGGGTGCCGAAAGCGTTTGCGGGACAGCCGTTCAATATTTTCGAGACCGGTGGCACGACCGGGATGCCGAAGCAGCGCATCGGCTGGAATGACTACAAGGTCGATTACAGCGAGTTCAGCGACAAGATTGCCGACGAGCATTTCCCGCGCGGCGGCGCGTGGCTGATGATGGGGCCGACCGGCCCGCGCCGACTGCGCCTCGCCATCGAGCATCTGGCGCATGTCCGCGGTTCCTCGTGCTACTTCATCGACCTCGACCCGCGCTTCGTGAAGAAACTCATCGGCAACAAGCAATTCGATGTCGCCAAGCAGTACATGGAGCACGTCGTCGATCAGGCGGCGATGATCCTCAAGAACCGCAAAGTCAGCGGTCTCTTCACCACGCCGAAGCTCCTCGAAGCGCTCGCGGAAAAAGTGGACATCTACGAGGCCGGCATCCGCGGCGTCTTCTGCGGCGGCACGACGATGCTCCCGCAATACGTCCGCTTCATCGTCGAGGAAATCCTCGAAGGACGCATCGGCTTTTACCCGACTTACGGCAACACGCTCATGGGCCTCGCGGCGTCTGTGCCGCTCAAGCCCGAGGACAATTTCTCCATCACCTACTACGCCCCGCAGCCGCGCGCAGTATTGCGCGTCGTCGATCCAAACGAGACGGCAAAGACTGTCGATTACGACACTTGGGGTCGCGTCGAACTGACCACGCTGACCAAGGAATTCTTCATGCCGCGCTTTCTCGAACGCGACGAAGCCCTGCGCCGCAAACCGCGCGCGCCTTACGCGTGGGACGGCGTGGCCGAAGTGCGCCCGTTCGGCGCGATGGAGAAGACGATCGTCGAAGGCGTTTACTAGCGGGGACCATTTAGATACGGGGTCATCCTGAGCGGAGTTCCGTTTGGGGGCGCAGGCGGGACGGACCGCAGTCGAAGAGCCTGTCCTGAGGTTGCCGAAGGAATCCCGGCGTTTCCGTGCGATGTCGCGCGTGGCTGCGCGGGGTCCTTCGACTTCGCTGCGCCCGCCTGACCACCTCCGCTCCGCTCAGGATGACTCGCCTTTAAGCGGATTCATGGCGCATGCTCGACGGCTCCGATCCCCCGATATGAAACACCTACTGTTCCTCCTCCTCGTGCCGCTCGCGCTGTTTGCGCAAAAGCCTTCCGCTTTCGATACTCCGCTCGACGCTTCGCAGCTTGATGTCGCGGCTTTCAGTGAGTGGGTGGATGGAGAGGAGCGTGCGGTGGAGCAGAAGGAAGGGCCGCGTTGGATTGTCGGCGTGCCGAAGGAACGGATCGGGCATTCGGGAGTGAAATTCGGAATTTCGACGAACGCGGGCGCGCGTCATCTGCGCGTCGGTTGGATGAGAGCGGTGCCGTGCGGCGCTGTGTTGGTGCGGGGTGGCGGGGTGTTGAGTGTTTTGCGTGAGGGTGCGGAATATCCGGGAAAGCTTGATGACGAGACGCAATGGACGCCGGCGGTGCGGGCGGCGAAAGGCGCGGTCGGGCGTGAGGAGGTGGGCTCGGATGACTTTGCAATCTGGGTGCTGCCGCCGGGAACGAAGACGCGGGCGCTGCGCTTTACGCACACGCCGCGGGCGACGGACAAGGAATATGCGGGCTGGCTCGGTGGTGCGTGGGTGATGCAAGAGCGCGTGGCAAATATCGCACCGCAAGCGGTCGTGGTGGCGAGCGCGAATCCGCGTGCGGCGGAGCGGCTGAACAATGAATCGACCGATCGGGATTCGCAGGCATGGAGCAATCTTCCGCACCGCGGCGACGATGAAGCCGTGAATGCCGCGCCGGTCGTGAGCGCGGAGCGCCCCCAGTGGGCGACGCTTATATGGCCACGAGACGTGACGTTGCGCGGGCTGGCGTGCCTCGCGGTCGGGGTGGCGGATGTGGACGCGGAAATTTATGTGGGGCCGAAAGACGGGCACCCGCGCGAGGCGGCGGAAACAGATTGGAAACGCGTAGCGTCGGCGACGGGCTGGCAGGCAGGCTATCCGCAAACGCTCGCGCCGAACTTCCTCGATTTCGGCGCGCCGATGACGACGCGCGCCGTGCGGCTGCGACTCACGCGCGCGGCCGCAGAAGGGCATCCACATTTGAAAGGCCGCACGCGCGATGGCCGCGCGGTCTGGCTCGGCGAGCTGATGGCGCTGATGCCGCTCGGTACGGCCGACGCAAAGACGGCCCTGCTGCCGGTCGAGAAACGCGACGGGCATCCGCCGATTCCCGTGCGTTTCACACTGCGGGAGCCGGGTTTCGTCACGCTTGTAGTCGATGATGTGAGCGGCAAACGCGTGCGCAATCTCGTGAGCGAGGAGCCGTTTCCCGCGGGCGAAAACGTGGCGTGGTGGGACGGCTCGGACGACCTCGGACGCGACCGCGACGCTGCGCGCCACGGGCTCTATCACATTCCCACGCAATTCGTCGCGCCGGGCCGCTACACGGTGCGCGGGCTGACGCATCGCGCGCTCGATTTGCGTTACGAGATGAGCATTTACAGCGCGGGCCAGCCGGCATGGGAGACGGCGGACAAGACCGGCTGCTGGATGACGAATCACACGCCGCCGACGAGCGCGCTTTTCGTCCCCGGGACGAAAACGCCCGACGGCCAGCCACGCATTTATCTCGGCGCGGTCGTCTCGGAAGGCGGGCACGGACTGCAATGGCTCACGACCGACGGCAAAAAACTCGGCGGCCAGGGCTGGGTCGGCGACGGCATCTGGACGAGCGCCGCGACGCTCGCTTGCGACACCGGCGCGGATGCGGACAAAGACGTGATTTGCTACGTCGGCGCGATTCGCGACGGCGAGCTGCGCGTCACCGCGAAGACGCGCAAGGACGAGGATCGGCCGCTTTTCAAAACACAGCTCGGCGAGGACTGGCGGCACGAAAAAGGGAAGGTCGTTGGCGAAAAGCCGACGCCGCTCGCGGGCTTCGACGGCGGCGACAAAAAATATGTCCTCGTCGGCATCGCCGCGCACGATGGGCGGATCGCCATTTCGCTGCCGCGGCAAAATGAAGTGCTCTTTGTCGATGCACGCGCGGGCAAGCTGCTCGGTCGCTCGCCGGTTGAAAGTCCGCGCGGAATGGCGTTCGACAAAGACGGAAAGCTACTCGTGCTGAGCGGCGTGAAACTTGTGCGCTTCGCGATCCGCGGCCTGCCGGGCGCGCCGAACCTCGACGCGGGCCAGCCACTCATCACGACGGGTCTCGAAGACCCGCGCCATATCGCGCTCGATGCGCGTGGCAATTTCTACATCAGCGACCGCGGTGGATCGCATCAGGTGAAAACGTTCGCGGCGAATGGCAAAGCGCTTGGCGTTCTCGGGAAAGCGGGCGCGCCGCATGCGGGCGCTTACGACGAACTGCACATCAACAATCCGAACGGCGTGTGCGTGGACGACAAAGGCCGCGTGTGGGTCGCCGAGGCCGACTATCAGCCGAAGCGCGTGAGCGTGTGGAGCGCCGATGGCAAACTCGCGCGCGCCTTTTACGGCCCGAGCGAATACGGCGGCGGCGGCCAACTCGACCCGCGCGATGCGAACCGCTTTTACTATCGCGGCATGGAGTTCGCGCTCGACTGGCAGCGCGGCACGGACCGGCTCACGACGGTCTTTTACCGCACGCAGGATGACGAGGCGGATGGATCTTCGGAGTCGCACACGAACGGCTTCCCCGAGTGCCCGCTCTACGTCGGCAACCGCCGCTATTTCACAAACTGCTACAACTCGAACCCGACCGGCGGCACGCCATTCGCGATGCTGTGGCTCGAGACAAAAGGTGTCGCTCGCCGTGTGGCTGCACTTGGCCGCGCGAATGACTGGCCGGTGTTGCTGCGCGCGGAATTCAAGCCGCGCTGGCCTGCCGGTGTGGACCTCGCAGGCGACCGGTCAAAGAATGCGGCGTTCTGCGCGTGGAGCGACATCAATGGCGATGGGCGTCCGCAACCGGATGAAGTGCAGATCATCAAGGCCGCGAGCGGGGGCGTGGTCGTGCAGCCGGGACTCGCGTTTGCGGTGTCGCGCGTCGATGACGCGGCGATGCGTTACGCACCCGTGCGTTTTACCGAAGCGGGCGTGCCGGTGTATGAACTGGCGAAAGGCGAGACGCTTTTCAGCGGCGCGCAAAAGCCGATGTCGAGCGGCGGCGATCAAGTGCTGGCGGACGCGGGCGGGTGGACGATCTCGACGAATGCGCCCGCGCCTTTTCCCGCGGACAGTGTCGGAGGAGCGTTCAAAGGCGAGCCGCGCTGGAGCTATCCGAGCCTGTGGCCGGGCCTGCACGCTTCGCACGAGGCCGCGGTGCCGGATCGGCGCGGGATGCTCGTCGGCACCACACGGCTGCTCGGCGGTTTCGTCAATCCAGCGGGCAGCGACGCCGGCCCCCTCTGGTCCGTGAACGGCAACATGGGCAACATGTATCTCTTCACCGCCGACGGCCTTTTTGTCGCGGAGTTGTTCAAAGACGTGCGGCTCGGCAGCGTCTGGCAAATGCCGCGCGGCGAACGCGGAATGCGTGTGACCGATCTCACGCTGCACGACGAAAATTTCTGGCCGAGCATCGGACAGACGCCGGATGGGAAAGTGTTTCTCGTCGATGGCGGGCGCACGTCGCTGGTCCGCGTCGATGGTCTCGACAGCCTTCGACGCTTACCCGACGCATCGCTCGACCTCACTGCCGCTGATCTTGCGAAAGCCGCCGCGTGGGACGCCGAGCGCGAAGCCGCCCGCCAACGCGAGCGCGGCACCGAAACGCTGCGCGTTCCCATTTCCACAAATGCGCCGATCGTGGATGGCAAGCTCGACGACTGGGCCGGTGCGCAATGGGCCGTGATCGATCAGCGCGGGACGAAGGCGAATTTCAACAGTAACAGCCAGCCCTACGACGTGAACGCGGCGCTCGCCGTGAGTGGCGACCGGCTCTACGCCGCCTTTCGCAGCAACGAAAAAGATCTGCTCCGCAATGGCGGCGACTCGCCGAACGCGCCGTTCAAAACCGGGGGTGCGCTTGACCTCATGCTTGGCCCCGGCGGCGAGCGGAAAGGCGATGCGCCCATCGCCGGCGACGTGCGCCTGCTCGTCACGCGCGTAGCCGGAAAGACACGCGCGCTGCTTTATCGCGCCGTCGTGCCCGGCACGAAAGAGCCGGTGAAATTCAGCAGCCCGTGGCGCACAATCACGCTCGACCGCGTGGACGACGTGACCGCCGAGGTGCAACTCGCCGATGACGGCGCAGGCCATTACGAATTCAGTATCCCGCTCAAAACGCTCGGCACTCCTTTTGATAAACCCCAGCCCGGCGCGCGCCTCCACTGCGATGTCGGTGTCCTCCGCGGCAATGGCTCGCAAACGCTCCAGCGCGTCTATTGGACAAATAAAGCAACCGCCATCGTCAGCGACGTCCCGAGCGAAGCACAACTCACTCCGAAGCTCTGGGGTCAACTCGAATTCGCCGCGCCGTCGCGTTGAATGGTCTGCTCGTGACCGATGGTTAGCGGTGAGTCGGTAGGCCATGTTGCGCAGTGGCGAGGAGACATCCACGGTGCGTTTCTTGGAGACGAAAACATGGGATTTCCAAACTGAGTCCGGGTTGATATTTCTCCGCGTCACATCCTCTCGGTATGCCCTCCACATACAACGGCATCGGCACGCATTATTACGGCCACAAGAATAGCGAGACGCGTTCTGCGACCTGCCATTCTTGCGGACGCGCGGCGAATCTCGAATCGTATGACACGCGGCTTTGGTTCGTCGTGGTTTTCATCCCGGTCATTCCGCTTGGGCGGAAGCGAATCATTGATCAGTGCCCATTCTGTAAACGGCATTACGCGGTCGATGCGGATCAATGGGAGACTTCCAAGCAACTCAATGTCTCGGGTGCGATGGAGCGGTATCAGTCGGACCAGACGCCGGAGACGGCGATGGAAGCGCATCAGCAATTGCTGAACTTTCATCAGAACGCCGAGGCCACGGAATTCCGGCGCGAGATCGAGGAGAAGTTTCGGCAAAATGCGAAGTTGCAGGCGTATCTCGGCGTGGCGCTTTCCGGGAAAGGGATGGCGGCGGATGCGACACAATATTTCCAGCGGGCGCTGGAGTTGCGTCCCGATTTGCCGGAGGCGCGCGTGGGCATGGCGCTCGATCACATTCGCAACAACCGTCTGGCCGAGGCGCGCAAGCTTCTCGATTTTCTCGAGACGCCGGGCGCGGTGCAACTCTACTCGCTGGAGCCGCTGGAGACTTTGGCGAATGCGTATCAGCGCGCCGGTCAGCACGAGGAGGCGCTGCAACTTTACCACTGCCTGATCGAGGCGTTGCCGCATGCGGGTCAGATCAGCGGCTTTCGCAAGACCGTTCAGAAATCGGAAAAGGCTCTCAAGCGGAAAGAAACCATGCTGCCGAAGCGGAAGTTTTCGTGGAAAAACTTCTTCGGGCGCAATCAGCAGCGGTCGGCGAAAGTTCCGGTATTGACGTGGCGCGGGCTGGCCATCCTGACCGGATTGATCGTGATTGGCGTGAGCATCGCCGCGGTGCGCAACGAATATGTGCGGCGGCATCGCACGCTCTACATCGTCAGCGGGCTGAAGGAACCAGCGACCGTGGAAATCCGCGGTGTGGGAACGATGCGGACGAGCGCGCGTGCGGAGGGGATGAAACTCGGTGAGGGCAAATATCACGCGGTGGTCAGCGGACCGCTGCGCGAGGAATTCGATTTTGAAGTGCGCACGGATTATTGGGACCGCTTCTCGGGCGATCCTGTGTGGGTCTTGAATGTCGGCGGTTCGGCGCTCTTGCTCGAGTCGCACGTCACCTATCAGCGCGACTCGCCGCCACCTCCGAAACTCGTGCCCCACTTCGGCAGACCATTCGAAAAGATCGAACCCATCACGCATCCCTTTGTGGCATTGCCGGAGACGATTCGCATGGAGTCGAATCAGCGGCGTACGCTCTCGCATCTCGATTTTTTCCGCGAACCGCCGGCGCGGATGATCACGTATTTCCAACTCAATGGGCGGGCTGCCGACGCGTTGCGGCTCTCCGAATGGCGCATCCGTTTGCAGCCCGAAGACGAGGAAGCGCTTTCAGCTTTCACGTCGCTGGCCGCGCCGAAGCGGGCTGAAGAAGTCCTGCGCGCGGGCCTCCAGCGCCGACCGGTGAAGATTTCCTGGCACCGAATCTATCAGAATCTCCATCGCGGACGCGAATGGAACACATGGCTCGCGGTGGAGTACGACGAGATGCTCAAGGCCGAACCGAAGAACTCCGCGCTGCTCTATTTGCGCGGACGGATTGCCTCGGGGCCGGGCGAAAGCGAGCAGTGGTTTGCGAAGGCGCGCGATGCCGATCCGAAAAATCCATATCCGCATTTTGCGCTCGGCTTTCATCGCGCCGCGGTCGGCGACTGGGCAGGCGCGCGGCCCATGTACGCGCGCGCTGTCGAACTGGCGCCGGCTGGCGCGGAATTTTCCGAGGCGCTCTTCGGCTGCCGCCTCGCCCTTCAGGAATATGAGCCGCTGGAAAAGGAACTGCGCGCGAAGCTCGCGAGCCAGCCGCGCGATTTCCAAACGGCTTCGCATCTCGTCGATGTCCTCGCCGCGCAGGAGCGCAGTACCGAAGCCGCCGGCGTGCTGACGACGTACTCGAAACAAGTGCAGAGCCTCGGCGCGGAGAATGCGCGCTTGCTGACGTTGGCGCTGCGGCGGCAGTTTCTTTATTCGTCCGGCGACTTTGCCGCGCTCGCCAGGGAGGCCGCCAGCGACCGCACGCCCGCCGGTCGCAACGCGCTCTTCACCGCGCAGGTCGAGCTGGGAAAAGTCGCGGAAGCCGAGCGCGTTCACCCAATTGATGAACCAAAAAATTCCGATCCGTTTCATTTTATCGCGATGAGCCTCGCGTGGATTGCCGCGGGCGATTCGAAAAAAGCAGACCCGTGGCTGCAGCGCGGTCTTCAGTTGCTCGCAGCGGGTTCCGGCGATGAAGCTCGCGCGGTGGCGTTGTTCGGTCCGGACGCCGTGCCCACGGCGGAACAGTTGCAGGCGCTTGGCCTTCATCCGAAGGGCAAAGCCATCCTCCTGGCTGCGCTCGGATTGCTCAAACCCGAGCAGCGCAAAATGCTGCATGCCGAAGCGCGGCGGTTGAATGTCGATCGCTCCTATCCGTATCAACTCGTGCGGCGGGTGACGGCGGAGCAGCGGTAGTTTTTTCCATTGCATGACGCGCGAAGAATTCGACGCTCACGTCCGGCAGGTCGAGCAGCAGTTTGCCCATCATCCGCAGGCGTTGCGTGTGCGGTTGATTTGGCTCGCCGCGCTCGGCTACGCGGGCATGCTCGCGTGGTTTGGCACCGTTATTTTGGTGGCTGCGCTGTTTCTCGTGCCCGGCCTGGGCAAGCCGCTCGAAGACGGCTGGCTGCTGCTCCTCATCGGTGGGCTCATCCTCGCATTCGGGGGCTGGGCGGTCGCGAGAGTGCTGTGGGTTCGGCTCACGCCGCCGGAAGGGCGCGTTGTCACTCGCGCTGAAGCGCCGGCCTTGCACGGGATGCTCGATGATCTTCGCCACCGGCTTCGCGCCGCCGGATTTCATCGCGTGATCGTCACGTCGGCGTGCAATGCAGCGGTCAACGAAGTCCCGAGGCTCGGCGTGCTCGGCTGGCCGCGGCATTATTTGCAGCTTGGTCTGCCGCTGCTCGAGAGCCTTTCTGCGGCGGAACTCCGCGCCGTACTGGCCCATGAGTTTGCGCATCTCTCCGCACGCGATGGACGGATCTCCGGCTGGCTCTATCGACTGCGGCGCTCGTGGGATCAGATTTTTGAAAAGCTGCACCAGCCCTACGTGCAAGGTGCAGTCTCGTTGCGTCCGCTGCTCGTGAAGTTCATCGATTGGTTCTGGCCGCGTTTTAATGCGCACGCGTTTGTCCTTTCGCGCGTGAACGAGTTTCAGGCCGACGCTGTTGCCGCCTGGGCCGCCGGGCCTGAGCCAATGGCGGGCGCGCTCTTTCGCATCGATGTTTACGATCGCCTTCTCAGCGACCGCTTTTGGCCGGACCTGTGGCAGCGAGCGAATCGCGAGCCCGCCCCGCCGTCGGGCGTCTTTGACCAGTTGCGGACTACTCTTCACGCCGGACCGTCGCCCGAGGAAAGTACGAAATGGCGCGAGCAGGCTTTCCGTATCGTGACGAGCAATGCGGACACGCATCCGTGCCTCACCTCGCGGCTGCGCGCCATCGAGCGTCTCCCGGAAGGCGTAAGCGAAGGCGTCTTCCCGCCATGGCCGCCGATCGTCGAGCCGAGCGCGGCTGAGACGCTCCTCGGTGCGGCGCTTGGGCCCATTCGTGTGGATGTGGAAGCCACCTGGCGAAAGGATTGCGGAAAAGCGTGGACCGAGCGTCACGCCCGCGCGGCGTCGTTGCAGCATCGGTTGCAAAGTCTTTCCCAAGCAGTGCCCGATCCCGCCGCGGATGTGGACAGCCTTTGGGATCAAGCGCGCACGGTCATCAATCTCGAAAGCGACGCCGCGGCGGAGCCGCTTCTGCGGAAAATCCTCGAGCTCCGCCCGGATCATGTGGGCGCAAATTTTTGCCTTGGCCGGCATCTGCTCGAGGTCGGCTATGATGCCGGGCAGACGCATCTCGAGCGGGTCATCGAACAGGATGAAGACATGGTCGCGCAGGCCTGTGGATTGCTGCACGCGCACTTTCGCCGCACTGGCCGCACCGACCGCGTGCGCGAAATCGAGGCGCGTCTCGATCGCCACGAAGCCGCCCTCGCCGCTTCCCAAACCGAACGCTCCAACATCACTGCGGCTGACACCTTGATCCCTCACGAACTCTCCGCGGCGGAGCTGGAGGGCGTGCTCGCGTTGCTCGCGGCCGAGCCCGAAATCGTGGCGGCATTTCTCGGGCAAAAGCAGATGCGCCATTTCCGCAAGCAACGGCTTTTCGCACTGTGTCTCGAGGTCCAAAGGCCGTGGCATCGCCTGCCCGACCGCGACTTCGAACGGACGATGACGAAGCGTCTTTTTGGAAAGGTCCGGCTGCCCGGACGCGTGCTCGTTTTCGCTCCGAGCGGCAGTTTTGCGGCGCTGGCTCGCAAGCTCCGGACAGTGCCGGATGCGCGGATTTTCTCCCGGACGAAATAGACGGGACTCCTGTCGTACGTTCGGAATCGTTCCGTCTCGGCGACTTGCTCAGGTGCCGAGATCCCTCGACTCCGTCCCGTCCCGCCTTCGCCCACACGGGACTCCGCTCGGGATGACGCGCGTTTTTTTTGAAGACGCCGATGGTTTTTCAAACCGCCCTGCCACGAAAATTCCCCGCTGGTTGCCACCTGCCTTGGCCTCCATGATGCTCTCTGGTTCCCCTGCCATGGGTCTTCCTCGTCAAATTCCGCGACTCATCTGTATCTTCGCGACCGTTGCTGCGGGGTGCCAGTTGCACGCGCAGACGCCGGGAGCGGGCAGACCGAAAGACCCCGACTCGCCAGTGCTCGTCCTGATCTCCCGCAATGTGAGCGATCCGTGGGCTTCCGCAGAAGTCGATGGCATGCGCCGCGCCCTCGCCGCCGCCACGCCACCGATCACGCCCATCGTCGAGTATCTCGACTGGCAAACCGGCAGCGGTGCCGGGTACGAGGAGAAACTTGCCGCCTTCTACACAACCAAGTTTGCGAATCGAAACATCCGCGTCATCATCGCCGCGGAAAATGCCGCGGTGGACTTTTTGTTGCGGCGACGCGACGCGCTTTTTCCGCAGGCGCAGGCGGTCTTCTGCGGGATTCCGCGTTTCGATGAAAAGAAGCGCCAGCCGTGGTGTACCGGCGTGCTCGAGACGAGTGATCCGGCCGGCACCTTCATGCTGGCGCGGCGGCTCCAGCCAAACCTCGAGCACTTCATCGTGCTGGACGACAGCACCGGCGCCGGCGCGACGGCCAAGCGCATGATCGAGACGACTTACCCCGGTGCTTCGGACCGCGTGCAGTTCGAGCTGCGCAAGGCCGATACCGTGCAGGAGACCTACACGGCGGTCGAGGATCTGCCGCCGCATTCCGCGGTGCTGATCACCAAGAGCCGTCTCGTGTTCAAGGTCATGGGAGATTTGCGCGATCACTGCATGGCGCCGATTTACGGCACGCGCGCGCCGACCCAACTGCCCGGCATCCTCGGCGGTTCGCTGCTCGATGGCGAACGCCAGGGCGAGGTCGCCGCGCGATTTGCCCTGCGTCTGCTTGCTGGTGAACGTCCATCCGACATTCCCTTCGAGTCCGGCGTGCCGCATCGGCTCGTGGTCGATCACGGGCAGATGCAAAGGTTCGGCATCCCGTTCAGCAACCTGCCGCCGGGCTGCGAAGTGCTCAACCGCCCGCCGACGCTGTGGGAAAAACACAAACACGTCTTGCTTGCGAGCGGCGCGATCATTGTCGTGCTCGGCGGGCTCGTCGTGGGGCTGCTGTGGCAGTTGCAGCAGAAGCGCGCCGCGGTGCTCAAACTCGACCGATCGCTCTCGACGCTCAGCACCACGTTCGACTCGATCAGCGACGGGGTGCTGGTCGTGGACAAGTCCGGGAAAGTCGCCGGATACAACGAGCGGTTTCTCGCGCAGTGGGCGATTCCGCGCGAGGTCGCGGCGGGCAAGGACGACACCGAACTGCTTCAATCCGTGCTCGACCGGCTCAGGGATTCCGACGGTTTTCTTCATCGCGTGCGGGAGCTTTACACGCTGCCGGAAGTAGCCAGCTCGGAACTGATCGAGTTCAAAGACGGACGCGTCCTCGAGCGCGACTCACGTCCGCAAGTGCAGGGCGGCGAAGTCGTCGGGCGGGTGTGGAGTTTTCGCGATGTAACTGCTCGGCGTCGGGCCGAAGAAGAACGCGAGCGGCTTTCCGCCCAGCTCGCCCAATCACAAAAGATGGAGGCGCTCGGGACACTCGCGGGCGGCGTGGCTCACGACTTCAACAACATCCTCACCGGCATCCTCGGCTTTTCGGAGCTGGCCATGCACCAGCTACCCGACTCGCACCCGGCGGTGGCGGAATTGCAGCAGGTGCTCGCTGCCGCGGAACGGGCGAGCGACCTCGTCCGCCAGATTCTCACCTTTTCCCGCAAGCGCGCCCCGGAGAAAAAAGTCATCTCGCTCGAACCCATCGTGAGCGAAACGCTCAAGCTCCTGCGGGCGACGACGCCGGCGGCCATCGATCTCACCGCCGAGCTGCCGCCGGGAGTGCCGCCGGTCCTCGCCAGCCCGACGCAAATGCAACAGGCGCTGCTCAATCTTTGCACCAATGCCGTGCATGCGATGGGTCGCGGGCCGGGAAAATTGCGCGTCACGCTGGCGGCCAGCGAGCCGCCGCCCGACTTGCGCAAGGAGCATCCGCAGTGGCCGCCGGGCCCGCTCGTCTGCCTGGCTGTGTCCAACACGGGCCACGGGATCGAGCCCGCCGAACTGGCGCGCATTTTCGAGCCGTTTTTCACAACCAAGGAGGCCGGCTCCGGAACCGGGCTGGGCCTCGCCGTCGTCCACGGGATCGTCGAAATCCACGCTGGCGCCGTCACCGTGCAAAGTGAACTGAACAAGGGAACGGTGTTCGAGATTTTCCTGCCGCCGACGCTGGCGGCGATCGAGGAACTCCCGGTGCCGCCAGCCATGCCGGCCGGTCACGGAGAAAAGATTCTCGTCGTCGATGATGAACCGGTGGTGGCCGATGTTACGGCCAGCTTGTTGCGCCGGTTCGGCTACGAAGTGACGATCTGCGGAGGTGGAGAGCAGGCGCTCGAATTGCTCGCCGCGGAGCCCACCGCGTGGGCGCTCATTTTGTCGGACCTCAACATGCCGAGACTGACGGGGCTGGATCTGGTGCGCCGCGTGCGCGCCGCGGGAAACGACTTGCCGTGCCTGCTCGCCACCGGCTTTCTCGATTCCGCCGAGACGGAAGCCGAGGCCCGGTCTCTCGGAATTTTTGAGATTCTGGAAAAGCCCTTCAAAAAAGAAGCTCTGAGCCAGGCCGTGGCTGCCGGACTCGCCCGTAGGCGACAGCCCGCGATGGCGGGCTGAAACGCAGCGATGGATGGCTTGGAAAACGGGCCCGTTGGACACAAAACTGCAAAGAAACCGATTGCTGAAAAGATACGTTTACGTATAAATCCAGCCCGCCCCAGAACTTCGCACCCATGACCAGCGTCCCACATCTCCCCGTCCTCCGATTCGGTCGCAGCTACGAGAGCCTGGACAAGCTCGAAATCAAAGATCACCGCACTGGCGAAGTGAAGGCGGTCGTGTCCACGATCAACGCTGGGGTCTTGCGCAAGGACTTCCGCAAACTCGGCGAAGCGCGGGCGGCCCTGAAGAAATTTTCCGTTGCACAGCTCATCGAGCTGTCCGCAAAAGCGGGCGAGCTTTTCCTCAACGGCACCGTGCCGCTCGGCGACAAAGGCCACACGCAATCTGCCGATGAATACGTGGCGACGCTCAGCGCCACGAGTGGTCTGCCGCATGTGATGGTGCGGCGGAACATGACGAAAATTCACTACGCGCTGACGCATCTCGGCGAGGTGCTCAACGGACTTTCGCGTGGGCTCGATTTCACCATTCTCGACAAGGGCTTTGGCGAGCAATTCGGGACGAAGCTTTCGTTTTTTCCGACCTGCCGGGCGCTTGGGTTGGTGATGCCGAGCAATTCGCCGGCGGTCAATTCACTGTGGCTCCCGGCCATTGCGCTCCGCACTCCGGTGGTCATCAAGCCGGGCCGCGAGGAGCCGTGGACGCCATTCCGCTTGATCCAGGCGTTCATCGCCGCAGGTGTGCCGGCGGAGGCGTTCGGCTTTTACCCGACCGATCACGAAGGCGCGGGTGAAATCCTCAAGTCCTGCGGACGCGCGCTGATCTTCGGCGACAAGAACACGATGGCGCAGTACGCGAACAACCCCGCGATCCAGCTCCACGGGCCGGGTTGGAGCAAGTTCATCATCGGCGACGACTGCATCGAAAACTGGCGCGATTACATCGACGTGATCGCCGGCGCAATCAGCGATAACGGCGGACGCTCCTGCATCAACGCCAGCGCCGTCGTGGTGCCGAAGTACGCCGCGGAAATCGCCGACGCTCTCGCGCAGAAACTCGGCCCCTTCGCGCCGACCGCAAACGATGACCCCGAAGCAAAGCTGAGCGGCTTCGCGAACCCGAAGATGGCCGATTTTATCGACGTTAGCATTGAGGACGGACTGAAGACTCCCGGCGCTGAGGACGTGACGGCCAAATATCGCGGCGGCCCGCGCAAGGCCATCCACGAAGGCGGCACCTTTCTGCGCCCGACCATCGTGCGCTGCGACAGCTTCGCCCACCCGCTCGCGAACAAGGAATTCCTTTGCCCTTACGCCAGCGTCGTCACCTGCTCGCAGGCGGAGATGCTTGCAAAAATCGGCTACACGCTCGCGTGCTCGGCGATCACAAAGGATCCGGCTTTCATCGCGGAACTGGAAGCCTTCGGCGAAATCGACCGCCTGAACATCGGGCCGGTTTCGACGATGAAGATTTCGTGGGACCAGCCGCACGAGGGCAACATGTTTGAGTTCCTCTACCAGCGCCGCTCGATTGAGCGCGCGTGGTAAATTCCACCACCAAACTCTCGCATGCCGCTGCTCGCTCGCGACCAAACCGCACTCGCCATTCGTCCGGCGGTGGACGCGGACATTCCGTCGCTGCGCGAGCTTGCCGAAAAAATCTGGCGCGAGTCGTACGCGGCGATGCTCACGCCGGAGCAGATCGACTACATGCTCGCGTGGATGTACGCGCCGGAGACGATTGCTCGTGAATTGGCGGAGGGCGTGATTTGGGAAATGGCCGTGCTCGATGATGAAGCGATCGGCTTCCACTCCTGCACGCATGAGCCTCGCGAGCGGCGCCTGAAGCTCAACAAACTCTACGTGCTGCCGGCATGGCAGGGCAACGGCTTCGGGCATACACTCCTCGGCCGGGTGCATGAACTGGCGGCTTCGCTCGGCGTGAGTGAAGTCTGGCTGCAGGTGAACAAAGGGAATGGCCGCGCCATCGCGTCGTATAAGCGCGGCGGATATGAAATCGCGCGCTCGGCGGTCTTTGACATCGGCGGAGGCTTCGTCATGGATGATTTCGTGATGACGCGCCCGGTCGCTCTAGCGGAGACTTGAACGAAGACGGAACCGCGCGAGTCTTCTTTTCCCATGATGCAGCCAGCCTCCACCCGCAATTCCGGCGCAGCGCTCGGCCTCCAGGGTTTTGATCATCAGCCGCGGACGCGTGTGGTCTTCGGCGAGAATGCGCTGGAACGTGTGGGCGAACTCGCGCGCGATCTCGGCGGCAAACATGTACTGCTCGTCACGGATAAAGGCATCGCTGCCGCCGGTCATCCCGCGCGGGCGATCGGCTTTCTGGAAGCCGCGGGCCTGCGCGTCACGATTTACGATGAGGTGCGCGAGAATCCGACCACGCTCGACGTGGAGCGCTGCGTGACCGTCGCGCGTGAGGCGGGCATTGATTTGATCGTCGGCCTCGGCGGCGGAAGCAGCATGGACACAGCAAAGGGCTGCAACTTCATCCTCACGAATGGCGGACACATGAAGGACTATTTGGGAGTTGGCAAGGCGACCAAGCCGATGCTCCCTCTGATCGCCATTCCGACGACTGCGGGCACCGGCAGCGAGTGCCAGTCCTTTGCCCTCATTTCGGACGACAAGACGCATGTGAAAATGGCGTGTGGTGATTCCAAGGCCGCGGCGAAAGTCGCGATCCTCGATCCGCTGCTCACGGTCTCGCAGCCGCCGCGCGTGAGTTGCTGCACGGGCATCGACGCGCTCGCGCATGCGGTCGAGACGGCGGTGACGAAAAAGCGCACACCGTTTTCGGCGATGTATTCGCATGAGGCGTTTCGGCTGTGCATGGGAGGGCTCGAGCGAGTGCTGCGCGACCCGCAGGACATCGAAGCGCGCGGGATGATGCAACTTGGCGCGGCCTTTGCAGGGACGGCGATCGAGAACTCAATGCTCGGCGCAGCCCACGCGGCGGCAAATCCGCTCACCGCCCGCTACGGCATCGTGCATGGCCAGGCGGTCGGTCTGATGCTGCCAGCGGTCGTGGCGTTCAATGCCAAAGATTCAGTCGCTAACCGGCGTTATCACGAACTGGCCGCTGAGGCCGATCTCGGGCCGATCGAGGAACTTATCGCTGAATTGGAAATCGTGCTCGACCTCGCGAAGATGCGCGAAGGTTTGTCGAAGTTCGGCATCGATTCGGCGGCGTTTCCGAAGCTGGCGGAAGAAGCCGCGCAGCAGTGGACTGCGGGATTCAATCCACGGCCGATCACCGCGGATGATTTTGAAGAACTTTACGCGGAGGTCTTGGGATGAGGGATGAATCGGAGTTCCGGGTGGAGCACGCGGCCCGCGTGCTGTCCGCGGCGGCCCGCCGCGGACACCAGATTGTGTCTGCGCTTTGCGAAGATTGTCGCAGTAGAGATGGTGTTTCTCCGGTGCGCTC
>JBBSDS010000049.1:0-19045 GCA_038240495.1 Chthoniobacterales bacterium | reverse complement strand
GATTTGAAGCTGCGCCCGGATGTCTTCGCGACGCGGCTCCAACGCCGCGCGTCGCTACGCCAGTCGATTGAGGAGACGATGCCCGACATCGATAAAGCGGTCGCGAATTACCACCTCGACGAATACTACGGCAAGGCTCTCGACCTCATCACCAGCGGCAAAGCGCGCGACGCCTTCGCGATCGACAGCGAAGGGACCAAAATGCGCGAGCGCTACGGCATGAACACTTTCGGCCAAAGCCTGTTGCTCGCGCGGCGACTCGTCGAAGCCGGCACCCGCGTCGTCGAGGTCATCTGGCCGAAAGTCGCAAACTCGTCCGACCATTCGTGGGACATGCACGTCGGGCTCACCGGTCGGCTCAAAGGCCAGGCCGGACCGATGTTCGACCAAGGGTTCTCGGCATTCATCGAAGACCTCGACGCGCGCGGTCTGCTTGATGAGACGCTCGTCGTTGCGCTCGGCGAATTCGGTCGCAGCCCGGAGAAAGGTCTCAGCACCAGCGGCAACGTAAACAGTGCCGACGGCCGCGATCACTGGCCGTATTGCTATACGGCGTGCGTCACCGGCGCGGGCATCAAACGCGGGTACGTTCACGGCGAATCCGACGCCACTGGCTCGAGCCCAAAGAGCGATCCCGTTCATCCGACCGAGCTGCTCGCCACCATCTACCACGCCTTCGGCATCGACCCGGACACAATCGTTTACAATCACCTCAATCAGCCGCGCGAGTTGGTAAAAGGGAAGCCGGTTTCGGCTTTGTTTGCCTAAGAGGGTTTACCGGAAGTTGACGGAACCCTGTGGCCGCAAGCCACCTTTCCAACTCTGTCATCCTGAGCCTGTCGAAGGACCTCTAACTTTCGAGGGCGGAGGTGGTGCGGAGCGATGCCGCTTAAGCGCTCCGCACCGCCGCTGCCCGCAAATAGATGGAGATCCTTCGGCAGACTCAGGATGACATTTCCCGATGGGCAGCCTTCGGCTGCACGCGGTATTTCGACTTTCAGTGCACCCTCTAACTCTGAAGCTGACGCCGCGCACTGAGTGCGTAGCGCGTCCAAGAGTTCTACGGGTGCTATTTTCGTCGTCCTCGTCAGCGACGAAGACCACGCGCTTCCGGAAGTGCTTCGGCACGAACCGGAATCTCCGCCATCGCGGGATTGCTCCGTGGTTTGGTTTGCCGCATATCACTCACCTATGCGCTACTCCCTCCGAACCTTCCTCCGCGTTTTCTTTTCGTTCGTCATCCTCATTTGCCTCTCGGCTCACCCCGCATGGGCCGTCGAGCGCTACGCCGAGAATCCCGGCTCGGAAGGCGACGGCGAATTCACCGTCGGCCCTGAATACACCTCCGACAAGGATCTCGCCGACTTCGGGAATCCGAAGGGGAAATTCTTTGAGTTCGCCTTGAAGCTCGCCGACAGCAAAATCTTCCGTGGCGACGACAAGACACTCGAGCCCGACAAGAAGCCGGTGCGGACTGAGCGCAAGATTTTCGTGTATGTGCCGGCAGCCTACAGAAAAGGCACCGCGGCGCCGTTTCTCATCATTCACGATGGCCCTGGCCAGATGAAGTTGGTACGCAACGCGCTCGACAACCTCACCATTTCCAAAGACGCGAATCGCAAGCTGCCGGCGTTCATCGCCATCGCTGTGGAGAATGGTGGCAACGACGGCAAGAACAGCGAGCGCGGTCTCGAATACGACACGATGTCCGATCGGCTCGCGCGTTTCATCACCGAGGAAGTTGTCCCCGCGGTGCTCGCCAATCCTGAGATCAAAGCCGCGTATCCCAAGCTCGCCTTCACGAAAAATCCGTGGGGCCACGCCGTGATTGGATGCAGTTCCGGCGGTGCAGCCGCCCTGACCATGGGCTGGTTCCGCCCGGACCTCTTCCGCCGCATCATCGCCTACTCCGGCACCTTCGTGGACCAGCAGGATGACGACGCCGCGGAGGAGGCGCAATATCCGCTGGGAGCTTGGGAATACCACTCCGGCATGAAACTCATCGAGAAGAGCGAAAAGAAACCGCTGCGCATCTTTACCCACGTCTCGGAAAACGATCTGCGTTCCAAGGACGCCGAGGACACCCACCACAATTGGGTCATGGCCGGCCAGCGCACCTCCGCTGCGTTGGCGGCCAAGGGTTACCATCACCGCTTCGTTTTCAGCAAGGCGACCGGCCACTGCGAGGGCAAGGTCTTCAATCAGACGCTCGCCGATACCCTCGTCTGGATCTGGCGGGGCTATCACGGCGAGTGAGGCCATTCACTCGCTTCCCGCAAGATTCTGATGAGCTTCTATCTCAAAAAAGGGGGTCGTGAGATCGGTCCGCTCGAATCCGAAAACATCGTCGCTTTGTTGCAAGCCGGCGATTGCCTGCCCACCGACCTGATCCGCCAGGAGGAAAACTCCGACGGCTGGGTGGCCGCGTCCGCACTTTCCCCCGAAGGTTCATGGACTCCGCAGGACGCGGAGCCCACGCTCATCGGTTCCAGCAACGCACTCGTCGTCAGCATCCGGCAGTTGCTCAATGAAGAGCAGGACGAATCTACGTCGCGCAAACTCGTCGCCGCGCTGGCGGGCAAACTGGAGCTGGGTGAAGTCGTGAAAGCCGTCTCGGTCCAAAAGAAACCAGTGCTCAATCTAACCCCGGATGCGCTCGTCGCCACCACCGAACAGCTGCTCATCGTGCGCGACTTCATCATCGGAAAAAACGTCGAGGCCATCGCCTACGCCGACCTCGTCATCGTGTCGGTCACCCGCGAATTGCTCGGCGCCACCGTCCATCTCGAGACATGCGACCGGAGGAAGAGGGCCATCGAATCCCTGCCCAAGGAAAGCGCGGAGCAAGTGGTGCGCTGGGTGCGCGCGCGCAAACAGCAGTTGAGCGCCAAGCCCCTCGAAACGGCCGCGCAGAACGACCCGCTGGCGCGCTTGAAGAAGCTGAAGAAACTGCTCGACCAGGGGCTAATCACTGCCGCCGATTACGAGGCGAAGAAGGGCGAAATCCTGCCCTCGATCTAAGAGGATGGACCGAAATTCCAAACTCGGGTGTCATCCTGAGCGAAGTGAAGGGAGCCTCAGCGACCAAAACGGAGTCGAAGGATCGGGTGGCGCCTGGAAGTCCGGCCCGGCCCGATCCTTCGACTCCGCGCCAGCCCGTTCTGCCGCCTGGCGCTGCGCTCAGGGTGACCCGTTTTCGGACTTTCGGTACATCCCTCTAAGTGGAGCTGCTGGCCAGCGTCGGCGGCCGCGCTGAAGCATAGCAGCCAATCGTCTCGACTTTACAAGGTGCGCCGACGGCGCTTGACGTGCAGCTGCGCGAGGCTCTTGGAAAGTGCGGCCTGCACGGCAGCAGCCTCTTCATCGCCGAGGTCGCCTCTATTTGCCAATGCATCCTGCGCCCGCTTGATTGCAGCCTCGGCAGCACCTTCATCGATATGCTCCCACTGGATCGCCATGTCCGTGAGGATGTTCACCCGCGTCTGCGTGACGGTCGCGAAGCCTTCGCCGACGGCGAGATATTCTTTGTGCCCGCCCTTATTGATCACGAGTTCGCCCGCATGGATCTGCGTCATGAGCGGGATGTGCATGGGCAGCACACCGATCTCGCCTTCCACGGCCGGAATCACCACCGACTCGACCTCGCTGCTGTAGGCAAGCTTTTCGGGCGTGACGATTTCAAGATGAAGTGTGGCCATGGCGCTGAGTGCTAGCTGCGAATCTGGTCGATCGTGCCCTTCATGTAGAAGTTCGTCTCGCCCACGTCGTCGTGCTTTCCTTCGAGGATTTCCTTGAAGCCGCGCACGGTTTCGGCCAGCGGAACCTGCTCGCCCTTCGTGCCAGTGAAGACCTCGGCGACGGTGAAGGGTTGCGAGAGAAAGCGCTGGATTTTGCGAGCGCGGAAGACGGCGAGTTTGTCTTCGGGCGAAAGCTCGTCCATGCCGAGAATCGCGATGATGTCCTGCAAGTCCTTGTATTTCTGCAACACACGCTGGACACCCGTAGCAACCCGGTAATGCTCTTCCCCGACGATCTCGGGCGCGAGCGCCTTCGACGTGGAGGCGAGCGGATCGACAGCGGGATAGATGCCGAGTTCCGCGATGGAACGCTCGAGCACGATCGTCGAATCAAGGTGCGCGAATGTATTCGCGGGCGCGGGATCGGTGAGATCGTCCGCGGGCACATACACGGCTTGGAAGCTCGTGACCGAACCCTTGGTCGTCGAGGTGATGCGTTCCTGGAGCGCGCCCATTTCCGACGCGAGCGTGGGCTGATAACCGACCGCGGACGGCGTGCGGCCGAGGAGCGCCGACACTTCGGAACCGGCTTGCGAGAAACGGAAGACGTTATCGACAAAGAGGAGCACATCCTGGTTTTTCTCGTCGCGGAAATATTCCGCCATCGAGAGCGCGGAAAGAGCGACGCGGAGACGCGCGCCGGGAGGCTCGTTCATCTGGCCATAGACGAGCGCGACCTTGGATTTGCTGAGATCCTGCTGGTTGATGACGCCCGCCTCGCTCATCTCGTGGTAAAGATCGTTGCCCTCGCGCGAACGCTCGCCGACGCCCGCGAAGACGGAGTAGCCGCCGTGGCCTTTGGCGATGTTGTTGATCAGCTCCATGATGACGACGGTCTTGCCGACGCCCGCGCCACCGAACGCGCCGACTTTGCCGCCCTTGGTGAACGGGCAGATAAGGTCGATGACCTTGATGCCGGTTTCGAGCACGTTGGATTTCACGTCCTGATCGATGAGCGTGGGAGCGGGGCGGTGAATCGGGTAGCGCTTTTCGTGCGGGACGGGTCCGCGTTCATCGACCGGGTCGCCGGTGACATTGAAGATGCGGCCGAGGACGCCTTCGCCGACCGGCACAGAAATCGCCGCACCGGTGGCGGTGACACTCAGGCCGCGCTTGAGACCTTCGCTGGAACTCATGGCGATGGCCCGCACCCAGCCTTCGCCGAGGTGCTGCTGCACTTCGAGAACGAGGCGGGTCGCCACGCCGTTGACGTCAAAATTGATTTCGAGGGCGTCGTAGATTTTCGGGAGAGTGCTCGCGGAGAAATCGACGTCCACGACGGGGCCGATGACTTGGACGATGGTGCCGGTATTGCTCATAAATTCGGAGATGGGAGTTGGGAGATCGGAGTTCGGGCGTTAGCCGAGGGCCATTTGTGCGGTGGTGATTTCGAGAAGTTCGGTGGTGATCGCCGCCTGTCGGACCTTGTTGTATTCGAGGGTCAGGTCTTTAATCAGTTGCTTGGCGTTGTCGGTCGCGCTCTTCATCGCAACCATCCGCGCGCTGTGCTCGGCGGCGCGGGCTTCGACGACCGCACGGAAGACTGCGAAGTGCGCGTAGTAGGGCAGCAAGGCATCGAGCACGGCCGCGGCGTTCGGTTCGAAAATGGCGTCAACCGGGCCTTTTTCGTGAGCCGCCTCGGCAGCCTTCTCGTCATCGGGAAGCGGCGCGACGGGCAGCAATTCAAACGCCACTGGCACCTGCGTCAGCGTGTTGACGAAGCGGGTCGTGAGCAGCGTCACTTTGTCCACGGTGCCATCGAGGAACTTCTCGATGGCCAGCTTGGAGATGGCCTTCGTTTCGAGGAAAGAAGGCGTGTCTTTCAACTGAAAATCGGCGAGGACATCGCGTCCACCGCGGATTGCCCACTGCGCGCCCTTTTTGCCGGCGGTGATAAAGACGGTCTTCGCCGAATCGAATTTCGCCGCCTCACGCAGCAAGTTGGTATTGAGCGCGCCGCACAAGCCCTTGTCGGTCGAGATGATGACGACGAGCTCCTTTTTTACCTCGCGGCGTTCCAACAGCGGATGCTTCTCATCGAAATTCACTTCATTCAGCGCCGCGCTGATGCGATTGAGCAATTGCGCGTAGGGCCGCCCGTCGAGCGCGAGCTGCTGGGCCTTCCGCATCTTGGATGCGGCGACCATTTGCATCGCCTTGGTGATCTGCGCCGTGTTCTTGACCGACTTGATGCGGCGCCGGATGTCTCGCGTGTTCGCGGCCATTGGCTAGTTGAAAGTTGAGAGTTGAGAGTTGAGAGGCACGCGGAGAATTAGCGGTAGCTGCTTTTGAATTCGCCGACGGCGGCCTTGAGGTCCGCGGTGATTTCGTCGTCGATCGCGCCCTTGTCGCGGATCTTGCCGAGCACGGCGTCTTTGCGCGTGGTGAGGTATTCCTGCAGCTTGAGCTGGAAGTCTTTGATCTTCTCGACCGGCACATCGTCGAGGAAAGCGTTTTGCATCGACCAGAGCACGGCGACCATCACCTCGGTCGCGAGCGGATTGTATTGGATCTGCTTGAAGAGCTCCACGATGCGCGCGCCGCGGTCGAGGATCGACTTGGTCTTGGCGTCGAGATCGGAGCCGAACTGCGCAAAGGCTGCCAGTTCGCGGAACTGTGCGAGGTCGCCCTTGATCTTGCCGGCGACCTGCTTCATCCCCTTGATCTGCGCGGCGGAGCCCACGCGGCTGACCGAGAGACCGACCGATACCGCCGGACGCACGCCCTGATAGAAAAGGTCGGTTTCGAGAAAGATCTGACCGTCGGTGATCGAGATGACGTTCGTCGGAATGTAGGCCGAGACGTCGCCCGCCTGCGTCTCGATGATCGGCAGCGCGGTCAGCGAACCGTTGCCGTTCTGTTCATTGACGCGCGCACTCCGTTCGAGCAGGCGGCTGTGGAGATAAAACACATCGCCCGGATACGCCTCGCGGCCCGACGGGCGCTTGAGCACAAGCGACACCTGGCGCCAGGCGACGGCGTGTTTAGAGAGATCGTCGAACACGATCAGCGCATCCATCCCGTTGTCCATGAACCACTCGCCCATCGCTGCGCCAGAAAACGGCGCGAGGTATTGATTGGTCGCGGTGTCCGATGCCGTCGCGCAGACGAGGATCGTGTAAGCCATCGCGCCAGCCGCTTCGAGGACGGCGATGGAACGCGCGACGTTCGACTGTTTTTGGCCGATCGCGACGTAGATCGAATAAAGCGGACGGAAACCGGCCTTTCCTTCGTTCGCTTTGTTGATCCGCGCCTGGTTGATGATCGTGTCGATGGCAATGGTCGTCTTGCCCGTCGCACGGTCGCCGATGATCAGCTCGCGCTGGCCGCGGCCAATCGGAATCATTGCGTCGATCGCCATGATGCCAGTCTGCACCGGTTGGCTGACGGATTTCCGCTTGATAATGCCCGGCGCGATTTTCTCGACGGGATAAGTCGCCGTGGCGGTGATTGGACCTTTGCCATCGACCGGATTGCCGAGCGTATCGACGACGCGTCCGAGGAGTCCTTTGCCGACGGGCACGGAAAGCAGTCGCCCGGTCGTTTTGACTTCCGTCCCTTCGACGACGTCCTCACCGGCGCCGAGCAGGATGGCGCCGACTTCGCTCTCTTCGAGGTTCAGCGCGAGGCCGTAGAGACCGCCGGGAAATTCGATCATTTCATTGAGCATGACGCCGCTCAGGCCTTCGATCTTGGCAACGCCATCGCCGACTTCGCGGACGACGCCGACGTTTGATTTGCTCGTGCTGGTTTTGAGGCCGCTGATTTGGGATTCGAGTTCTTGCAGGATGCTGCTCATGGGAAAAGTGGTGGTTGGGTGTGAAATGAATGGATGCCGTCAGGCGCGGGTGATTTCGTTTTCGAGGCGGGTGAGACGCTCGCGAACGGAGCTGTCGAAAACGTCGCTGCCGATCTTGATCCGCAACCCGCCGAGCAACTCGGGAGAGACTTTGAATTCAGTGCTCAGGTCGTTGCCATACTTCGTGCGGAGGTTGGCGAGCAGTTGATTGCCGGTCGCGTGGTCGAGCGGCGTGGCGCTCTCGATGACCGCGTGGTGTTTGCCGACTTCGAGACGCACACGCCGCTGAAACTCCTTGAGAATGCCCAGCGAATTACGCGGCTTGCTCTCGATCACTTTGCGACCGATGGCGGCGACTTTCGCTCCATCGATCCGGCCATCGGTAAAGCTGGCCTGGAAGAGCTGCTTCGAGAGTTTGCGCGAATCTTTGTCGAGCTTCATGGCGGCGTTCAGGCGGCAACTTCGCGCGTGGCTTCGTCGGAGAGGCGCTTCTGGTCGTCGGAGGTGAGAACCTTGCCGGTGACCTTGGAGGTTGTGCTGATCACGAGGCGACCGACTTCGCGTTTGAGTTCGGCCAGCGTCTTCTCGCGTTCCACCTTTGTCGCCTCGCGGGCCTTGGCGATGATTTGTTCGGCTTCGGCAATCGCCTGCTGAGAACGCTTGTCGGCCAGCGCCTGCGCGCTGGCGCGGGCTTCATCGATCATCTTCTGCGCATCGGCATTGGCTTTGGTGAGAATGTCCTGCACGCGCTTTTCAGATTCAGCGAGGTGCTGTTTGATCTTCTCGGCATTGGCCAGGCCTTCGGCGATTTTTTGCCGGCGCGTTTCGAGCACGGTGAGGATCGGCTTGTAAGCAAATCTATGGAGCAGACCCGCGACGATGGCGAAGCTGATGATCTGCGAAAAGAACAGCCACGGCTGGAAGCCGAAGGTTTCGCCGGTGCGCTGGGCGCTTTCGACGAGGCTGTCCACGATGCCGCCTTCCGCGGCGAGGAGAGGGATGTAAGTCATGAAAAAAGAAGCGGAGGAAAGAGCGCGGGGTCTCTCGATGAAGAGCGACCCCGCGCCAGCGAATTACTTCACGAGGAAGATCGCGAAGAACACGATGCCTTCGGCGAAGGCGGTGCTCAGGATCGCCTGCACGAGGATCGGAGTGGCGGCGCCGGGATTCCGGCCCACCGCTTCCGACGCCTTCGCGCCGATGAAACCCACGCCGAGTGCCGCGCCAAGCGCTGCGAGACCGACGTGAATGCTGCCGCCCATGCCGGCGGCTCCTTCTGCGAGGATGGTTGCGATGTTCATGTTGTTTCCTTTTGGTTTTCTGTTTTTCCCGACAGCCCCCGCTGACTTTGCACGGTCAGACTGCCGAAAGTGTTTGGTGAAAGCTTAGTGGTGTCCCTCCTCGTGCTGACAGATAAGCAGCGTGAAGACCGCCGTGAGCAGCATAAAGACCAGTGCCTGCACGAGCCCGACGAGCAGCTCCATGAAGTAGAACGGAACCGGAATCAGCCAAGAAAGCGCCGGGACGAGATTGGACATTGACTCGAGCATATTTTCGCCCGCGAAAACATTGCCGTAGAGACGGAAGCTCAGCGACACCGGGCGAAAGAGAATCGAAACGACTTCGAGGAAACCGACGAGAATGAAGACGAAAATCATCAACACCTTCATGAAGCCTTTGGTCTCACCCTTCGGTCCGAAAAGGTGAAGAATGAAGCCGCCGAAACCATTGGCCTGCAGCGCCCAGACGATCCAGCACGCAAAGAACAGCGTCGCCATCGCGAGCGTCATGTTGAGGTCGGCATTCACTCCGCGGAAGAGCGGACGGGAGATGTGTTCGAGACCGCCCTGTGCGTTCGGCGTTCCCCAGCCAATCGTACCCACACCCGGGATGAGACCGGCCCAGTTCGTAAAGAGGATGAAGATGAAAAGCGTGGCGAAAAACCAGAACGTCTTTTTCACCAGTTCGTGGCCGATGATGCTTTCGAGAAAATCGTGCAGACTCTCGACGAGCCATTCCCAAAAATTCTGCGCGCCCTCCGGCACTTCCTTGATCGAGCGCGTCGCGTACTGCGCGAAGATGATGATGCCGAGCGCCACAATCCAAGTGACGATCATCGAGTTGGTCACCTTGAAAATACCGAGGTCGATCAGCGGCGCATCGGGCGTCAAGCCATGGTGCTCAGCGTGTTCACCAGCAACCGGTTCATCCGCGGCGCGAACGACGAATTGCATTGGCCCTGCAATCAAGGCCACCGCAGCACAAACAGCGAATAGCCGAAGCCACCGGAGGAAGGTGGATGAGGCGCGGTGTTGAAGGTCGGGGTAACTCATGTCCAAATGCGCAACGCAGAAGACCGCAGATTGATCACTCGAATGTCAAGACCAGCGCGATGGGGTTTATCGCGCACACGGACTTCGGGCGTTGCGAAACCGATGAAACAATGCCGCGGAAACTGAGGCAAGAACTTTGTGAATTTTTTCACAAACTTTTTCCCGAGCACCAAAAACTTAGCCTCGGTCACGTCGCCAGCGGTCCGTAAAACCGCCCGGGATGCCCGCTATCGAACCGTCTCTACTTCCGTGCCGCGGAGGATCGGTTCGTTGTCGTCCTGGAAAACGTCCCGGAACAATTTCCCGTCGATGAAGTCACTATGTTCGTCGATGCGGCCGTACGTGGATTTCTGGTTTGCGGTTTGGCCAGCTTCGTTGGCCACGAAAAAGCCTTTGCCCGGCACAGTGACGATTCCGCTGAGGGCTCCGTTGCGGTTATTCCCGAGGACGGAAAGCTCCATTTCCTCCCACGGCACCCCAAGGCTGCCCACGACATTTGCTTGATCATCGAGGACGGTGATGGCGCGGTCGGTCCACCGCGTGACGAACACTCGCGGACCATCAAACGCAACATCCATCGGCGTGGTGATCGCAACCGATTTCACATTTTTTCCGCCGGGCTCAATTCGGAATACTTTTCCGCCCTTCAAGTCCGCCACCCAGAAGTTTCCTTTCGCGTCGATTTTCATCCCGCGGAGGTCAGTCGCACCCGGCACCTTATATACACCGCTGCCACCGAACCCGCTCAGGGTTGCCGCCGTGACCAGCGCACCGGATTCTTGCATCAACCAGCGGCTGATCGTCCCTTCCTCGCGGTCGGAACCGTAGAGCACGAGTTCGCCACCTTCCCGCACTGCGGCCACGCCCTCACACACGTTGACCGGGATGCGGAGCTGACGCTGGAGAAGGGCGGCGTCATAGACCAGGACACTATTCTCCGTGCTGATGTAAACGCGTCCCTTGTCGTCGATCGTGATCGCCTTGCCCAGGACGCCCGGCAGAACCTCTTCAGTCGCCCGCTCGTAATCAGCCACATCAATCCGAATCCGCCGCACCTCGCCAGCATTGTTAAAGCTATGATGGTAACCGGCGTAGAGATACTTGCCGTCGGGCGAAATCGCGAGGCCCCGGTTGTGCCGCGGCGAAACTTTCTGGGGCTTGCCGAAAACGGCCCGGCTGTTGTCGATCAGGTACTGCACCGACCATTTGTAAGCGTCGCCCGCCGACGCGGTGAGCAGTCCCACGAATAAACACGCGACACATGCAAGCATGTGGACGGGAGGTTTCATCAAGCTGGGTGGGAGCATCGAGGGGCAAAAACCGCGTCCTGCGAAAGTGGGAACTCGGCGTTTGAGCGGCGGAGGGTCCACCGTCCTTTCAAGGAAGTCAATGCGATGTCAGCACTAATGCTGACAAAATTCATTTATCGAAAAAATCCGCCAATCGACTCCGAAACCCTCGCGGGCGCAGGCTTGGATCCAAGCTTCGCGCCATTTCCGGAATCGCCACTGCCGCACGTTGCGTGAGCAGATGCTTCAAAACATTTGTCGTCCTCTCGATGGAAAATCTCTCGATCGCCGAGGCGCGCCCGCGCTGGCCGACGCGCTCCGCCCCGACCGGGTCGGCAAGTAGTTTCTCCAACGTCTCCGCCAAAGCCGCCGGATCTTTCGGGGCGACCAGCCAGCCGTCTTCGCCACTCTGAATCATCTCGGGTACGCCCGCGAGGCGGGTCGATACGACCGGCACGCCACACGCCATCGCCTCCATGATTACTGTCGGCAGGTTGTCACTCCCCCCACCCTCTTCGGGCACACACGCCAGCGCGAAAAGACTGGCGGTCGCGAGTCGTCGCCGGACTTCGCCTTGGGAACGTGGACCGAGTAACTGCACGACGCCTTCGAGCCGCGCCTGCTCGATCCGCGCGCGCAGTTCTGCTTCCAATGGCCCGCCGCCGACGAGGTCGCAGGTAAAGGTGAGCCCACGGTCGCGAAGTAGCCGGCACGCTTCGATCAGATGTGCGAAGCCTTTCTTCTCTACATAACGCCCCACCGAAAGAATGCGCGCCACACCCGCGAGCGGGACACGCGGCGGAAAACCATCCATGGCGATTCCATTGAAAACGCGAAACACCTTTCCCCGCGCCCACAGATACTTTTCCTCCATCCACAACCGGGCATAATCCGTCTCCGTCACGACAAACTTCGCGGCCCGTACGAGGTCAGCGTTGCTCACCGGAAAATCCGTTTCGCAAAAAATGTCGTTCGCGTGCCCGGTGAAGCTGTAGCTGATGCCGTAGAGCTTGCGCAGCCACCACGCCGTCCGCGCCGCGACTCCGCCGAAATGCGCATGCACGTGCCGGATGCCCCGCTCCTTCATCCGCGGCCCCAGCCAGATGGCCTCAAACATCCGCTGCGAATCGCTCTCCTTGCGATGTCGTGGGACCGCCCGACGCACACCAAACGGCAGTTCCCCACGCGCCCGGCGCGCGTCCACCTCCGCGCGCAATTCTTTCTCCTCGGGTGCGTAGAAAACTTCGACATCCAGATGCTCTTCGAGTTTTTCCGGATCGTCCGGCCGACGGATCGACACGAGCCACGGGTCCATCCCCTGCCGCACCATCTCGACCGCCTCGCGATAGACAAACGTCTGCACGAACGACGGGAAGCGCTCGAAGAGATAAGCGAAAGAACTCATCCGGGAATCCGAATTCCGATCTGCCGCGCTTCATCGTAAAATCCCTCCAGCTTCTCGATCTGCTTCCCATGCTCAAACTCCTCCCGCACCGCGCGCGACGCCGCCTGGCCCAGGATGTAGAGCTGGTCCGTCTCCGCCGTCATCTGGCACATCGCCTGAAACAGCGCCGCCTCATCCCGCTCGGGCACGAGCAGCCCGGTCCACTCGTGCGTCACTGCTTCGGGAATCCCGCCATGCGTCGTCGCGAGCACCGGCAGACCCGTCGCCATCGCCTCCAGCATCGAGTTCGGAACGCCCTCCTGATTTTGGTCCGGCGGCATTTCGCTCGGATGCAGAAAAATGTGCGAGCGGGCATAGAGCGCAGCCAGTTCATCCTGCGTGAGAAAGCCGCGCAATTCGACCGCCTCGCGCAAACCGAGTTCAGCCACCAGCGTCTCCAACTCCGCCTTGAGCGGCCCATCGCCAGCGACGCAAAACTTCGCCTTTGGAAACTTCGCGTGGAACTTCGCAAACGCCCGCACCGCTGTTTTCAAGCCCTTCTTCGCGATCAAGCGGCACGCCTGGACAAATCGCCACGAACCATCCACCGGCATCGGGCGCTGTTGAAACGGGAACTGTGCGAGCGGAATCCCTGTGCGATTCAGACGCAGCTTGTCCGGCGGACAACCCTGCCGTTCCAAACCTTCCATCAGCGACCGCGAGCGCGCGAGCACCAGCGGCACCGTCCGCAGCAATTCCTGCATCTGCGCGTCGAAGCCCTCCTGCTGTGGACGCGGCTGAATATCCATCCCGTGAAATGAGACCACGCACGGCTTTTCCCACTCCTGAATCAACGGCAGCAAATGCACGCCCGTGTGTCCGAAATAAACGTGCATCAAATCCGCCGGGCGCCGCTTCAGCATCTTGATCAGCACCTGCAATTCGCCGCGATAATAGACCGGCGGCAGCTTGCGGATGTACTTTAGGTAAAAGCGTTTCAGGAAATTTTTGCGCGCCCGCGGGATCAATTCGATCTCCGGAAATGGGAATTCCTCGGCGCACATCCGCTCGCGCGTCATCACGAAAGTATCGTAGCGCCGCAGCCCCGTGACCTGCCGGTAAATGTGGCGCATCTCCGGCTTCAAAAACGTCGTGCAATAGCTCGCGACGATTGGCTTGGCATTAGGCACGGCGGTTTCCGGCATGAGGCGGCGACTGTCGAAAAGCCGTGGCGCTTTGTCGAGGGCAGAGCCTCGGCTGGGCGATCAGCCGCCGCCCACCATCCACGCGTGAATCGCGTGGTATTTCCAAACCAACCCCTGCGCGAGCACGACGAGCAGCAGCGCCATCACATCGCGGCGCCCGAAGTGATCACGCGGGCCGTGCGAACGGATGAGTTCCAACAGCGCCCCCGTCGGGCAGCCGTAGTGGCAGTAGGCCATCGGCACGAAAAGCGCCGCGACCAGCCCAGCTACAGCCAGCGACACCGTCGCCCAACCCGCCGCGCGAACGCTGTAGGCATCGAACGGTTCGAGATGCGCGAGATCGAGTGGCAGGAGGAGCATCGAGACGGTTACGACGAGCGCGAGCGTCAGCAATGGCAGCCAGCGCAACCCCGCGGCAAAGTCCCGCGGCAGCGCCACACGCCAGCGCTTGGGCGCGAAGCGGCCGAGCAATTCCTGCGCGGCGCCGTGCGGACAAATCTGCTGACAATAGAGCGGCTTGCCCGTCGTCCACGGCACGGCCAGCGCCGCTGCCATGAGCAAGACCAGCCCCGGTGCAGTCCGCCACGGCACCCCACTTTGCGCCCATCCGACAAAGAGCGACTGCGCAAGCGGTGCGCCCGCCAGAAAACCGACGTAGCCGATGACCAGCACTTGAAATCCGATCCGCAGCCATTTCCGTCCATGAGTTCCTTTGAACGCCAAAACCGCCCCCGCGAACACAATCACTACGAGGCCGATATCCGTCGCGCTGAACCGCAGCGGCTGCGGCTTGATCGCTAGCGCCGCATCCGCCGCGCGCAGCCGCCGCATGATCCCCTCCGCCATTGCCATGCTCGTCATCGTCGCGCCCGACACGCCCTCGATGTGCATCTGCTCCGGCGAACGACCAGCGACTTCGTCCCACGGTTTTCCATTCCACGTCTTCATGAAATAACGGTCAACCCGCACGTCTTCCACATGCTCCCGCGTATCCTGCGAAGAGCGAATGCGCACGCCCACGACGTGCAGCGCCGGATCGAAAGCGACCAGCGTGTCCGTCCACCCTCGGTATCCGACGATCGAGTCCGTGATCGGTGAAGTGCGGAGCACGTAGCCAAGCTCTTTCCCGGCCTCGTCATGCACAAACATGCCCGCCCGCTCACCCGCGTCCGGAAGCAGTTCCGCGGCTTGCAGAAAAACCGCCCGCACCTCCTCTACGGTGATTGGCGCATGCCCCTCGATGCGCATCCGCACATGATGCGCGCGGATGATCCACGCGATGGCGACGAGCACCGCGAGCCGATAGATCTGGAGCGCCGCGCGCTTCACAGGAAAAAGAACGAACAGCGAATGCCTCGCGCGCTCACCAGTGAAGGCATTGCACTCCGCAAACGCTTCCCGCCACCCGTCATCCTGAGCGCAGCGAAGGACCTCCGAGGCGGCGGTGACCGGGACAAGCGGAGGCAGGTGCTTTTCGGGCGAGCCTGATCTCTGCCTTTCCTCTCACGCGATGCTGCAAATGCCGGTTGAAACATCCGATGCCGGAAAGAGATCAGAGGTTCTTCGCTTCGCTCAGAATGACGACCGGAGAAAGAGCCGTGCTCTACGGCTGCGGCAGGAGCTGCACGACGTCGATATGCACATTGCCATTCGCGCCTTCAGTTCGGAATGTCACCGCCGCAGGCTTCCCCGGCTCGAAACGAAAGATGCCGATCGAGACAAACCCCTTGGTCGCCTCTGCTTCCTGCCGCTGATTCATCGTCGTTTCTTTCGTGCCCTCAGCGCTCTCGATCGTTACCGCCGCGTTCGTCGCGCGATTTTCGTGCGCTCCGTAATTTGCGCGCACTTCGTACCGGCCCGCATCCTTGATCGTAAACTCGAAACGCGCCGTCGCCCCGGCTTTCGGCGTCGCATACTGATAGCCTCTCGCCACATAATTCGGCAGCCCCTTCCCCTTAGCCCAGGAACCGGTGAGCTTCGCCTGTTCGTCGTCCACCACGAGCCCCGGCAGCGACGCGAGCGCAATGCCTGCCGAGGCTTCATCATGCTTGTCTGGCGTCAGCGGCGGCGGCGTGTAACCGGCAGGCAGCGCGATCGGGCTGTTCACCGTTTCGCGACGCGCCGCACCTCGCAGCGCGAGCAGTTCCTTGAGCTCGGAAAAATAACGCTCATACACCGCCCGCGGCGTGCAGGCGTTCTTGAGACAAATCGACGCCGCCTTAACCACCACTTCACCGATCATCCCACCCGTCTTCATGACGCGCACCGTGCCGAGCGCCTCGTGGGTCACGCTGATGTCGCGACCCGCCATGAAGAGGTTCTCGATGTTCTTTGAATACATGCAGCGATACGGCACCGGATAGCCGTGCTGGCGGTCCACACCCTTGCCAAAAACCGCCTTCGAGATGAACGGATTGTCCGGAAATTTCGCCGCGTACTGTTCCTTCGGATAATGAAGATCGATGTCCCAGGTCGTCGGCACCGTGCCATCCGGAAACTCCTTTTTGTCCGCGATGTCGTCGCGTGTGAGGACCACGTCGCCGATGAGTTGGCGCGACTCGCGCGTGCCGCCGATGTAGGCGATCCATTCGAGTTTGGCGTTCGCGTGCTCATCCTTGCCGCCCTTGTTTTTCATCGCGTTCCAAGCGCCATACACCGCGCGCAAATTCCAGTCGCGGATGGCTTCCAGGCCGGCAATCGGATGCACATTGAATCCACCTTCCCAAAACCATTCGGCGTGATTCCGTTTCGGATAAGGAAAGTCCTCCATCTCCATGTCCAGCGCCCACAACACCGCGGGAAAAGCGTGCGGCGCCTCGGTCATTTCCCAGCGCCACATATTGCTCATGCCGAGGTGCTCGGTCTCGCGCACAGTCAGTTCCGCGCCGGCCAGCGCGCCCAGCGTTCCATGACCGGTGGCATCGCAGAAAAACTTGCCCGCAAAACGCCGCCGCTCGCTGGTCACAGTATCGAGCGCGACCACCGCGGCGACGTGTTCTTTGTCCACCATCTCGACCGACAGCACATGATTGTTGAGGAAAAGCGTGATGTTCTTTTCCCCGCGCACGACCGTTTCCTTTTGGTCGTCGCCAAACTCCTCCTTCGTCCCCGGCGACGCCTTCGCTCGATCCTGAAATTCCTCCACGATCTCGCCGAGATTCGGATACAGCCCGCGCCGGATTCCGCCCATCGCCCACACGCGCACTTCCGAACTTCCATTCCCACCGAGCACCGGCCGATCCTGGATCAAAGCCACTTTACAACCCATCCGCGCCCCGGAAATTGCAGCGCCCATGCCGCCGTAACCACCGCCCACGACCACGAGATCGAACTCACCCGCATTCACCGGCTTCTCCGGCAAACCGAGCGTTTTCAGCCGCCACTGCGCGAGCACGTCGCCGTCTTTCGGCGGCGCCGCCTGTGCGTCCTTGGAAAAAAAGATCGCGTCGCAGCGCCCGTTGAAACCGGTCAGATCATGCAGCGCGATCGTCGCCTGCGGCTTCGTGATCTCGACCGTTCCACCTTCTTCCCAAAACCAATCCGCACCCGTTGCGCCGTGAATTTTTTCCAACGGCCTGCCATCCACCGCCACCTGAAATTTTCCCGGCGCACCCGGCGCATTCCACTTCGCCACCCAATCCTTGGTCCGGACAAAAACGTGATACGTGCCGGTGCTCGGAAAGGTCACCGTCGTACTCGCATCCTTCACCGGTTGGCCGAGACCGTGCGCCATCAGATAAGGCGAACCCATGATCTCGATGAATTGCGTATCGAGCACCCATCCGCCCAGGTTCTTGAAGCTTTCCGCTTCGACTAAAATCTGATCCGCGGCGAGTAACGTCGTCGCGCTGAACAGTGCTGCGCTCGCGACCACGAGCCGGCACCATGCGGGAACAAAATTATTCGTCATAACGCACCTCATTTTTCGACCGGCTTGCCCGCTTGCTGCCAGGCTTTAAAGCCCTGGTTGAGATGATAGACCGACGGCAGACTTTGCACCTCGTTCGTCTTGCACGCCTGTCCACTCCGACCTCCCGATGCACAGTGCAAAATGTAAGTCTTGCTCTTGTCGAGAGCGGCAATCTGCTTCGCGAAATCGTCGCCCAGAAAGTCGATATTCTTCGCTCCAGAAATGTGCCCGGCTTTAAACTCGTCCGGCGTTCGCACATCGATGACAGTCGGTTTCGGATTGGCCTTGAGCAGTTTCTCCGCTTCGTCGGGCGAGACATTTTTTAGAACCGTTGCGGTCGCGGTGGCAGAGTCGGCGGCGAAGAGCGGAGCTGCGAGGAATGCAACGGCGAAGCAGAGGAGGAGGGAACGAATCATGGGCGAAGCTTGAAGGGGAACGCGCCCGCGTGCAACCCCGCTCCGAATCACGCGATCACGGCACGCACCACTTCTCCCGCCACGTCGGTCCGCCGGAAATCTCGTCCGTTGAAGCGATAGCAATTTTCTGGCAAGACCGATCAACCGATCGCCGCGATGTCCTTGCGCCCGACCCACGAGCGTTCGTTCTCCATGCCGCCGGTGTAGATTTGCACCGTGCGCACGCCCAGCGCCGCGAGCAAAATGACGAATGCGGTTCGGCAAGAAGGTGCGGGAGTTTCATGGGGATTCGTATTTGTGGCCATGCCCGCCAAGAGGATTTTCGGGTGGAGCACTCGGCCCGAGTGCTGTCTTTGGCGGCTCGCCAAAGACCTCGAATGACGCCCGGTTTTCAGACACCCACTGGGCAAAAAGTCATTTGCCGGGTGCGGGTAACTCGCACGTCGGCACGCGTCTCCCGCGCATTCGGCAGGCCGCCGAACGCAGCACGCGAGCCGCGTGCTCCACCCGGATACCGAAAGTCCGCAACCCCTGTGGCCGAAGGCCACCCTTCCAAACGGTCATCCTAAGCTCGCCGAAGGATCTCCGAGGCGGCGGCGTACGGGACAAATGGCGGCTGGTCCGTGGGCGAGCTTTTCGTGGGCGGAGGTGGCGCGGAGCTTGAGAAATCAGGCGGCTCCGCACCTCCGCTGCCCGCAAATAGATGGAGGTCCTTCGGCAAGCTCAGGATGACATGGTGGGAAGGACATCCTTTCGGCTGCGATGTCGCGCGCGCCTCGTGACGTTCGCTACACCTTCCTAGAGCATTTTACAAAAAACTGTAGCCGCAAGAGGCAAACCACCCCATGGCATCCTTGGGGGTGAAGGCTTGGAGGGCTTTGGCGATGGCATCCAGAAGTTCTTCGCGGGTTC
>JBBSDS010000048.1:0-19552 GCA_038240495.1 Chthoniobacterales bacterium | reverse complement strand
TCTTCATCGCCTGGAAGGCGTTTTTGATCACATTATAAAAGGCCTGCTTGAGCTGGTTGCGATCGACCTCGACGAGCGGCAAATCCTTGCGCAGCTCCACTTCGAGGAGAATGTTTCGGTCTTCGATCTCGGGCTGCAAAAACGTCACCGCTTCCTGCACGATCATATTCAGATTCTCCAGTCGGGCCTGGAGCCGGGCGGGCCGGATCGCACCCAGAAACTGCTGCACGATCGAGTCGAGCCGCGTGATCTCATCGCGCGCCACTTCGAGCGACTTCTGCAACTCGGCACGCGCCGCCGGCGGCACCTTGCGCAGCTTGCGCTCCATGAGTTGCAGATGGATGTGCAGGGAGTTGAGCGGATTGCCGATCTCATGCGCCACTCCCGCCGCGAGCAGCGTCAGAGCCGTCAGCTTCTCCGACTGGATCGTCTCCTCGGTCGAACGGCGCGTCTCGGTGATGTCGCGGAGGATGACCGCGTAGCCGACCATCTCCCGCCGCGGCGCCTGCGCCCGCTTGCCCTGCGGGGCATCGAGACTCAGCGGCACGACATAGAAATTGAGATACCGGTGCTGCGGATAAAAGACCTCGATATCCCGGCTCACGACCTTCTCGGCCTCCACCATTTTCTCCCAATGCAGCCCGCGCAGCCGGTCGCTCAGCGGCTCGCCCATGCACTTCTCCCGCTCCAGTCCGAAGAGTTCGCAAGCCGCGCGGTTCAGGTAGTTGATCCGCCCTTTCACATCCGTCACGATCACGCCTTCGTGGATGGCGTTGAAGATCGTTTCGAGGAAACCCTTTTCATCCGCCAGCCGCAGCAGATAACCCTGCACCTCCTCCGGCCGCACCCGTCCGATGCGTTCGATGAGCTTGTCGAGAAAACCGGAATTCACGCTCGCGAAGATAGCCAGCCCGCCGCGCCGAACGCCATAGAAACTGTCCTCCGTCCCTTTTCGCGGAGGTTAAAAAGCCGGCGCCGTCGAATGTGGCTGCGATGTAGCCGGCACTCCCGCGCCGCTAAAGCTGCCATTGCCTGCTGAAGTCTGGCCCGCCCCGTTATAATTGCGGTTGTCGGCGTGGATGGCTGCCGTAGCTCCATTAATCGTCACGACCTTGCCATTGGTGATGTTGATGGTTTTGGCGGCGATGACTTTGGATCCCGCTCCGTTCAATGCCACGTTATCAACGAAATTGATGGTCCCGTTGGTGCCAACACCGTTGCCCGCATAGAGCTTCATTTGCGTATTGGCGCTGATCGATCCACCGCCAATTTGAAGGATCCCATTGGTGCCGAGCGCTCCGACTTTCACCACGTCTGCAGCAATCGTGGCATTGGTCAGCGCGACTAACCCTGCGGGACCATTGTTGCGGATGTCCACCGTCCCGCGGTCTGCCTGAGCGGTCCCGTTGAAGAGAATGTCGCCGCCGGCGGAGACGATTTCAACCTTGCCGCCCGGCCCAGGAGCCGCCGCATTGAGCAAGGCCCGGAGATTACCCGAGTTAGTCACGCTAATCGCTGTTCCAGTCGTTTTCCCGCTCTGGAGTTTGATATTCCCGCCAGAGGCGCTCACCCGGCGGTTGGCGACATCATTGTGGGAAACGTCGATGCTCGAATTCACCGTTACCGTGCCCCCGGTTGACACCAAGTTGACATTTCCACCATTTCCACCGGTCGCCACACCGGTCGCGTTGACCCCGCTGCTGGCCGAGATCGTGGTATCCACCGTAATGTCGCCCGTCGCATTGACATTGAAGGTTCCTCCATTGCCTCCGGGTTTTCCGTTGGCGGGAAGGGCGTCTCCGCCATTAAAGCTGGATTGTCCGATCTGGGTGTTGGAGTTGTCGAACACCACCGAATTTATATTAAGGGTAAGGACATGGCCATCGTCCGGAAAACCGTTGTTACTGCCTTGGCCTGGACCTTCGTTTGCCCCGGAAAAGTCGATTCCATTTGCCGTCACCACAGGTGCGGTCAGACTGGACGCAGTCGTCACCATGGTGCCTGCGGGAGCCGTGGAATTATAATAAGAGTATTGGCCGGCCCAAAGAATATTTCCACCGACAGATACCGTCCCTCCGACGGTAAGCGCGCCGCCGATCCCAAGTCCCCCTGCATCGACGTTCCCGGCGACCGTGGTGTTTCCACCGAAGTTTAGGCCGCCGTTATTGGCAGTGATATTTCCCGACACTTGGACAGTGTCCGCAATAAACCCGGTGAAAGCGTGCGTGATCGGATCGTAAACTTGATTAGTGATGCCTATTCCCACACCGCTCGATCCCGGCAAATTCAAATTTGGCGCCACTTGAATTGTCGGTGCTGAAACGCTGACGTAAGAATTGGCCAGACTCAAATCAATGGGGAGTGAATTGAAGAGGAGATTGTTGCCGGAGACGGCTACCGTCGCCGGGTTCACCGTGTCAGTTAAGTTGACGTAGACATTCGGTGCCTGCAATACGGCCGATGGCCCCACGACAAGACTTTGGACTTTAACATTGATGTCTTTGGTTGAAGTGAGTTTTCCGTTGATGGTTAGAGCACCATTGGAATTGAGGGCAAAATCATAATACCCATTGTTCGTCAGGGTGTTAATGTTAACATCAAAAGGGACATTCACCCCGGCATCCCCGGAGATGTGAAGGCTCTGCAACGGACTGGTTTGGTCAATCGGTAGCGAATTGACATACACAAGATTCCCCGACTGGGTCAGCGTGACCGCATTCTGAATGTTGATGCTGATCAGGGCGGAGGCTCCATCGACCACGGCGCTTCCACTACCCTCCACATTCAGGACGTCTCTGATATTGATCTCAGGCGCCGTAATCCGGCCACTGGGCCCGAGGACAAAGTTCCCGGCTGAAACACCGTTCGGACCTGTCTCGATTTTCAGGGCGCTGTTGGTGATCAGATGCCCATTGACGGTGACATTTCCCGTGTCGGCCTGCAGGTCTAAACCGATGAAGTTCGCGTTGCCTACAGGGTTGGGTGCCGTGTTCACTGTCACGTCGCCGGGTAGGGTGAGGCCCGCGTTTTGGGAACTGATCTTCACCGTCTGAGCAGTGATCAAACTACCGGGCCCCATAATAAAGTTGCGGTCGGCATCGATTTCGAGGGCGTAGTTGGTGGTGAGATGTCCATTCACGGTTACGTCTCCTGGGATGATGTCGTTACTTCCTCCATTACCATCAATCCGAAGACCTATGAAGCTCCCAGACCCGCTGGGATTGGGCGCGGTGCTCACCGTGACGTCATTGGGCAGCGTGATCCCCCCGTTTTGGGAATGGATATCCACATTCTGCGCAGCAACCAGCCCGCCGGGCCCCACAATAAAGTTGTGGTCTGTTTCAATCTGGAGGTCGTAGTTGGTCGTAAGATTGCCGTTGATCACGACATCGCCGGAATCGGAATGAAGGTAGAGTCCGACGAAGCCCGAAGTGGGCTTGGGGGCTGTGCTGATCGTGACGTTGCCGGTCACCATCACGCCCGCGTCTGCCGCAATGTTCACGTCTTTTAGGTTTGTCTGACTAATCGGCAGCGAATTTACGTAGAGCAGCCCGCCGGACTGCGTCAGATTCGCCAAATTTCCAAGGTCTACTTCGAGTGAGACCGCGTCCACCAAGGCGCCGCTGCTGCCTGACACATCTTGCGCGGTGATATGCACACTGGACGCGGTAATCTTGCCCGTGGGGTCGAGGATGAAAAGGTTCCCGGCTCTGATACTTACATCCGAGTCAAGCCGCGTGAGAGGATCGGAGGAGGAGGTGGCCGTGATCTGGCTGCCGATCTGCACGTTGCGCTCAGCGGTCAAATCCAATTGGCGATCCGCGAAGTTCACATTCGATCCAAACACCACGTCGCTCGTGGCTCCCCGGGCGTACACAAACAGTTCAGGGTTGCGGTTGGGACTTGGGATGAACGTTCGGGTGGACGTAAAGGATAATTCCGGCCCGAGGGTGATCGAGCCGTTCACCGTAGCCAGGCCCAGGAAGTCCAACGAATCGAGGTTGAACACTCCGCCGGGTGCGCCGCTGGTGATCGTTCCCTCGGAAACGAGCCCAACCTCCAAGCTTCCGCCGGTGGTCAGGAAAGTAGGCACTCCGATAATTTTCAGGTTGGAGAATTTGAAAGACGCGAGCCCGGCCGTGAAAGCAGGGCTTCCGTCGGCGTTGGGGCCGCCGTTGTTATTGAACACCGTGAGATCGAAAGGAGAGGTCGAGCCGAAAAGGAAATTGGTCAGCAGCCCATCCAGCCCCGCACTTCCATAAAGTGCCCCGTAGTCGATCAGTCCGTTGGTGACAATGGTGGGGTCTGTGTTGACCTGGGTATTGCCTCCTTTGATCACGTAAGGATTGGGCGACTTAATAGTCGGCAAGCTTCCCCGTGGTTGGGAGGGTTGCGTATTTTCGGGGGAAGCACCGGGCGTTGTTGGCTGATCGGGATTGGCGCCTGATTCCGTCACGGGATTGGCGGTCGTGAATCTCTGGTCGAGCTGCGAGACCACGAAAACCTCCGTCCCGCTTCCGGGAATTACGAGATTGGTCGAGTATAACTCCCTGGTCTTCTCGAGTTGCACTTTCTGCTGCGCTACTTCGCGTTCCACGAGCATTTGGCCGGTCGGTGCGAGACCGCCCATTTTCGTAATGAGGGGGCAGCTCTTCGTGAATTTTTGGATGTCGAAATGCACCACTTCGGTGGTGTTAAAGTCGCGCGGTTTGGCCGTGCAGATCAGCATTTCGCCTGGACCCACGGTAATGATGTGACCTAACCGACCCTTAATCGACAGCGATGCTTTCCCTTCGAGAATGCCAAACTTGATGATTCCGCCGGCACCGGCATTCGGCGAATACTCATAGAATCCGGTTGTCCCCGTGATCGCCGCCGTCACCGCCGCGGTGCGGATCCTGGCCCCGCCTGCGCCTTTGGGAATATTGAACAGAATCGTGCCCTGCTCCAGTTCCAGTTCCCGAGTGCCGCGCTGAAAACGAAAGCTCGTATTGGCTCCAAGACGAGTTAGCGACTTGTCGATAAACGTCAATTCCGCCCGCGACTGACTGCCGGTCCTCACGCTTTGCTCGCCCGCGATCGTTTCATTGGGCTTTGCAGGGCGGGCGCCAGAAGCATCCATGGTCTTCACGTCGTTCACGATCTGCGTGATGTCGGCGGTGGTGAAGTTACCCGCGAGCAGAGAGCCCGCCGTAGCAGCTAACAACCCGTGGACGGCGAGAAAGATGACCTTTTGGATAGTTCTCATGGGGATCAAAACTTGAAGTTCGCAGAAAGGCCAACCGCTCCGTTGAAGGCGTTGTAATCGAGAAGGTTCTTGTTGGAATTATTAATGATCAGGGAGGCTGAGGTATAGGCGTAGAGCCACTTAGTGAAGTAATATTGAAACGAACCATTAATCGTCTCGTTAAGATCGACCCGGCCGCCTTTCGCATAATCAAACACCGCGATGCGGTAGAAAAAATCTCCCTGGAAGGTTCGAGTAAGATTTACATGGTAGCCGGCGTAAGCTCCATGCTCATCCCTCTGCGCAGCGATCGGATCAGCGAACCCGAACTGGCTCGCATAACCAGCGTAAAGATAGTGCGCCCGGCTGAGGACGAAGGATTTCTGAAACCCGGCGGTCAGCGTGTGGTTGGTGAGGATCTCATCCTCGTGGATAGCATCCAGGACTCGGTTGTAATTGTAGCGTCCGAAGAAGGTCAGGTTCCAGAGATTCGGCGCAAGGTAGCTCAGTCCCCCACCCGCATTCTGACTATCGAAATCGAGCTGGTCGAAATGGTTGTAACGGAAAAAGGCCTGACGAAACGTAAACTCAGCGAGAAGGTTCGCGGTGATCTTCGGCTGATAACTTGCAGCTATCTGACCAACCAAAAATTGGTCGCGCTTCGTCCCATTTTCCGTGAGTGCGACATTGTTTGTCGCATAACCGGCAAAGTCGGCAAAAAGGGAAAACGGCCTTTCCTTCTCCTTGAATTTCAGCATCCACTGCTCTCCAAGATCCTGATCGCCCGGGCTGCGAGGCGCAACATCGCTATTCCTGAACGCGATGCCCTTGGTCGCCGATGGGCCTGCAGGACTTTTTGCGTTTTCAAAATTCCGGGCTTGCTCAATTTGCGGCTCACCCCCCTGGACTCGCGGAGTGAAACCGGCGAATACCAGGCCGGTCACCAACCCGAAGGCGATTTGCAGAAAGACGTTTCTTCTCATGGAATTTGTAATGATCTAGTTTCTCGAAGCCATCGGGAACCAGGCGGAACCACAAACCTTTACACCGGGCAACGGCCTTGGTGCCAAAACGGTCAATGCACCGTGTCCCGCCTCCCCTCACCGATATACTCCGCGGCATAGGTCTCAAAAACGGCGCGACTGGCCAACGGCGGCACCACCGCGACGTCATATACCTGAGTCCCCACGATCTCCTGAGACTGCGTGTCCCAAATCAGGATGGCTTTCCGGCCTTTGATGCGTCCGTCCTTTTGCGTATCCACCGCGAGATAGCGGATCTTTTTCGCTTTCAGCCCCTTCTTCTTGTCGGGCGACATTGATTGATAGGCCTGGCGGGCTCTTTCCTCCGCAATTTTTCGCTGAAGTTCCGTCGCCCGGTATTTGCCAATGATGAACCCCGAGGCAACAACAGTCGCTTCCGACGTACCGGACGCAATAAAGTTCGCGGTCCCCATTCTCGCCGCCTGGCCAACTCCTGCGGTGGGCGCGCTCTCGGACGCTTCATCCGGTCGTGGTTTGGACACGGCCACTTGCAGCGGCGACGCCAAAATACCACCTCCACAAATGAGTGCCAAAACGATGGGAAGTCGGCGTTTGCAACGCAAAGCAACGAAAGTATCGAGGGGGTCGCTGGTCATTGAAGTAGTAAAGCTGGGGTTGCGCGTTTCCTCCATGAGCGAGCCGGAAAAAAGCGCAAGTATTACATTTTGCAACTCTATTTCATTGATTGGTAATCTGAGCGGGCTCGACAGCAAAGATGCGGGACATTTTCGGACATGCTCCTAAGCTTTCCGGCAATGTTCTGGTTCGGTCGCCATCGTCGAAAAGCTCCTCCCATCATCTGCGGAGTCTGCACGCTGCTGGTCATGGGACTCGCGGTTATCCGATTCCGGCCATTGCAGAGAACCGAGTTTTATACCCAGGATTGCATCGCGCGTTTTTACGGAAAGCGCGCCCCCATCGCTCCGGAGTTGGTCTATCTCGCGATCGATCACGATTCGATTTCCCTGGATCAGTTTGAGCCGGCAGAGATTGGCCGTTCACCAGCGCTGACCCTCATGAAACAGGGCTGGCCGTGGTCCCGGGCCGTCCATGGGATGGTCCTTGATCGGCTCGTCTCTGCGGGCGCACAGGTCGTCGCCTTCGACCTTCTCTTCCCGACTCCTCGCGACGGCGACGACGCCTTCCGCGCTGCGCTGGAAAAGAATCGCGACCGCGTCGTCATGGGTAGCAATTTCCTCAATGCGGAACGCAGCAGGGGCGACACGAGGACGCACCAATTACCCGACAGCGGACTAATCCCGCCGTCCTCGCCGCTCGACGATCGGGTGGGCTTCGTCAATTTTTGGCCGGATTTCGACGAGGTCATTCGCCGCGTCATCTACCGAGTGACCGAGTCCGAAGTGTTCGGTGACACGCCCAATCCAGGCGAAGAGGAATTTGATTCGCTCTCCGTGCGTGCGCTCAGAAAGATCAGCCGTGCGGATTCGATTCCGGCGGGAACAGCCACGCGGCGCATCCGTTTCGCGGGCGGGCCGAACACCTTTCTTCCACGATCGGTCTGCGATCTTTTTGACGAAAAAAAATGGCGCTCTCCCGAGTATCGCGCGGGTGAGTTTTTCCGCGGAAAGATTGTGCTCGTCGGGCCCGAGGGAAATTTCATGAAAGACCTCGTGCTTACTCCGTTCGGATTCATAGCCGGGCCGGAGCTGCATCTCAGTGCGCTCAATGCGGCGCTCAGCGGCAGCTTCGTCCGCGAGACTTCGAGCATGGTGAATGGGATGCTTATCTTCTGCGCCGGCGTGCTCGCGTGGGCGCTCTGCATCCGGTTTCCCGCCCCGCTGTTGCGACTCGCGTTTCTCGCGCTGGCCGCCGGCGGGTGGCTGCTCGGCGCGCAGCTTCTCTACAATCACGCCGGGTTGATCATCCTAACCTTCGCCCCCTTGATCGCACTTGGTTCCAGCGGCGTCTGCTGTTTGTCGTGGGATTTTTTCGTCGAGAAGCGCGACAAGGCACGCGTGCGGCGGACGCTCGAACGCTATATTTCCAAAGCTGCCGTCAAAGACATCATCGACAACCCCTCGAGCTTTTTTCAAACGCTCGGCGGTGTCCGCAAGCCGGTCGCGGTGCTTTTCACCGACCTGCGGGGCTTTACCGCCATGACGGAAAACGCCGACTCACACGTCCTCGTCGGCATGCTCAACGAATACTTCGGGGCGATGGTCGAGCCGATTCTCGAAAACCACGGATCGCTCGATAAGTACATCGGCGACGCCATCATGGCGGTGTGGGGGAACATTCAATCGCGCGGCCCTGCGGAGGATGTTCGCGCGGCGGTCCTGACGGCGCTCCGCATGCGCGAGCAGTTGGCCGGGCTGAATAAACGCTGGCAGGCCGCGGGCCAGAAATCGCTCGGCATGGGCCTGGGCATCAACTTCGGCGAAGCGATCGTCGGCAACATCGGCTCGGTTCATCAGATGAATCTCACCGTCATCGGCGACGTCGTGAATCTCGCCTCACGCATCGAGGGCGTGACGAAAGAATTTGGCATCGACCTCCTCGTCGGTGAAGACGCAGCGGCGCTGGTCGGCGAATGGTTTCATCTGCAAAGCGTCGGGCCGGTGAAGGTCAAAGGCCGGAAGGGAGGCGTCGAACTTTTCACGGTCGCTGGCGAGCGCAATGGCCATAGCGATACGCAGTTCGACGAATACCTTCGCGTCTATCATGAGGCGATGGCCCTCTATCGCCGCGGGGAATTTCCGGTTGCCCGGTCCACGTTTGAGCAGGCGCATGGGCTGCGGCCGAACGAGACCCTCGCGTTGCTTTTCGCCGTCCGCTGCTCGGCGCTGGAAGAAGGCGGGCCAATCCCAAATTGGGACGGCGTTTTCGTAATGACCGAAAAATGAGCTGGCTCGCTGAGTGCTTCGCAAGCGCGCCGTTTTTTGCGTAAGTTGCCTGCATGCACCGCGGCCTTTCGATCGGCGAGTATCTTATCCAACGGCTTTCGGCTCACGGTGTGCGCCACGTCTTCGGCATCCCCGGCGATTACGTGCTCGGCTTTTACGAACAGCTCCAGGCGAGCGAACTAAAGATCGTGACCACCTGCGACGAGCAGGGCGCGGGGTTCGCGGCGGATGCGTATGCGCGCGTGCGCGGGTTGGGCGTGGTGTGCATCACCTATTGCGTCGGCGGGCTGAAAGTGGTGAACCCGGTGGCGGGGGCGTTTGCGGAGAAGTCGCCGGTGGTGGTGATCTCCGGCGCGCCGGGCATGGGCGAGCGGGAGAAGAATCCCCTGCTGCATCACAAGGTGCGGGAGTTCGATACGCAGCGGCGCGTTTTCGAGCAGATCACCGTCGCGGCGGCGGCGCTGGAAAATCCGGATACGGCCTTCGGCGAAATCGACCGGGTATTGCACGCGGCGGTGCGTTACAAGCGGCCTGTTTATCTCGAGCTGCCGCGCGATCTTGTGGCCGTGCCGGGCCGCGGAGATCATCGCGCTCCGGAGATTCACGAGACGAGCGACCCGATGGTGCTCCGCGAAGCGCTGGCGGAAGCCGCGGCGCTGCTCAATGCGGCGAAACAACCGGTGGTGCTCGCCGATGTCGAAGTGCATCGCTTCGGCTTGCAGGACGATGTGCTGAAACTGATCGAGCGCCTCAATATTCCGGTGGCCGCAACCATCCTCGGCAAGTCTGTGCTCAACGAACAGCACCCGCTTTATCTCGGCATCTATGAAGGCGCGATGGGCCGCGACGACGTGCGCGAATACGTGGAAGCGAGCGACTGCGTGCTGCTGCTCGGCGCGTTCATGACGGACATCAATACGGGCATTTACACCGCGAAGCTCGACCCCGCGAAGTCCATCTCCGCAACGAGCGAGCGCCTCGCCATTCGCTACCACACTTTTGAAAATGTGCGGTTCAAGGACTTCGTCCGAGGACTGCTCCGCGCGGACCTGCGCCGCCACGAAACAAGTGCGCACCCGCAACCGCCGCAGCCACGGGAGTTCCTGCCAGAGCGGCGCGGAGACAAGGTGACGATCGCCCGGCTCTTTGAACGGGTGAATGAATTTCTCACGGATCAAACTCTCGTCGTCGCGGATGTCGGCAACGCGCTCTTCGGCGCATGCGACCTGCTCATCCGGCACCGCACGGAGTTCCTCGGGCCCGCGTATTATGCGAGCATGGGATTCGCGGTGCCGGCCGCGCTCGGCGCACAAATGGCCCGTCCGGAATTGCGCCCGCTGGTCCTCGTCGGCGATGGCGCTTTCCAAATGACCGGGATGGAACTTTCGACCATCGCGCGTCATGGACTGAATCCGGTGATCATCGTGCTGAACAACGCCGGCTATGGCACCGAGCGGCACATTCACGATGGACCGTTCAATGACGTGCTGGCGTGGCAATACCATCGGCTGCCGGAACTGCTCGGCGTCGGTCGTGCATTTCTCGTCGAGACGGAAGAGCAACTCGACGCCGCCCTCGATGCTGCGGCGAAACACACCGAGAGCTACTGCCTGCTCGACGTGCATCTCGACCCGATGGATCACTCCGCCGCAATGGGCCGGCTCGCCGCGCGCCTCGCCGAGCGGCTTGGGAAGTAGGTCGCGCGGCTGCGAAACGAGGTCTGGGTGGAGCACGCGGCTCGCGTGCAGCGACCGGCCGCTGGCCGGTTGCACAAAGGAAGCGGTGCATGGCGCAATGATTTCCTCGCTACAAATGTCTTCACGTTCGGCTCGGCCAGCGGCCGAGCCGGGCATGCCAGCGGCATGCTCCACCCGGAAAACGAAAAAGGCGACGCCCTTTCGAGCGTCGCCCTTTCGTGAATTACTTTGAAGAAAGCCGCGCCTATTCGGCGGGCTTGTCCTCGGTCTTTTTTGCGCGGGGCTTTTTCGCGGGCTTCTCAGCCGCCGGAGCTTCCGCTGCAGGAGCAGCTTCAGCCTTCGGCTTCGCGGCAGCTTTTTTTGCAGGCTTGGGCTCGGGCGTGGCGACTTCGACCACGACCGGGCTATCGACCCACTCGATGAAAGCCATCGGCGCGGCGTCGCTCTTGCGCTGGCCGAGCTTGACGATGCGAGTATAGCCGCCTTTGCGATTCGCGGCGCGCGGCGCCACCTCGGCAAAGAGCTTCGTGACCGCTCCATCCTGGCGCAGCACGGCCTTGGCGGTGCGGCGCGCGTGGATGGTGTTTTTCTTGCCGATCGTGACCACCTTCTCGGCCAGCGGCTTCATGGCCTTGGCTTTGGCAAGCGTAGTCTTGATCCGGCTATGATCGATCAAACTGACGACAAGGTTGGCGATCATCGACTTGCGATGCCCTTCCTTGCGGCCAAGTTTGACCGTCTTCTTTTGATGACGCATGGGAAGTGTCTAGTGGGAGATTAGCTGACGACGGCGAGGTTCGCATCGACGCCTTGCGGATCGACGAGACCGGCTTCGAATTTCATGCCGAGCGAGAGGCCGAGCTGGGTCAGCTTGTCCTTGATCTCGTTGAGCGATTTCTTGCCGAAGTTGCGGTACTTGAGCATCTCCGCCTCGGTCTTCTGCGCGAGCTGGCCGACGGTAGTGATGTTCGCGTTGTTGAGGCAGTTCGCGGCGCGCACCGAGAGTTCGATCTCGTTCACGCTCATGTTCAGAAGCTTCTTCATCTTCTGATTTTCCTGGCTCTGCGCCTGCGGCGTTTCGTCGAACTGCACGGCGTTTTCGTCGTAGGCGTAGAACGGCTCGAAGTGTTTCTTCAAAATGGACGACGCCTGCACGAGAGCCTCTTCGGGCGTGATGCGGCTGTCCGTCCAGACTTCGATCTCGAGCTTGTCGTAATCGGTCCGCTGACCGACGCGAGTATTGCCCACGGCGTATTTCACGCGCGTCACGGGCGAAAAAATCGAGTCGATGGCGATGACGCCGATCGGCTGGTCGGGGTGCTTGTTTTCATCCCAGCGGGAGAAGCCGCGGCCGACTTTGACTTCGAGTTCGGCCTCGAACTTCGTCTTCTTGTCGAGTGTGCAGATCACCTGATCTTTGTTCAGCACTTCGCACTGCGCGGAATCTTCAATGTCGCCGGCGGTGACGACACCCTCCTTGTTCACCGCCACGGTGAGGTTGCGGATCTCGTGATCGTTCGCCTTGAACTTGATCTTCTTGAGGTTCAGCACGATGTCCGTCACGTCTTCGACGACATGCGGCAGCGTTTGAAATTCGTGGTTTGCGCCGGTGATTTTCACCGACGTGATGGCGGCGCCTTCCAGCGAGGAGAGGAGCACGCGGCGGAGTGAGTTGCCAACGGTGTGGCCGTAGCCGGCCTCAAAGGGCTCGGCGATGAACTTGGCGTATGTATCGGTGCGCGAAGCTTCGTCTTTGACGAGCGACTTCGGCATTTCGAAGCGACCTAAACGAATAGGCATGGTTTATTTGTCTTCTATTTCACCGGGTTACCCCTGGCGCGATAGCCGGCGATCATGAGGATCAGCGGCCCAGGGACCAACGGTGCGTCTTTTATGTTTACGCGCGTGGGGCGTGCAAGAGAGACGGCCTACGTGACTTTGTAAACTAAAAATCTCGCGTGGCTCTCTCATTTCACGCGAACTAACCGCCAGCCCCCATGAAAATCCTCTCGTCTGCTTTCCTCCTCCTTCCTCTTCTCGCTTCGGCTGAGGATGTCAATTGGAGCGTCTATCTCGGCGACAAAGCGAGCAGCCATTATTCGACGCTCAACCAGATCACCGCGGAAAATGTCACGAAGCTGGAAGTGGCGTGGACTTACAATGCGGGCGGCGCCGATCCGAACAACCGCTCGCAGATTCAGTGCAACCCGCTGGTCATCGATGGCGTGCTTTACGGCACGACACCGGATCAGCAGTTGATCGCGCTCGCGGCGGATTCTGGAAAAGAAATGTGGCGGTTCAATCCGGCAGCGGAGAAGGGCATCACCAAGGGGGGCGTGAATCGCGGCGTGACGTTTTGGACGGACGGCACAGAGCGCCGCATCTTGTATGCAAACGATCACTTCCTCCACGCGATTGATGCAAAGACCGGCAGGCGCATCCCAACTTTCGGCGACGGCGGATCGATTGACCTGAAGCGCGATCTCATTCGCGACGTCTCCGGGCTCGCGCTGCAAGTCACCACACCCGGCGTCATCTTCGGCGACACGATCATCATGGGCATGCGCCTCGGTGAAGGTCCCGCGCCCGCCGCTCCGGGACACATCCGCGCCTTCGATGTGCGGACCGGAAAGCTCGCGTGGCGCTTCAACACCATCCCGCAGCCGGGCGAATTTGGATACGAGACGTGGCCGCCAAATGCTTACCAATACATCGGCGGCGTCAATGTCTGGACCGGCTTCGCGCTGGATGAAAAACGCGGACTCGTCTTCTGCCCGACTGGCTCGGCGGCGTTCGATTTCTGGGGCGGCAATCGCATCGGCCAAGGCATCTTCGCGAACTGCCTGATCGCGCTCGATGCAAAGACGGGAAAGCGCGTGTGGCACCAGCAGATCGTCCATCACGACATGTGGGATCGCGATCTGCCGGCGCCGCCAAATCTCCTCACCGTCACGCACGACGGCAGGAAGATCGACGCCGTCGCGCAAGTCACCAAGTCCGGGCAGGTCTTCACCTTCAACCGCGAAACCGGCGAGCCGCTTTTTCCGATCCGCGAAATCGCCGTGCCCGCGTCCGACCTGCAAGGCGAAACCGCCTGGCCGACCCAGCCGGTGCCGACCAAGCCCGCGCCTTTTGCCCGTCAGCTTTTCACCTTCGACGAGATCACCGACATCTCGCCCGAGGCGCATCGGCTGGTGCTCGAGCGCTTCGTGAAGCTGAAGCCGCACACGCCATTTCTCCCGCCAAGTCGCGAGGGCACGATCATCTTTCCCGGCTTCGACGGCGGCGCGGAATGGGGAGGCGCAGCGGCTGATCCCGACGGCATCCTCTACGTGAATGCGAACGAGATGGCGTGGGTCTTGAACATGGTCGAGACGAAGCGCTCCGGTGCCGAGCCGCTCGCGAGCGGTGAAGCGATCTTCACGCAAATCTGCGTCGCATGTCATGGCATTGACCGCAAAGGCAACGCCGCGCAAAACGTGCCAACGCTCATTGGCGTCGAGCAAAAGCTCAAGAAGCCCGACGTGCTCGCGCTGCTCAAGACGGGCAAAAACGTGATGCCGTCATTCGGTTTTCTGACGGAGAGACAGCAGACGACGGTCGTCGATTATCTCTTCGGCACCGCGCCCAATGTCGCCCCCGCTCCGGCTGGTGGCGGTCGCGAAGAACTCGGCGGCGCGGACGTGCTCGGCACAATCCCCTACACGCACACCGGCTACAATCGCTGGCTCGACGCGGAGGGTCATCCCGCGATCAAGCCACCTTGGGGCACGCTCAACGCCATCGACCTGAACACCGGCGAATACCGCTGGCGCGTGCCGCTCGGCGAATGGCCGGACCTCGCTGCGAAAGGCATCCCGCCCACCGGCACGGAAAATTACGGCGGGCCGGTCATCACCGCGGGCGGCCTCATTTTCATCGCCGCCAGCCGCGACGAACACCTCCGCGCCTTCGATCGCCAGACCGGCAGAGAGCTGTGGAAAACGAAACTCCCCGCCGCTGGCTACGCGACTCCCGCGACTTACTCCGTCAATGGCCGGCAGTTCCTCGTCATCGCGTGCGGCGGCGGAAAGATCGGCACGAAAAGCGGCGACGCCTATGTGGCCTTTGCGCTGCCGAGGTAGTCGTGTGGCGCGTGTGAAAACGACCGTCATCCTGTGCGAAGCGGAGGCGGACACATGGGCGCAGCGCAGTCGAAGGACCTCTCGCTATTTCTGCCTCACACACGTTCGATGACAGAAAAGTGAGAGTTCCTTCGACTACACGCCGCACCACCTTCGCCCCGCGGCGCTCCGTTCAGGATGACAACTTTTTTTAACACCGCTCGAATCAATCGACCGCACCAACCAATCGCCATGAAACGTCTCCCGTTCCCCACACTCACCGCGCTGCTCCTCCTTCCGCTCGCGACACTTCACTCGGCTGATCCAGCGCCGCCCGAGGGCTTTCGCGCGATCTTCAACGGCCAGGACCTGACCGGCTGGCACGGGCTGAATCCGCACAACATCGCGAAGCTCGTGGGCGAGAAACGCGACGCGAAGATCAAGCAGGAGCGCGAGGATTTTCCGAATCACTGGCGCGTGGAGAATGGCGAACTCGTCAACGCCGGCACAGGACCTTACGCGACGACCGATGAGGACTTCGGCGATATCGAACTGTTCATCGAATACAAGACGGTCCCGCACGCCGACAGCGGCATCTACTTGCGCGGCACACCGCAAGTGCAGATCTGGGACGCGAACCAGGTGTTCGATCCCGCGAAACCGGACCGCAAGCCGCATCAAGGCTCCGGCGGACTTTTCAACAACACTCCGAAGACCCTCGGACGCGATCCGCTCTTGGTCGCCGACAAACCTTTCGGCCAATGGAACACGCTGCGCATTCGTCAAATCGGCGCGCGCACCTGGGTGTGGCTGAATACGCGGGCCGTGGTCGAAGGCGCCGAGATGGAGAACTACTGGGACCGGTCCAAGCCGCTGGCGGCGAAAGGGCCGATCATGCTTCAGACGCACGGCGGCGAGATTCGCTGGAGGAATCTCTACGTGCGTGAGATCGGCGATCACGAGGGTGCGGGGATCATCACCGCCAATCCGCCCATCCCAAATCCCACCGAATACGATGTGCCCTACGGCCCGCATCCCAAACAGATCCTGCATTTCTGGAAGGCCGCATCCGACAAGCCGACGCCGGTGCTCTTCTTCATCCACGGCGGCGGGTGGGCTGCGGGCGGACGCTTGAGCGGCCTGTCCGGCGCGAGCGGCATGATCTCTCCCATGCTCAAGGCCGGCATCTCCGTCGTTTCCGTCGAGTATCGCTTCATCTCCGAGGCCACAGCCGACGGCGAGACACCGCCCGTGAATGGCCCGCTGCACGACGCCGCGCGCGCTTTGCAATTCGTGCGCAGCAAGGCCGCCGAGTGGAACATCGACAAGACGCGCATCGCTGCCTCCGGCGGATCGGCCGGCGCCTGTTCATCGCTCTGGCTCGCCTTCCATCCCGACCTCGCCGATCCGCAGAGCAGCGATCCTGTCGCGCGCGAATCCACCCGCCTCCTTTGCGCCGCCGTCGATGGCGCTCAGACCACTCTCGATCCGCAGCAGATGTTCGATTGGACTCCCAATAGCAGCTACGGCGGTCACGCGTTTGGCTTCAAAGGCGACCCCGAGAAAAAGCTCACGCCCTTCGCCGAATTCCTCGCCAATCGCGAGACGATCCTGCCTTGGATCGCCGAGTATTCCCCGTACGCACTCGTCACGTCCGACGACCCGCCCGTCTATCTCCGCTACGGCGCCGCGCCCGCCCTTGGCAAGGTCCAGAAAGACGCGACACACACGTCAAACTTCGGCGTGAAGCTGCAGGAGCACTGCCAGAAAAAAGGTGTCGAGTGCGAGCTCGTCTATCCCGGCGCGCCCGACGTGAAACACGCCACCATCCAGGACTACCTCATCGAGAGACTCAAGGCGCCGGCGCAAAAATAACTCAATGACGCTGCGGGAACTTCGCGCTGCGCTGCGACAGTTGGCCGATCCGGTGCAAGCCGCGGGGGCGCTCCGTTTCTTCAAGACCGGTCCCGGCGACTACGGCGAAGGCGACCAGTTCCTCGGCGTCACCGTGCCCGGCACGCGCTCGCTCCTGCCGCGGAGCGACGCCTTGCGCGAAGCCGACGTGCTCAGTCTTCTGCGCTCGAAGTGGCACGAGGAGCGCCTGCTCGCCTTGCTCATTCTCATCCGGCGTTTTGGAAAAAACGCAATGGATGAAGCCGCGCGCGAACACCTCGTGCGGCTCTATCTCGCCAATACCGAGTGGGTCAATAACTGGGATCTCGTGGACAGCAGCGCGCCGCAGATTCTCGGCACCTGGCTGCTCCGGCGCGAGCGCGAGCGCACCGTGCTGCGCCGGCTCGCGCACTCGAAAAATCTGTGGGAGCAGCGCATCGCCATCGTCGCCACACAAGCACTCATCCGCGACGGCCAGTTCGACGAAACATTCCGTCTCAGCGCGCTCTTCCTCACGCATCCGCACGACTTGATGCACAAAGCATGCGGCTGGATGCTGCGCGAAGTGGGCAACCGCGACGAGGCCGTGCTTCGGCGTTTCCTCGACCAGCACGCCGCCCAGATGCCCCGCACGATGCTGCGCTATTCCATCGAAAAATTTCCCGCGCGCGACCGCAAGCGATACCTGATGCAGCAGTAAAATCGTCCCTTTTCGCCCATGAACAAAATCCTCATCCTCTTCGATTCCAAATCCGGCAACGTCGCGCAGATGGCCGCGCTCGTCGCGGAAGGCGCGCAGACCGTCTCCGACACCGAGGTCCGCATCCGCAGCGTCGATGACGCCAGCGCCGCCGATGTGGTCTGGTGCGACGGCCTCGCCGTCGGCAGCCCCACAAACATGGGCCTCCTCTCGTGGAAAATGAAACGCTTCTGGGACGAGACCATGAACGCCTCGTGGATGGAAGTGGACGGCAAAATCGCCTGCGCCTTCAGCAGCGCGGGCGGCTGGGGCGGCGGCATGGAACTCGCCTGCCAGTCCCTCCTCACCGTGCTCATGAACTTTGGCTTCCTCGTCTTCGGCGTCACCGATTACGCCGGTCGCAAGACCACGCTCCACTACGGCGCCGTCAGCGCCAAAGCCCCGCGCGAAGCCGACATCCAGGAATCCTGCCGCATCCTCGGACGCCGCCTCGCCGAGTGGACCGCCCTCTACATCCACGGCCGCAAAGACCAGCACCCGGCGGCAAAGAACATCCCGCGCCTCACGCCGGCGGATTTCGAGAATGAAAGCGCCGGCGGCTGACCCGCGCGCCGCTCAGATTTCCGACCGCTACTCCGTCGGCTGAATTGGAACCTCTCCCGCGCGGGACTGCGCGGACACCTTCGGGATTTCCTTGGCGAGAGCCGAGTCGGAACCTGTGCGATTGCCGGAACGCTTCCGACTCGATAGCGTCCGCGCCTGAGGTTTCACCCGATGCGCTGCGCCTTCGTTTCCCACAGTTCTCGCGACGATTCCTACGTTGCCGAATTGGAGTCGTTCTTCCGCGCGGCGGGCTTCGACGATGTCTTCAATGACGTCAGCTCAATCAAGCCGGACGAGCAATTCTGGCCGAAGATCGAAACGGGCATCGCGAAATGCGACACGTTTTTCGTCGTCATCACCGTTGCCTCCGGCGCTTCCGATTGGGTCAGGCGCGAGGTCGAGTGTGCTCGCGGTCTGGGGAAAAAAGTCGTCCCGCTCTGGGTCGAGGACTGTCCGGTTCCGCCCATCTTCGCCGACCGCGATGTCATCGACCTTCGCCGGCGCAGCCGCGAGCTTCTCCGCACCGATATCTCCCGCATCTTCAAATACGCCCCCGCGGAACTCATCGGGCGCGACGATGAAAAGAAGCTGCTCTCCGATGCCTGGGCAAAGGCACTGCGCGCCGAGAACGCCCGTCCGCAAGTGCTCACTTTTGTCGCCCTTGGGGGTGAAGGGAAAACTTCGCTGGTGGCAAAATGGGTCGTCGATGAAATGAGCGCCAAAGGCTGGCCCGGCTGCGACGCGGCGTTTGCGTGGAGCTTCTATAGCCAAGGCACGCGCGAGCAGGTGGCCGCTTCCTCCGATCTGTTCCTTAAGGAAGCCCTCACCTTCTTCGCCAGCGGAACAAAGGAGGAGGTTGAGGAAATCAAAGCCTTCGCCGCCAGCCCCGCCGGTGCGTTCGAGAAAGGCCAGCGCCTCGCCCGCCTCGTTGGCCATCGGCGCTGCCTCCTCATCCTCGACGGCCTCGAGCCGCTGCAATATCCGTCAAGTGCAACTGCCTTTGTGCCGGGTGAACTCAAAGACCAAGGCGTCGCCAAACTACTCAAGGATTTAGCAGCTAGCAGTCAGGGTTTGTGCATCGTCACGACGCGCATCGGGCTGCCGGACTTGAAGGCATTGAAAGGCAAGACGGTTTCGGAATTCGAACTCAAGCGCCTGTCCCGCGGCGCCGGAGTGAACCTGCTCCAGAAACTTGGCGTTCATGGCAGCGAACGACGCAACCTTCCGCTCGATGACGACGACCCGGAGAGCAAGAAGGTAAACGAGTTCGAGAAACTCGTCGAAGACGTGAAAGGCCACGCGCTCACGCTGACCCTGCTCGGTGGCTTCCTGAAGCGCGCCTTCCACGGCGACATCCGCCAGCGCGACCGCGTGAAGTTCGAGAAGGCCGACGAGAAGATGGACGGCGGGCACGCCTTCCGG
>JBBSDS010000047.1:0-19554 GCA_038240495.1 Chthoniobacterales bacterium | reverse complement strand
AGCGCATTCGTCAAAACATTCGCGGAGGAAAACAACAAACCTGTCACCGGGATCACGCCGGAAGCCATGCAGGCGATTCTTGCTTATGACTGGCCGGGCAATGTGCGAAAATTGCGGTCGGCGATCGAGCACGGCGTGGTCATGACCAATGGCCCAAAGATTGGTCTGAGAGACCTGCCCGCGGAAGTGCGCGAAGGGGGGACGGGAAGCCACGGAGCGTTGTCGTCATCGAAGTTCATCCCCTTGAAAGGGAGCCGTTTCAATTTGCACGAGACGGAGCACCGACTCATGCTCCAAGCGCTCGAAGACACGGGCGGCAACATCACGCAAGCCGCCAAAAAACTCGGGATCAGCCGCCGGACCCTCCACCGCAAGATCAAAGATTTGAAATCTCCCCAAGATGGCGACGGAAACTAAGGTCCAGCAATTCGTCCACAAGCTGGAAGAGGGAGGCTGGGTCAGGCGCGTCAAGGTGGTCACGATCCTCTCGGCGCTCCTCTACATGAATTACCTGCTGTTTTATCAGGAGGCGAACGGCTTCCGGGGATTGGCGCATGAGAAAGCCATCGAGCAGGCGCAGATCGCGCGGGAAATCGCGCGCGGGCACGGATTTACGACGAAGTTCATCCGCCCTGCGGCCCTCTGGCAGTTTGAGCGGAACCTTGGGGCGTTCCCTCTCGAGCGCACGCCGGATACTTACCACGCGCCCTTAAACCCCTACCTCAATGCGCTGGTTTTCAAGGTGAGCGACGCGCTCAACTCTGGTCTGAAATCGCTCTCGAAATCCTCTCAGTATTTCTCGCGCTACACCTACGACGAGACGATGACGCCCAAGCTCATCATCTATTCGTACGACCGGTTCATGGCCTTCGTGCAGGAGTTCTTTTTTCTGCTCTCGGTGGCCGTCAATTTCTTCATCGCGCGGCGCTTGTTCGATGATCGTCTCGCCGTGCTCGGCTCCGGCCTGCTTCTGGTCTGCCAGCAGTTTTGGGATTTTGCGATGTCCGGCCTGCCGCAGATGCTCATGCTCTTTCTGTTCAGTTGCGCGGCCTACACGATGATGCGCGCGATCGAGGAGCGCTACTTGAACAAGAACCCGCTGCGATGGCTGATCGGGACGGCTGCCTTCTTCGGTCTCCTCGCGCTGACCCATGCGCTGACGATCTGGATATTTGCCGGCGCCCTGCTTTTCACGGTCTTCTTTTTCCGTCCGCGCGGTCGCGCCGCCGCGATCATGGCCGGCATTTTCCTGCTTTTTTATGGGCCGTGGATGATTCGCAATTATCAAGTCTGCGGCAGCCCCGTGGGCCTCGGATGGTATTCGGGTTTGTATCAGATTCGCGGTACGGAAACCCAGATCATGCGCTCGATGGAGGTTTCCGTCGGCGGCCTGAACCCGGTGATGTTCCGCAAAAAACTCGAGGGTGGGATCCTCCAGCAACTGAGCGGAATCTATGAATTCCTCGGCAAGTCTCTCGTCGCTCCGGTCTTCTTCATTGCGCTGCTGCACATTTTCAAACGACCGGAAACATCGAGCCTGCGCTGGTGCATTTTATCGATGTGGATTTTTGCCGTGATTGGAATGGGGGTGTTCGGAATGCCCGACTATAGCGCAGTCCACTCCAATGACCTCCATGTGCTGTTCATCCCGCTGATGACGTTTTTCGGACTCGCGCTCATCCTCGTGATGTGGACGCGACTGGAGCTGAATATCCGGCTCGTCCGCCTCGGCTTTATCGCCTTGCTCTACCTCGTATCGGCCCTGCCGTTCATCAGCCAGTTCCTTCTCCTCGTCGGTCCGCCGACGGGTCGGGTGCAGTGGCCGCCCTACGTTCCGCCCTACATCGCCATCCTCGGTCAGTGGACGAGGGAAAATGAAATCATCGCCTCGGATATGCCGTGGGCGGTGGCGTGGTATGCCGATCGCAAGAGCCTCTGGCTGCCGATGTCGGTCCGCGATTTCATCGAACTCAACGACTACAATCAGCTCAAGGGCCAGATCGTCGGCCTCTATCTCACACCGGTCACGGGCAATCGCCCCTTCATCACCGAGGTCATGAAAGGCGAATACAAAGAGTGGGCGCCCTTCATCATGCGCAACGTCAACACGCGCGAGTTTCCGCTCAAAGCCGTCACCCCGCTGCCGATCGACGGCGAGTGCGTTTACTACAGCGACCGCGACCGCTGGACGAATCGTGAAGACTGATTGAGCAGGAGGCGCCTCCGCGCTTAGAGTCATCCGTTTTCATGGCCACCAAGCAACCCGCTGCCCAATCCAACGAGCAAACTTTCGAGACGGCGATCGAGCGTCTCGAACACATCGTGGCCGAAATGGAGTCCGACAAACTGCCGCTCGAAGACCTGCTCGTGCGCTACGAAGAAGGGATCAAGCTCGTGCGCGTCTGCGAGGAAAAGCTCCAGGCGGCCGGGAAGCGGATTGAAATCATCACGCGCAATGCCGCGGGCGATCCGCAGTTGGCAGAATTTGAGCCCGAGAAAAAAACGTCCGCCGCGGCGCGGGAGGACGTTAGCCTTTTTTAGAACACCACCTTTTCACCCATGTCCCAGCCGATTCTTTCCACCATCAATTCGCCCGCCGACGTCAAGGCGGTGCGCGAACAGGATCTCTCGCAACTCGCCCAGGAAGTCCGCGATGAACTCGTGCGCGTGCTCTCGGATCAAAACCCCACGTCGGTCGGCGGCCATCTCGGGCCGAACCTTGGCGTGGTCGAACTGACCATCGCGCTGCATCGCGTTTTCGAGACACCGAAGGACAAGTTCGTCTTCGACGTGAGCCATCAGGGCTACGTCCACAAGCTCCTCACCGGTCGCCGCGAACGCTTCGACACCATGCGACAGTACGAGGGTCTCAATGGTTTCCTCCTGCGCTCCGAGAGCCCGCACGACTGCTACGGCGCGGGCCATGCCGGCACCGCACTGAGCGCCGCGCTCGGCATGGCTGTCGGCCGCGACAAACGCGGCTCGGATGAGCATGTCGTCTGCATCGCGGGCGACGCGGCCTTTACCTGCGGAGTGAGCTACGAAGCCCTGAACAACGTCGCCGAGGCCACCAAGAAATTCATCGTCGTGCTCAACGACAACGAGTGGTCGATCGCGAAAAACGTCGGCGCCATCGCCGGCTACTTCAACAAGATCGCCACCCATCCGACGTATGCGCACCTCCACGACAAGGCGGCGCGTTTTGTGGAAATGCTCGGCGGAAAATTTGCCAAAGACTTCGCCCACAAGATCGAAGCCAGCGTGAAGAATCTTCTCCTGCCGAGCGTCATTTTCGAAGACCTCGGCCTCCGCTATTACGGTCCGATCGACGGCCACGACATCCCGCTGCTCATCAAGACGTTCGAGTTTCTCAAAACGCAAAACGAGCCCGTCATCCTCCACATCCTCACGACCAAGGGCAAAGGCTACCCGCCGGCTTTGGAAAAGCCGGACAAATTTCACGGCCTTGGAAAATTCGAGCCGAAGACCGGGGCAACCGCCGCCGCGAGCACGCCGACCTATTCCGAGATTTTCGGGAAGACGCTCGCGAAGTTCGCCGATACGAACAACAAGATCTGCGCGATCACCGGGGCCATGCCCACCGGCACCGGCCTCGTCCATTTCGCGGCCAAACATCCCGACCGCTACTTCGATGTCGGCATCGCCGAGGAGCACGCCGCGCTCTTTGCCTGTGGCCTCGCCACGCAAGGTTTCAAGCCCTTCCTCGCGATCTACAGCACCTTCATGCAGCGTGCCTACGACATGATCATCCACGACATGGCGCTGCAGAATCTCAACGTGGCGCTGTGCATGGACCGCGGTGGCCTGAGTGGCGACGACGGCCCGACGCATCACGGTCTCTTCGACATCGGCTACCTGCGACACATCCCCAACCTCGTCCACATGCAGCCCAAGGATGAGGATGAATTCGTGGACATGCTCTGGACGATGGCGCACTACAATTCCGGCCCCATCGCCATCCGCTACCCGCGTGGTGCGGGCACCGGCGTGCAGCCGAAGGAGCAGCCGCGCCTGCTCGAAATCGGCAAGGCCGAAGTCATCAAGCACGGCAGCCAGCAGCCCGCGCGCGTCGCCCTTTTCGGGCTCGGAGGCATGTGCCAGATGGCCGAGCAAGCCGCCGCACAACTCGAAGCACAGGGCATCAGCGCCGCCGTCATCAACCCGCGCTGGATCAAGCCGCTTGACACCGGCACCATCGAGTTTTTCGCGCGCAGTGCCGATGTGGTATGCACGCTTGAAGACCACGTTTTGCACAACGGCTTCGGTTGCGCCGTCATTGAGCATCTCAACGACGCCGGCATCAAAACACCCGTCGCCCGCGTCGGCTGGCCCGATCAATTCATCGAACACGGCGCCGTGGACATCCTCCGGAAAAAGCATGGCCTTACGGCCGAGGTGGCAGTCGAAAAAATCCTCCCACTGCTCAAGGCAAAGAAATCCGGCGCGGCGAAAAGTGTGGCGTAATCTGGTCGCTCAAATCGGTCCCGGACCAACCCTTCGTCGGCAAGGGGGACACCAGACCGGTCAGGCCACTCGGACCTAAATAGGCGAAATCGTTGCGAATTACTTTACGAAATGATTTCGTCCAATTCAGAGTTAGGCGTTGCTCGCGTCCCGTGAAAACCAAACGAGGCAAATTCATCTGCATCGCGCTTACCTTGCTTTCGGTGATTTACCTCGTGTCATTCGCTGCCCTTGCTTACTTCGGCGGCTACATGACGCTTGCTTCGGGCCAGTTTCGTCCGTTCGGTTTCGCGTCCGCCGATACTTGGGTGTGGCAGCCTCGCTACGGCACCTTTTACCCATTTCACCACGCCGGCGGTCAGGACGCACATATGGCCGACGCCATCGGCTATTTTTACAGCCCGCTTATTTGCGCCACCCAGCACTCGATTCGGCCGTCGATGCCATTCATTCATGCCGACGGTTCGGGAGCTAGTCCATACCCGCGCTTTCCATCCCGCGCAGAGCTTCACCCGCTCATGCAGACTGTCGTTTCCAACATAGAGCGCGACCTTCACATCTCGTGGGACCATCCCGAGACACAGGCCCAAACTAAATGACAACACCGGCAACGCCTACTATCAGCAGGCGGCACGTCCCTGCGGGACAGAGCCGCCTCTACAACCACGATTTTTCACATACGCGCTAGGCTCCCATGCCGTCCTCAAAGCTCCCGGCGGCAGGCTTGATGAGCAGATTGTCCCGGACGTAGCCGATGCCGTTCGCACTCGTCGAATCGAGGTCGCGATGGGCGCTTTCGGCTTCGACGACGAGTGGCGCGGTCTTCGTACCTTGAAGCTGGCAGTAGCGCGACGGGTAGCCGACCATGAGCAGCAACTCGACGTAGCGATTCATATTCAGATCGCCACTCGGCAGGTCAGTGAATTGCATCGCGCGGTCCTGCCAGTTCGGCTCCATGGTGCGCAGCGGGAAGTCTCGGCGAATAACGAAGTTCTTCACATGTGCGGCGTAGATGTATTCACCAACCATGAGGAAGCGCGATTCCCACGATTCGCCTTCCCAGCAGTGCGAAGGATCGGCGTTGACCGCGAGCGTTTCGTCTTCGTCGCAGATGTCCACGAGCATGAGGAAATCGTCGGCCGTCATGGCCGCGGTGCCGGGGTGGATTTCGTGGCAGAGTTTGATGCCAAGCTTGCGCGCGTGATCGCGAATCTTCTTCGTCTTTTTCACGAAGCGCTCCTTGCCTTCCGCGATAAGATCGTAGCCCGGCCCCGCCCAGAAGCCCCACGGATAGCCACTCGCCAGCTCCCAGCCAAAGGCCGTGCCCCAAAACATCGGCAGCACTTTCACGCCGAGTTCGGCGACGAGGTCGAGGAGTTTGAGGACGTAGTTTTCAGCCCACTTTTCAATTTCCGCGACCGACTTTTTTGCGATCTCGGCGGGGATGAATGGGCGGATCGTCGGAGAGCCGGTCCATGCCGTGGTGTGGACCCAGATCGGGCAGTGCGCACTCACGCCGTCGAGCGTGAGGCCGGCATCGGCGAAGGTCGCTTTGATTTCCCTGGCCGACTTAAAAAGCTTGCCGCCCTGGAGCATGTAGTTGCTGGGCTGCGCGCCGCTCGCGCCGCTGCGTTTGGCATAGGCGAGGAAGTCGGCGAGAGATTTTGCGCCGTGCTGGGCGCCTTCGATGGAGGGATGGTAGCAGGACATGAGTGGAGGAAGTTGGGGTGATTCGGGAGACGAGAGCTTTGGTCTAGCCGAGATGGGCGAAAATGTTGAATTCTAAATTTTGAATTTTGAATGGGTGGGCTGCTGCGCGCGGCCCAACGCATTTGGAATTCAACTTCCAGCATTCAAAATTCTCTTCCCGCCGTGCTCGACGACATCGAACGCATCCTCTTTCACGAGCAGACGATCCTCAGTCGACTCGACGCGCTGGCGCAGGAAATCACCGAGGTCTATCGCGAGCAGGAATTGACGGTCCTCGCCGTGCTCAACGGCTCGCTGATCTTCGCGGCGGACCTGCTCCGCCGTCTTCCGCTGCCGCTGAAGCTTGATTGCATCAGCGTCTCCAGCTACCACGGCGGCACGGAAAGCTCGGGCGTCGTCACTTTCGACCAGCTCTCGACGCCGGACATCGACGGGCGTCACGTCTTGATCGTGGATGACATTCTCGACAGCGGACGCACGCTCCATGCGATCTGCGCCCGCCTGCGCAGTGCAGCGCAACCGAAGTCCGTGCGCGTGTGCGTGCTCCTCCGAAAGCGCCGGCCGCGCGCGGAGGAACTCGAAGCGGATTTCGTCGGGTTCGATATCGATGACGAATTCGTCATCGGCTACGGCCTCGACTACCAGGAGCGCTACCGGAATCTGCCGTTTGTCGGAGTGCTCAAGCGCGAGGTCTTTGCCCCGCCGGCTTAGAGCTGGTTGTAAATGATCTCCAGCGAGAGCACGCCGTAGGTGGTGACGAGCACGGGGTCTTTTTCCATCCAGCGCGCGGTGTCATTGGCCCATGAGCCGTTGCCATTTTGCAGGTTGATGAGCTTGAGCGCGATGTCCCGCTGCCAGTTTACTTTCCTACCGTCAGCCGTTTGGAGTTCATCGACCTTCGCGGTGGCGAGGCCTTTCGCAGCGAGGTGGAGGTAGTAGTAAAGTCCGGCGCGGCCCATCCCCGGATTTTCTTCGAGCGTGTAGTTTTTCTGGAGCCATTCGAGCGCTGCGGCGACACGCGGGTCGTCTTTTTTCAAGTCGGCGTAGATGTAGCTCAGCAGGCCGCCGTAGGTCATCGAGCCATAGCTGCGCAGCGCTTTCCTGCCGCCGGGGAGTTCCTGCTCACCCGCATTGCTGGAGCCTGGAAAATAGACAAAGCCGCCCTTGTTCGCCGGATCGTCGCTCGCCCATTCCATCTTGTTGTGACTCGGCAGATTCTGGCAGCGCGTGACGAAGTCGATCGCGGCCTGCCAGTTGAGATCCTTGCCGGCAGCCACTTCGACTGTGGGATGCGTTTTCTTGTAAGCGCGTAGTGCTTCGAGAGCGATGAGCGTGTTGTCGAGATCGGGGTGCTGGCGTTTCGGGCTCGAACCGGTCGGACCATAACCGAGGCCGCCGTCGAGATCTGGCTTCGTCATGCCCACGGCTTGCTGGCCAATGACGAACGCGTTTGCCCGGGCAAGGAGCGGTTCGTCTTTCGGATCGCCGGTATTGAGCAGCGCCATGAGTGCGACCGAGGTGTTGTAATTTGAAAGTCCAGTCGTGTAGATGCCGCCGTCGGGCTGGGCCTTGCTGCGGAGAAAGGCATAACCCTTTTTCAGCAACTCTGCGTATTCGCGTCCGCCTTTGCCGGTCGGCTCGCGATGGAAGGCAATGAGCGGCAGTGCAGTCAGCGCGGGGTGTTCAGCGGAGGGCGCGGCGTTTTCAGGATTGGCAAAGGAACCGTCCGCTTGCTGCTGTTGCTGGAGCCACGCCAGTCCTTTGCCGATGGCCAGCAGAACCTCATTGCGGAGCGAGACATTCGCTTCATTGCGGGCGGGCGGTTCCGCGACCGCGAAGATCGGACTGGCGGTCGGGAGGAAAAGCGCGACGGCGATGAAAAGGGTGAGCGAAGTTTTCATGGTTTGTTGGGCGCTGGCGCTGCGTCGTTGGACGGAACGAGTTTGATGGTAATCTCGACGGGCGTTTTGACTGGCGGCACGACCTTCTCGTTCACAGTCCAGATTTGGTCATCATCGTTACCCTTCCGCGGGTTGTTCATCAAGGCGCCGGGGTAGGTCACGATGGCGACAAATGCCCCGTCGATTTGCGCGAGGAAATGGCCCTCGCTGAACATCGAGCCATTGTAAATCCACGGTCCGCGCACCATCGCACTTTTGGTGGCGGTGTTCCAAATCCAGTCCTCGACCGGCGCCGATTTTTCCACGCCGCTCGCCTGCCATTTCACGCTGATCTGCACGTTGTCGCCTTTCAACTTTGGCGCGTTTTTCAAGTACGTTGCGTCGATCTGTCCGGGCGGTGCGTCGGACGGGCCGGGGGTCGCCAGGCCGGAACCCTTGGCCCCGAGCAGGAGCATGGCAAAGTGGAGGTCGTTGGGCTGGATGTCACTCGCGAGCAGGCTCTCGTGGGTGCTGCCTTGCTCGGTGACGAGGAGGTATTCGAGGATGCCCTGGTTCAGATTGAGCCAGCCGGGGAAGTTCACGGTAAGAGCCTTTTGATCGAGGTGCAGTTTGCCGATTTCGTAAATACCAGGGCTGACCTCGCGCATGACCGGCGGGGCTGTGGGCGGCGGCGTTTCTTGCGCGACAGCGGAAAGGACAACCGCAAAGACGAAGACGGCAACGGCAGCGAGGTTCTGGCTCTTAATCGCAATCATAACGGGTGGGTGGGAGGAAGATGACGATGACGAGGGCGGAAGCAAAGCGCACCGCATTTATCTCCGAATGAGCATCGGCTCAAGCCACAGTCCCGAACCGGCAGCATTCCTCGGCTCGCGTGGCTCGACGCGCAGCGAGAGGACGCGGACGTTCGCGAGAGGGATGCGCAGGGTTTGCGGTGGTTGGGCGGAGGAAAGCAGCGGGCTTTGTCCGATCGCGCGCCCATCGGCGTAAACGGAGAAGACGAACCGTTGATTCGGTAGAGTGCCCGGCGCTACCGCGACCTTCGTGACCAGTTCCGTCATTCCCGCCGGAATGGTCCAGGTCACAGCGACATTGGCCAACGCTTCGAAGCCGTGTCCGTGCGTCGCGCCCACGTTCGCGAGCGGTTCTCCGGCGAGCGTCTTGTCGAGGGAAAAACAATCCGCCAGCTTGCGATCGGGCAAGGGCTCCACGCGCGCCGGAGCCAGCGCGGTGAGCGGTTGGCAACGCGACGTGCCGGCGCGGATTTCCGCCAGTTCGCTGGCTGCGAGGGCGAGGTTGTCGAAAAGCGGATACCGGAGCGTCAGGCCATTGCGATCCACGCCAAACGAATCCGCGCCGAAGACCGAGCCATCGGTGACGCGAATCTCGTATGGCGCGACGAGCGGTTGAGCATCGCGGAGGGTGAGGGCAAGGAGGTCGCCGGTCTTCGCTTCGAGCGTGCGCGGCCCGAAGATCGGATTGAGGAGCCTGGCGGCTTCCGCGTTGGCGCCCTTGATCGAGCCTTCAAAAAAATCTCCGCCTGGCAGCAGCGCGCCGGTCTTGCCCGCCGGTGCATGGGCTGCCAGAGCCGCGGGAAAGCGCTGATAGACGACCCAGGCAATCTCGCCGACGGGGATCGAGACGTTCCGTTTTGGAAATTTGATCACCGCATCGGTCAAGGAACCGTGAGGCGCGGCGAGGCGCACGCCGCTGCGCAGGACCACGCCCGGCACGAAGTCGTCGGACACCGGATTGTCGAACTGCACGCGGAGCAGGCTGCTAAACTCCAGCTTCACCACCGGGCCTTTGTCGGGCCGGAAGAGGATCGTGCCGTTGTCGAGTTCGACCTTCCCGGTGCTCACATCGCCACTCATCGTCTCGATCGATCCGGCATGGATGGGAGCGCGGATGAGAAACGTCAGAACAAGGAAAACGAGCCAACGGATCGATCCCGACCGCGTCCTTGAAACCTCACAACGCGAGTCATCCTTCGCCCCCGACGGAACTCCGCCGCCAATGAAATCGTCCTCCTCGTCGTCCTTCGTCCTCGTCCTCGTCGAATGGGGGAAATCGAGGACGAAGGGCTGCGATGTCATCTCACGCCTCAACGCTGGTATAGCGGGATGTAGTGCCACGGCATCGCCAGGATTGTGGCATGCGCCGCAGTGCAATAGACCGGGCCGACGTCGCCTTCCCAATAATTCTGGTCACCATCCTGTCGCACGGTTCGCAACAGCTCGGCTTTCATCAATCCATACCAGCGCTTCCAAGTTTCCCCGCCGATCATGTATTGCGCTGGCGCGGCGTAGTTGCAGCCGTAGGTCCACCATTGTCCGCCGGGCTTGTTGTTCGCGAAAAGATAATCCGATCCGCTTTGCACGAGTGGATCGTCGTACTGCCCGCAGACTTGCAGCGAGTAAACCGCCGCCGCCGCGCGCGCGAAACCGCCCGGTCCGCGCCCGGCCTGATAGCTAAATGTTCCGGTGTTGCCGACCTTGCAGCGGCGCACGTAATCGATCGCGTCGTTGATCGTTTGCTGCGGCACGTCGAGCCCGCCGTTCTTCGCCGCGCGCAACGCCACCACCTGCATGACCGTGATGGAAATGTCCGCGTCGCCGGGAAATGGCCGGTAGCGCCAGCCGCCCTTGTTGTCCCCGCGGTCGCTCTGCGTGGAGACGATGAGCTTCACCGCCCGCTCCAGCTTCGTGCGAATCGCCGGCGAGCGCGTCTGCCCGTAGAGCTCCGCGAGGGCGATCGTCGCGATGCCGTGATTGTACATGTATTTGCTGCCGTCCACTCCGCGGAAAGTTCCGTCCGGCTGGAGCAGGTCGAGGAGAAATTGCATGCCCGCATTCACCTGCCGCGCGTAATCGCCCTCGTCCGGCAGATTGCCCGCGGCCATGAAGCAAATCAGCACGTACCCCGTCATCGCCACCGGATGGTCGCCCTTGCGCCCCTGCGCCGTCCACGAACCGTTCGTCTGCTGCTGCGCGGTGAGGTAACGCAGTGCGCCATTGATCGCCGCTTCCGTCGGGGCATCGACGACGACCGAGTCCGCCGCGGGTTCCTCCGCGATGGCGAGCGGAGTTGCAAAAATGAGCGCGCTGGCGCACAGGCACAGGAACTGGGAGGCGATGCGGCGAAGCACGGGGAGAACTTAAGCGGCGCGGACGGAATGGGAAGTCAGCGTGTAGCGTTCGGCGCGGACCGACAGCCGCAGCGGGGCGGCGAACGTTTCGCTCAGCCGCGCCGAGGTGAGCACGGCGCGCTTTTTCCCGGTCGCGAGCACGCGCCCTTCGCGCAGGAGCAGCGCGTGAGTGAAGACCGGCATGATCTCCTCGACGTGATGCGTCACGAAGATGAGCGCCGGTGCGCCCCGCCGTTCGCCGAGTCGCTGGAGAAAGGCGAGAAAGTGTTCGCGCGCGACGGGATCGAGCCCGGCGCAGGGCTCATCAAGAATCAGCAGGCGCGGTCGGGCCATGAGCGCACGGCCCATGAGGATGCGCTGCCGCTCGCCCTGGCTGAGCACGAGCCACGGCCGATCCGCGAGGTGCTCCGCCTCGATCTGCCGCAGGATGCGCTTCGCGGCAGTGCGATCCGCGGTTTTGATCCGGCCCCAATAGTCGATCATCGCGTACTTGCCGCTGATCACCGTGATCAGCGCCGGTTCGTGATCGGGGAGCATCTGGCGCACACTTGAGCTGACCAGCCCGACGTGCGTCCGCAGTTCGCGCCAATCGCTTTCGCCAAAGGTCTGTCCGAGCACCGACACGTCGCCGCTCGTCGGCGAAAGGTAACCGGTGAGCGCGCTGAGCAGTGACGTCTTGCCTGAGCCATTCGCCCCGAGCATGATCCAATGCTCCCTGCGCTGCACCGTCCACGAGATCGCATCGAGAATGCGGATGTCCCCACGCTGGATGGTCAGATCGCGAATGGCGAGAATCGGCGGCATGCGCCGGAGATTGGCCCGGATTCCCGCGACGACGGAAGCCCGAACCGCGGCGCACCAGTCAAGGCGATCAGATTTTTTCCAGCCTGCCCGTGCTGTCGCCGATCTTGTCGGTCTTGGCGCCCATGCGGTCGAGTAGCGCCATGTAGAGATTCGTCATCGGCGTTTCCTTGTCGTAGCGCACATGACGGCCCGGCTTGAGGCTGCCAGCGCCGCCGCCGCAGAGGAGCACGGGGAGATCGTGATGCTGGTGCGCGTTGCCGTCGGCGATGGCGCTGCCGACGACGATCATCGAGTTGTCGAGCACCGTGCCGAAGCCTTCCTTCATCGACTGGAGCTTGCCGAGGAAGTAGGCGACCTGCTCGATGTGGAAGCGGTTGATCTTCGCGATCTTCTCCTTTTTCTCCGCGCTGTTGCCATGATGCGAGAGGTCGTGGTGGCCCTCGGTCACACCGATGAAAGGATACGGGCGATTGCTGCCTTCGCGCTGGATCATCATCGTGGCGATGCGCGTGGAGTCGGTCTGGAGAGCGAGCGCGAGCAGGTCGTACATGAGCCGCACATGCTCGGTGAAATCGCCGGGGATGCCCTCGGGTTTTTCCATGGCGGGCCGCGGCTTGGCGGCCTCAGCAGCCTTGAATTTTGCCGCTTGCTCGATCGCCACTTCGGTTTCGCGCAGACCGGTGAGATACTCGTCCATCTTGCGCCGGTCGGTTGCGCCGAGGTTTTTTTGGAAAGCCTTCGCGTCACCGCGGATGACATCGAGGATCGAGCCACGACAGCTCTCGCGCAGGGTGCGTCCAGCGACGAGATCGGGATCTTCCTCGCTCGCGGTGAAGAGCCGCTCGAAGACGAGCCGCGGATCGCCGAGCGGCGGCATCGGGGTGTTTTCGTCGCGCCAGGAAATGTTGTTTTGGTAGGCGCAGGCGTACCCGGAATCGCACGCCCCGGCCTGCCTCATCGCCGTTTCGCAACTCAGTTCGAGCGAGGGCAGTCGCGCATTTTTGCCGATTTGCATGGCGGCGATTTGGTCGGCGGAAGCTCCGACGTGAATGTCGGCGCCGGCGGTCTTGCGCGGATGCACGCCGGTGAGGAAGCAAGCATTGGCCCGCGCGTGATCACCCGGACCATCGCCGAGCCCGCGTGCATTCACATGCGCCAATCCGCTCAACACCGAGACCTGCTGCCGCACCGGTTGGAGCGGATCGAGAGTGGAAGGCAGGTCAAATTTGTCGCCCATCGATTTCGGCGTCCAGTTATCCATGTCCATGCCATTGGGCAGGTACATAAAGACGAGCCGCCGCGCCGCGCCACCGATGGGTGAAGTTGCTGCCGCCTTCATCACGCTCGGCAGCATGCATTCGAGAAAAGGCAGGGCCAGCGTGACGCCGAGGCCGCGAAGGAAAGTGCGCCGGGGGAGGTGGATGGATTTGTTCGGGATGTGCATGGTCACGCGGTCTCCGATCCGTCGTCGCTGGGAGTCGCCGCGGCCGCATACTCCACAGACGCGACCAGCAGCGGGTTGACGGTGACGGTCACGTCCCGTTCGGGCACAAAGAAGTGCAGGCCGCCTTTGCCTCCGAGCGGCATCCAGATCATGTCGGGGGAATTGACGGAAAAACGCAGCCCATCCGCCAGAGCCACGACAAAGGGCTGAAACGGACTGGCCGTTGCCAACTCTCGGAGTTTTCGGAACATGGCGACAGCTTACCGTTGACGATCACCACCGGCAATGAACGTTTCGCGGCCGTTCGCCGCGGTCTTCTTCCCTTCCGAAAATTTCCTGTGGTCACCTTCACCGCGGCGCATCTGGAAGGGGACGCTGTCCACCACTTCGAGCACGAGATTGGAAAAGTTCGGTTTCTTTTCCAGCGAACTCGAAATTTTTTCGATGGCGATGCGATCGTAGTATTCCGGCCCGCGACCGAGCGCGTAGGTCAGCATTTTTTCCGCGACGCAGCGGAGAAAATCGGCGCGCTTTTTCGTCAGCAGGATGGTGCGGAGTTCGGCGGGGCCTTTGAATTTGTCCCCGCTCACGAGCTGGCCGGTTGGGTCGATCGGCGCGCCTTCATCAACGTCGCGCCGGGCGCCGATGCCGTCGAATTGTTCGAGCCCGAAGCCGATGGGGTCCATGCGCGCGTGGCAGCTCGCGCAGGTGGGATCGACACGATGCTGCTCCATGCGCTGCCGCAGCGTGCCGTGCAGTTCGACACGCTTTTTGTCGTCGAGATTCGGCACTTCCGGCGGAGGCGGAGGTGGCGGCGTGCCGAGCAGATTTTCGAGCACGTATTTGCCGCGCTTCACGGGCGAGGTGCGCGTCGGATTCGAGGTAAGCGTGAGAAAACTGCCCTGGCCGAGGATGCCGCCAGGCCGATCGGGCGGGAGCTGCACTTTGACAAAAGCTTCACCCTCGATGCCGCCGATGCGGTAGTGCCGGGCGAGGCGTTCGTTCACGAAAGTGTAATCGGCGCCGATGAAATCGAGCACGCTCCGGTCCTCGTGCATGATCGTCTGGAAGAGCATCTCCGTCTCGCGCTGCATGGCCGTGGCGAGCGCCTGATCCCATTCGGGAAAGGTCTTCGCATCAGGCTGCACGAGCTTGAGGTTGCGAATTTGCAACCACTGGCCGGCGTAGTTTTCGACCAGCGCTTCCGACTTCGGATCGGCGAGCATGCGCTGCACTTGCGCGGCGAGATTCTTGCGCAAAGTGCCGCGCTCGGCTTCGGCGAAAAGCGCCGCGTCGGGCATCGTGCTCCACAGAAAATACGAAAGCCGCGAGGCCAGCGCCCATTCGGTGATCGGCATGCTGGTTTGCGGGTTGTCGGGCTGCGGCTGCACTTCGCCGCGGAACAGGAAGTACGGCGAAACCAGGATGGCCGTCAGCGCCGTCTGCACGCTCTGCTCGAAGTTGCCGCCTTTCTTTCCCGCCTGCTTGAAAACGTAGATAAACCGCTCGACTTCGTTGGTCCCGAGCGGCCGCCGAAATGCGCGCTTGCCAAAGGCAGTGATGATTGCGCGCGCGGCGAAATCGAGATTCGCGATGCTCGCGCCGGGCCGGAAAATCGCGTATTGCGAGGGGGGTGCCTTGACCGGAATCGGCGGCGTGTAAAAAAGAATCTGCCGCACCGTAAACGTGCGATTGGCAGGCTTGGTCTTGTCCGTCTCCGGCTTGGGCAGCGGATTCATCACATGCATCGTCAGTGTGTGCGGGCCGGGCTTGTCCACGCGCACCGTCGTCTTCACAAAATCCTTCGCGTCCTTTCGCCCGGACAGCTCCGTCGTCCGCAACGTTTGCCCATCCAGCTTCCATTCCAGCTTCGTCGCCTCGGTGCCGACCTTCTGCGACTCGACCGTCAACTTCACGTTGTATTCGCCCGCCACCGGCAGCTCGACTGGCGCGGTCGATTCAGTCGCGTCGATCTTCCGCGAGATCGCCGTCGTGCCCGTCTTCGGTCCGCCTTCGATTTTGAAAAGATCGACCTCGATCTTCTCCGAGCGCGGCTTGTGGTCGTTGAGAATGGCCAGGCTCATCACCTTTTCCGCCGCCGCGAGGTAGCGCTCGAAAAGGACCGGCGGCAGCGTGAGCACGTCGCCGATATTGTCGAAGCCGTAGCCCGAGTCGTCGGCGGGAAAATCATCGGCCGGCTGGAAATCGACGCCCACGAGATCGCGGATCGTGTTGTTGTATTCCGCGCGATTGAGCCGGCGGATCGTCACGCGTCCGGGGTCGGGATTGGTCGGATCGACGGCGAAGACCGCGACATCGATCCACCGCATCAGCTTCTCGCGTTCGTCGAGCGTCGGCTGCTTCGCGTCATCCGGCGGCATGTCTCCGGTGCGAAGATTTTCCAGCACATTTCCCCAGGTTTTCTGGTCCTGCAGCGACGCCTCCATCGACGCGAATCCATCGAGCGCTAGCCCGCCCTTTTTCTTTCCGTCGCCGTGGCACTTGTAGCAGTAGGTCTCGAGCAGCGGCTTCACGTCCCTGGCAAAATCCAGCGGTCCAATGACCGGCGGTGCAGTTGCCACCGCGGGCTCGGACTTGGCGATCGGGGGTGGTGGCTGCTCATTCACCGGAGCCGTGGCGGAAGGCGGAGGTGTCGCCGGGGGCGGTGTTGTCGGTGCGGTCTCTTCCGGCTGGCGTTCGATCGGTGGAGAACAGGCCGCAAGGCCCGTGAATAACGCCGTCACGCTCAAGCGTAGGAGGGAGGAAAAATGGGGGAGTCGAAGCTTCACGGACAGAAAGATGCAGCCGCCAAATTGCCTCGAAAGTGCCGCTTCGCAAGCCGGTAGCGTGTCTTGCCGTCCGGCGTTCTCTCGGGAAATTACACCTCTTACGGTTTGAAGCCTAAGCGGTTTGTCTTCGCGCTCAAGCTTCGCAGTTTTCGGATCGGGGAAGTTACCAGGTAATATGCACCTCAAACTCGCTCGCCCCGTTTCCCGCGTCATGCACCCGGACGATCAGCTTCTGACCATTGGCCTCGGTTGGTTGCTCCTTGATGATCGTCTCGCCGCGGCCTTTGGCTTGCTTGATGGCGATCGTCGCCCCGGCAAACGGAGCGAGCGGCGGGCTGAAGCCTGCGAACTCATCGGTGCGTTTGTCGGTCCACGCGGGCTTCCATTTTTTGCCGTTGATCGAAATCTCGATCGGTCTCTCCCAATCAATGTGCTCGATGTGCAGCCTGCCATTTTGGATCACGATGTCGTCGCTGGCATCGACCTTGGCTTTGAACGAGATGCGCCGCGTCCCTGACTGTGCTCCAAGTGACGGTAGAGGCTTCGGAGTTGCGCTAGCGGTCGGCTCTGGCACAGCGGCCACGCTGCAAAAGACGGCGCAGATGAGAGCGTAGAGAGCGAGTGTGATTCTCATGCGGAATGGCTGGAGTTGGATTTAGGCGACTTGTCCAAGGTTCGATGAGACAATGTTGTCTTTCGTAATGACGTTTGAAATGTCGGCATTACGTTTTAACCGTTCAGGGGGCTCGGCACATATTCCGAGAACAGCCGTGCGGCAACCAAAGTCTTCAACACGTTTGATGGCGTGGCAGAAATCCGTGTCTGTGCTTACTAAAACGGCGGCGTCGCAATTGCGTGACGCGGCGTGATAAATCAAGTCCGCGACCAATAGGGCATCCACTCCCTTTTCCTTGAAGTTGCCGCCGCTCGTGGGGATGCCGTCACCCAGCACAACACGAACACCGTCAAAGAACTGGATTCCATGATATAGGCGGGCTGAATCTATGTGTTGCTGGATGCTGTAGAAGTAGATGCGCACAACTTCCCGCCCGCCCGCGACGAAAGAAAAGGTTGTCAACAGGCGAGACAAAGATGGCACAACGAGCTTTTCGTCTCTGAGCCGATACAAGAGATTAGTGCCATCCACGAAGAGCATAGTGCGCTGCAACTGGCTCAAGTTGGGTGGTGAAGAGGAAATGCCCATTGATTGAAGTATCAGAGAACGTTCGCCAACTCGCCTAAGTCTGAAAGCTGCGCATGAGATGGTTCACTGGAAGAGTTTGCAGAAACCTGATTTCACGCAGCCACCCTGTCTTGTGCCAGGGCGCTTCGACAATGGAGGCGCGGCGCCTTTACAGCCCCGTCCCAGCCTTCAGCGTCTGGCGGCCTTCGTAGATGACGTCCTTGTAAGTCGCGCCAGCCGGAATCATCGGCAGCACATGCTCGGTGTAGGGCACCATCACGTCGAGGACGTAAGGCTCGTCCGCGTCGAGCATGCGCTGGAGCGCGGCGGCGAGATCCCGCTTGTGCAATACGCGTTCGCACTTCACGGCGAAGCCTTCGCATATCTTCACGTAATCGGGATAGATGCCAGTCGGGTCTTCGAGGCTGCCCTCATAGGTCTTCTTCGGATTGCCGAGGAAGGTGTGGCCGCGGTTGGAACCGTAGAAGCGGTCCTCCCACTGCATCACCATGCCGAGCCATTGGTTGTTGAGGATCATGACTTTCGCCGCGATGCCTTCGACATGCGCCATGGCGAGTTCCTGCACGTTCATGAGGAAGGAGCCGTCGCCATCGATGTCCACGACTTGCTTGTCGGGGAACGCGACCTTTGCGCCGAGCGCAGCCGGGTAGCCAAAACCCATCGAGCCAAGGCCCGCGGACGTGAGCAGCGTGCGCGGTTGGGTAAAGTCGTAGTATTGCGCCGCCCACATCTGGTGCTGGCCCACGCCGGTGGTGATGATCGCTTCGCCTTTGGTCAACTCGTAGAGCAAGCGGATGGCGTATTGCGGTTGGATCACGTCGTCCGTGTCGTTGAAGGTGAACGGGAATTTGTCCTTCCAGTCGTAAATCTTCGCATACCAGTCCGGGAAGCTGGTGTAACCGGTCCGCACGCGTTGTTTGCCGACGCGCTCGAGGAGTTCGTTGAGCCGGGCGAGCGCGTATTTCACGTCGCTCAGGATCGGCAGTTTCACGACCTTGTTTTTGTTGATCTCGGAGTTGTCGATGTCGATGTGGACGATCGTGCCGTGCTTGGCGAACTCGCTGATTTTGCCCGTGACGCGGTCGTCGAAACGCACGCCGATGGCGAGGAGCAGGTCGGCTTCGTTCACGGCGTTATTTGCATACACGGTGCCGTGCATGCCGAGCCACTTGAGCGAAAGCTCGTGCGTCTCGGGGAAGCAGCCGATGCCCATCAGCGTCGTCGCCACGGGAATGCCCGTGCGCTCGACAAACTCCAGCAACTCCGCGGAAGCCTCGCCGGAAATAATGCCGCCACCGCAGTAGATCATCGGGCGCTTCGCCGACTGGATCAGGCCGACCACTTCATTTAGCGCCACGTCGTCCGCCTGCTTCACGGGATCGTAACCGCGCAGCTTCACCTCGCTCGGGAAAATCGGCTGCGTCGTCGCGAGCTGAATGTTCTTCGGAATGTCGATGAGGACGGGGCCGGGTCGTCCGCTTTGGGCGATGTAAAACGCTTCCTTCACGATCCGCGGGATGTCGTTCACATCCATCACAAGGTAGTTGTGCTTCACGATCTGCGCCGTGACGCTGAAGACATCGGTCTCCTGGAACGCGCCTTTGCCGATCATCGCCTGCGGCACCTGTCCGGTGATCGCCACGAGCGGCGTCGAGTCGAGATACGCATCGGCGATGCCGGTCACCAGATTTGTTGCGCCGGGGCCGCTCGTCGCCATGACCACGCCCGCTTTGCCCGTCGCCCGCCCGTAGCCTTCTGCCGCAAACACTCCGCCCTGCTCGTGCCGCGGCAGGTAGGTCTTGATCTGGCCTTCGCGCTTTGTCAGTGCCTGATGCATGTGCATTGACGCGCCGCCGGGGTAGGCGAAAATCGTATCAACACCCTCGCGGATCAGGCACTCGACGAGGATTTCCGCACCGCTCATCTTTTCGCCGCGCTCGGAAGCCGCGGGTTTGGTGGATGGCTCGGTTGATTGCGTGGGCGTGCTCATAGCTTGGATAAAAGGGCCGCGAACGTAGCCGCAACGGGCTTTCAGGGCAAGCGGGGATTCCGTGCGGTGGTGGGTCGGT
>JBBSDS010000046.1:0-19757 GCA_038240495.1 Chthoniobacterales bacterium | reverse complement strand
GTGCGGTTGAAGAAGAGGTGCAGCCATGCGCTGCAGGCAACCGGTGTAGAGGCGGCTCTGTCCGCAAGGACGTGCCGCCTCAAATCCTCCGACACAAGCGGCGCTTGCTTCGCAGAGAGCCGCCTCTACATCAGCGCTCGCCGACGATGAGCTGGCCTAAGTTCTGCTGAATCATCCCTGAGATGCGCTTAATAAGAAAAATTGCGATGAAGATCGCGACAATGGTGATCATGGTGCTGCTGTTGAGTTTCGGGCTGAGGCACGGTCAGCGCTACATCATGCAAGCCGCGGGGATGCCGTCGCTTCCGGCCGGGATGCCGGGAGTGCCGGGATTGGGAGCGGCGCAGTTTTCGTCGGAGGAGTCCGACTTGATGTCAACGGTCTTTAAAAGTGCGCTCCGTCTTTTCTCGGGGACGGCCAAGCGCGATGAGTTGGCGAGTGAGTTGAGCGACAAGCTTTATGCTGGTCGGGCGGGTGCTGGCGAGATGTCGGAACTCGGCATCGATTTGGTGAAACCGGGCGGCGCTTCGGCTGCGCCTCCGGGAGTGGAAAGCACGGGGAATACGCAGCCCGGTGCGAGCGCGAATACGCAGCCCGGTGCGAGTGCGAGTGCGAACCCGCAAGCAGGCGCGAAGGCGAACGCACAGCCCGGTGCGAATGTGAATCCGCAGTCAGGCGCGAAAGCGAATGCCCAGCGCGGTGCGAAATCGCCCGCGAAACAAGGCGTGCCGGTGGCCGGGCCGCCCGCGGGGAGCCCCTCGGACCAAAAGCGCACGGTCCTCCTTACTAAAATTTGGGATCGGGTGAAACCATTCTCCATCGAGCTGGGGTTGATTCCGGTCGTGCTCCTCGGGATGGTCCTGGTGAATCGCGTCAGGTGGCGACGCTCGGGTGCGGACGACTTTATGCTGCCCCTCGTCGGGATGCAGGCTCCGGCGGATTCCGAAACGTACGAGATGAAGCATGCGGTGCACTCGCTCGGAAATGAAGATTTCGAATTGTTGGTCGCCCTGATTTATCAGCGTCAGGGTTATCGCGTCTCGATGTCGGCCGCCCTGAGCGGCGGACGCGGCGGCGATTTCACCCTCGCTCGCAAAGCGGAGCGTGTGCTCGTGCAATGCAAGAAATTGGAACTGAAGCATCGCATTCCAGTGGAAAGAGTGCGCGAATTTCACGAAGCCATGACCACCGCAGGCATGCCACGCGGCCTGTTTGTCGCCCCCTGCGGCTTTACATGGGACGCGCGCAATTTCGCCAAGACGAGAGGGGTGACGTTGATCAATGCGCCCACGCTCGACGAATTGATCATCGCTACGCGTGAAAGCCCGGACGAAGATTTGCTCGCGGTAGCGCAATGGGTTCCGAAGTTGATGAGCAAGGTCAAGCTCACGCCGCCGCTCTGCCCGGCCTGCGAGGCGTCGATGGACGAACTCAAGGTGAGTAATGGTACCGTCTGGGTTTGCAGTCAGCGGCCCGAGTGCCGCGGGCGACGGTGCGCGCGCAAACACCACAAAACAGCTCCCGCTCCTGCGCAGACTCCGGCCACGCACGCGGATGAACCGGCTGAGCGTGCGCAGAGCGGAGATCGGGCGCCCACGCGGCCCGCCAGACCTGCTGCGCCAGCGTCCGCTCGGTCCGCTGAACCAGCGGCCGCCCGACCCACTGAACAAGCGCCAGATCCTTACAGTGCAATGCGCGCTGCCGTAGCGGCGCGTTTGAGCGGCCAAGCCGAAACGGGACGAACGACGGCTCGCGTGCGCGAAGAAATTCCCGCGCCCCGGGATGATCAGCCTGCGAAATGACTTAGCGCTTGGGCGGGCGGGACTTACTTCGCCAGTTCCGCCCGCGCGCTTCTGAAACTCGAAGTGTTCGGCGGCGAAAATTTTCCCGTCTCAAATACCGTCCAAAGAATTTTGACAGGATGGTATCATTCCATTCCTCGGATGTAGAGGCGGCTCTGTCGCGCTTTGGCGACGTGCCGCCTGTGGCCAGCAAAGGCGGCACGTCCTGCGGACAGAGCCGCCCCTACAACGTCCGATTTCAAAGTGAGCCACGCCAGTCGCCGAACCCAGTTTACGCGTCGTCGGAAAAGCTGTATCAAAGCGCGCCATTTCTCCGCCTATGATTCCCCGACGCGATGCCCTCCAATGCCTCTCCCTGCTGCTCGGTGGGGTGCTTTCGACCCAACTCACCGCCGGTCTGCTCGGGCAGGTCCTGAATACCGGCGCGAGCGTCGAGGTCACGCCCGATCAGGTGAAGCTCCTCGCGGAAGCCGCGGACACGATCATCCCCGACACCGACACGCCGGGCGCGAAGGCCGCGGGCGCGGAGCAGTTCATCGTGCGCGTGCTGCGCGACTGCTACGTGCGTGAGGAGCAGGCGCAGTTTTACGAAGGTCTCGCAAGACTCGAAGCGGCGAGCCGAAGCGCGCACGGACGCGGATTTGCCGAGCTCGATAAGGCGCAGCGAAATGCGCTCATGAAACAGACCGCGAAAAGCGACAAGGCTTTCTTTCGCCAGCTCCGCGAGTTGACCATCGCCGGTTACTTCACCTCCGAGATCGGCGCGACGAAGGCGCTCGCTTACCTGCCCATCCCGGGACGCCTCGAGGCCGACATTCCCCTCGCGCCGGGCCAGAAGGCGTGGGCGCTCTAGTTCATTACCGACTTACCCATGGCTAATCTCAACATCGAATCCATCAAAGAGCTAACCTACGACGCGATCGTCATTGGCTCCGGCGTTTCCGGCGGCTGGGCAGCGAAGGAGCTGACCGAAAAGGGGCTGCGCGTGCTCATGCTGGAGCGCGGCCGGCAGCTCGAGCACGTCAAGGATTACGAGAACGCCTTCAAGGCGCCGTGGGAGTTGAAATACAACGCGAAACTCACTACCGAGCAGATCGAGTCGCACCCGAAACTCGCGCGCGACTATCCGTACAATGAGATGACGGAGAAGTATTGGTTCAAGGACTCCGACTCGCTCTACCGAGAGGTGCAGCGCTTCGATTGGTTCCGGCCGAACATCGTTGGCGGCAAGTCGATCATGTGGGGCCGGCAGTCGTATCGGCTGAGCGACATCGACTTCGAGGCAAACCTCCGCGAGGGCATCGCCGTGGACTGGCCGATCCGCTACGCCGACCTCGCGCCGTGGTATTCGTATGCGGAAAAATTCGCCGGCATCTCGGGCGAGAAACTCGGGCTGCCGCAGTTGCCGGATGGCGAGTTTCTGCCGCCGATGGAGATGTATCACGTGGAGAAAGAAGTGCGGCAGCGGATCGAGAAGACGTTCCCTGGTCGCGTGATGACGATCGGTCGCGTGGCCAATCTCTCTGCAGCCGCGGCGGAGCAACTCGGCGTCGGGCGCGCACCGTGTCAGTACCGAAACCGGTGCGCCTGGGGCTGCCCGTTCGGCGCGTATTTCAGCACGCAATCGTCCACGCTGCCCGCCGCGGCGAAGACGGGCCGGCTCACGCTGCGCCCGGATTCCGTGGTCACGGAAATCACTTATGACGACAGCACCCAGCGCGCGACCGGCGTGCGCGTGCGCGATGCGGTGACGCTGCAGGACCGCGAGTATTTCGCGAAGATCGTCTTCGTCTGCGCGAGTGCGATCAGCTCGACCGCGCTGCTCATGAATTCCACCTCCGCGCGTTTCCCGAACGGCCTCGGCAACGACTCCGACCAGCTCGGGCGCAACCTCATGGATCACCACTTCCGCACCGGCGCCGCCGGCCGCTGGGAGGGATCGCTCGACCGCTACTACTACGGTCGCCGCGCGAACGGCATCTACATTCCCCGCTATCGCAATCTCAACGGCGACAAACGCGATTACGTCCGCGGCTTCGGCTACCAGGGCAGCGCGAGCCGCGGCAACTGGCAGCGCGGCGTGGCCGAGCTTTCCTTTGGCGAAGAGCTGAAGGACGAGCTCACGCAACCTGGCGACTGGTCGATGGGCCTCGGTGGTTTCGGCGAGACGCTGCCCTACAGCGACAACCGCATGTGGCTCGACAAAACCACGCGCGACAAGTGGAGCCTGCCCGTCGTGGTCTTCGACGCCGGCCTGCGCGACAACGAGACCAAGATGCGCGTGGACATGGCCAATGACGCTGCCGAGATGCTCACCGCCGCCGGCCTCAGGGACGTGAAGACTCACGACAAAACTTCCGCGCTCGGCTCAGCCATTCACGAGATGGGCACCGCCCGCATGGGCCGCGACCCGAAGACCTCCATCTCCAACGCGCACAACCAACTCCACACCGTGAAGAACGTCTTCAACACCGACGGCGCCTGCATGACCTCCACCGGCTGCGTGAATCCTTCGCTCACCTACATGGCGCTGACCGCGCGCGCGGCGGATTTCGCCGTGGAGGAGTTGAAAAAGGGGAACATCTAGCCGCGGACGCCACCGCGTCCCGGTTCGCGCGCGCGCCGCCCATGTCCATCTACGCTCCCGATCCGCGCCCGGCGAAACTCCGCGGCGCAATCCTCGCCGTCCTGTTTCTGACCGTGATCGCCATCGGCTTCCTGGGCACCGCTTTAGCCTTGGGCACCGAGCCCCGGCTGGTGCTGGAGCGCAACGAGCCGGGAATCTTCCGATGCACCGGCACCAGCTACTTCGCGGGCTACCGGTACTTCACCAAGACGATCGACGGAGTCACCAGCGTGGCCGTGGGTAGCGCCGCGCGCGATTGGCGGAGCGACTCACTGAAGGAAAGAGAATGGCGGCGAAGCCAGAAGCACCTCGACCTGTACGGCGCCGATCGGTCGCGCATCGGCTGGGCCCACGAGGACGATCAACGGCAAATCGAGGACTTCATGCGCGGCGACGCACTGCGACTGGCCCTGGCCGACCCACCGCCGCTCTGGCGAATAAGCATCGCCTGGTTTTGCGCGGGCTTCGGCGCGCTCGTCTTTATCGGCGCCATCCAGAGCAACTTCTTTCCCAAAGCGAACACCCCTCGGCCACTGTCCTGATCTTGATCTTCCCCTCGTTCCCAAGTTAAGGACTCGGGAACGCACATTAATGGCGCAATCTCCATTTCACGGACAGGGGCGTATATTCCGATTATCCATCACCAAGTTCTCCCGAACCACGAAGCTCAGCTACTCCCAGACAGCTTGTGTTCCCAAAGCCTTAACCGGGTTAGTCTGTGCCGCCCGTTTAGAAATCGCCACTCACCAGGCGCAGGAAATTGCGGCCGCTGGGCGTCAGCGTCGGGCTTTTACTGGTGCCGGTGACGTAGCCTTTCGTCACATAGTTCAGCGGAAACTTCGAGGGCGTCGCGCTGGTGATCGCGGACTGGCTCACCGCTTCGCGCCGGGGTTCGAGCCGGAGCGGAAGGCCGGAACTGGTGAACGAGATTTCCCACGCCTTCGCGCCCGCGGCGTCGCCGCGAATCATCCACGGGTAAAGCTTCGCCAGCACGAACTTGTCCGTCGCCGGCACCACGGCCTTCCAAGCCACCTCCTCGCTGGCCAGAAACGCTGGGATGGTCAGCGCGGGCGCCTTGTGCGCGGCGACGAGGAGCCGGCCGACGTCCATCCCGGCGAGGTTGATGCCGTTGTAATTGCCGTGCCGGTTGACGTCCGGCGGGAAGATGAGCTTGTGCCAGTTCTCGAAGTCCTGACTGAGCATCAGGTTCACCTCGAAATGCAGATGCGCCCGACGGCGATCGATCCCGACCCCGGTATAACCCAGCCGCCCCAGCGCATCGCCCGGCGAGACTTGCTGCCCGACGCTCACCGAGACGGCATTCAAATGCGCGTAGAGACTGTAGTAAGGGCAGCCGTCCCACTGGTGTTCGACGACCACGTAACCGCCATAGTTCGAATACCGCGGCACATCGCTCACGTAAACCACGCGCCCGGCCGCGGCGGCGGTCACGATGTCGAGCGGCTCCCCGTCACTCGACCGCTCCAGCGGCTTGATGTCCGCCCCTTCGTGAAAGCGGGTGTAAACCGACCCGCCGGAGGTCACCTTCAGGTCGCGCACAAAGCCGTATTGGCCGCCCTCCCACTGCGTGGTTTTCACGCCCTGAATCTCCCGATCGACGAACATATAGAACCCCTCGCCATCGCCTTGCAGCAGCGCGCGATTCTTGGTCGGGAAAGTCAGGTCGAGCGCGGTCGCGATGGACTGGGTGGCGAGGAGGAGCACGGCGCCGAGACAGGCGGCGCGAAAGAGGGACGGCGAATTCATGAGGTCGATGTTGTCCCGCCGTGTGCGCTCACAGAGCGCACGCTACACGCGCCCGATACGAACGGGATTCGCCGGCTTCGGTGGCTGCGTCGCGGTGATCGCACGCGTGTCCGCGATCATCTGCTCGACGAGGCGCAGCTTCTCACCGACCGGCAGCGTGGCGAGTTCCTGGCGGCATGCGCGCTTGCTCTCAATGATTCGGCGCATCAGTTCAGTCATGGCTGCGGGTAATTCTGCTGGAACTTGACCCACTTCTCAAGCAGGCCGTGCCGGTGCAGGATGTCCTCAAATTTCTCCGCGTCGAGCGCCCCCTGTTCGATGAAGCGCGAGACACGGTCGTGGTCCCGCGCGCGCCCGACTTGCAGGCAGATCGCCGCGAGATGCTCTCCGGTGAAAACGCGCGTCGGCACCCCATTGACATCGCGCACGACCGCCGCGGTGAGCGCCTCCTCGACGAGTCGCGTGCCCGGCGGGACGAACTCCACCGCCCAGCCTTCGATGATGATGAACTGTCCGCGAGTTTCGCAACCGCGCGCGAGCAGGTAATCGTAGATCGGCGAGAGCGAGAGCAGCGCGCCGCCGGCCGAGGGGGGCAGGTTCACAAACACGTCCACGTCCATCGTCGTGAAAGGCTCCAGCCAGAAAATCGAGCCGATCGCCCCGCCGATGGCGTAACGGCCAATGACCCCATCGGCCTCCATTTGGTTGATGAGCGCAAAGATTTTCTCCACGCCGCACCCCTAGCCGGAAGTGTTTACGATGACAGCACGAATCCTCACTCGTGACTCACGGCGCTTGCTTTGCAGCGAGCGGCCACACGTGTGGGATGTCGTTCGTGTCGAGCGGACGCACCTGAAGCGTGATCGCCTACTTCTCCGGCGGCTCTTCCCGAACGATGCAAAATGCTGCTTCCCGTTCCTCCATCAGCTTCCGGCGGGTGGCGCGGATTTCGGTCATGATTTCGTCTTCCTCCCACGGCGCCGCCCCTCGCTCCTCGGGCCTCAGGAACGCCACCTCGCGCAGCGGCTCGCCGACGAAGGAAACCACTGGATGTCCCGCGTCAGGATATCGCTGCTGATGCTCACGGTAAAAAGCCATCAGCTTCCCGACATCGTAGCCGCAGGCTGCCGCATGGCCGTCGCGGGTTCGCCGAATCTCAGACATGATCTCGTCGTCGTTCACGGCCCAGTGTCAGCGCAATTCATTCGGCGTGCAAATCACCGGACACCGGAAACCCAGCGCCGCGCAGGCCGCTTCGATCCGCCGCTTGAGCGCGGCGTTGTTGATGTGCTTGCAGTTCCAGGTGAGCAGAAAATCCATGCCGTGAACCGCGGCCAGCGCGACATGCGCCGCATCACCCGCAGCTTTCACCGGGATGATTTCCATATCAAGCAACCGCTGCGCGAGCGCGTCGGCCTCGGGCGATTGTTCGAGTTGCGGCAGCCCAGCCAGCGCGGCTTCGCGTGCCGCCGCCATCTCCGGATCACCTGCCCGCGCTTCTTGCAACACGATATCCGAGACAAACATTTCGTAATACTGCCGCCGCGTTTTCCACCCGCGCCGCGTCGTCTCATGGCAGGCCGCCACATGGATGAGCCCGCTCGGCCGAGCCACGAGGTAACTCGGGATCGTCGTTTCAACGTAGAGACGCGGCAAGCTCATCGCCATGCACGATGCCCGGCACCGATGGCATGGTCAACGCGATCAACAGAGGCTCGATACATCCCGCGCATGCTGGGAGTAGTTGGCGAAGCTCAGCTTCGGAGACCAGGCATTCCCAAGTGCAACTTGGGAGCGAGCGGAATTTAACTCTCGTGATCAGCCGGTCAGTTGACTGGTCTAATCGTCCAAAAGAGCGGCAAAGTTTCACTTGCCTCAATTCTCGCCCTCCACTTCTCCGGCAAGAGCAACTTCCATACACCCGTATACACACTCACGGGTATCGTGCTTACTGACATATCTTCAACACTTTTCCCGTAGACTCTTATCGCGACACCAGAGCGGCCCGCGTTCTCACTCACCTTTCGCTTAAAGAGGATCACATCCGCTACAACAATGCCCGCCATTACTTTTAGTTCCCAAGTGACTTCTCTTTTTTTTGTTAATTTTGCCAAAAACCCAGCCAAAGAAGCTTCATCTACATTGTCATGAAGAAAAATATTCAGCGCGTCCGTCGCCGTTCTATTGAGCGACAGTAGGTAGCCGCCCCGTTGCAGTTCAACAGTGACACCTGGCTCCTCAGCGCCTAACGCCGCTCCTATGCCAAACATTGTGATAATGAATAGTAGAAAGGTTTGGACGAAGTGGCTCGGTGGCATTGCTTGTGGTTCTGTGAGGAAGGCGTTTTCTTGGATGGCGACGATCCCGCTCATATCTTGTAGCTCACTTCGCCTTTTTCGCCGACCTCGATGACTCGCTCCTTGGTGAGCGTTTGGAGCATGGCCTCCAATTCGGGGTCGGTGAGTTTCTTGCCGAAGTAGGAGTTAATCTGCGAGAGGAGCGTTGTCTTCCGCTTGGGACGGTTCGTTTTGTTTTTCTTCAATCTCTCGATGACGACTTTCGCCCGGTCGGCGGGGGTGACCGGTGGGGCTTCCGTGGCGAAGGCTTTGGCAAAAGTCTCGTCGCGGCGCGCGAGGATGTGGTGCTGACGCAAGTGCAGGATCAGCGCGTCGAATCCGGTATCGCGCGAGACAATGTGAAAGAACCCCTTGGGATCGGCGGCGGAGGCGACTCCCACGCGATAAGCGAGAACGAAGTCGAGCGCGTTGCGACCGGATTTGCCCGCTTTCACGAGTTTAACCTGCTGTGGGTATTTCAGCAGCCGTTCGACCATTTCCAAGGGGAGCTTGGTGTGCTGTTCGCCAAGGATCAGTTCGACGACGACCGCTTTTCCGGCCACGAGTTCGAGGTCCACATTCTGGACGTTCTCGTAATCGACGAAGACGTATTGGGTCCGGCTCATTTTTTCTCTTGTTCCCAAGTTTGAGGACTTGGGAGCGCACTTTGAAAGGTAGAAACTGCGTTTCGCGGCGAGGGGCGGACCTTCAGGAGCCACTCCTTGCGCTTTCCAGGAAGCGCAGCTTCGCTGAAACAGCGCGCGTTCGAGTAGCCTCACTTTGGGAACGAGGAAAAAAAGGCTTTGTCGATAGAGCGGGTTTCGGTTTCGTCGCGAGCTTCGCGGATTGACGGCGGAGGTCGCCCCGCCCCACGCTCCACGACATGAAACGCCGACTGCTCGGGATGGTTTTCCCGGGGTGCTTCACCCTCGCCTTCCTCCACGCCCAGGATGCGAAGCTGGCGGCGGAGAGTCTGAAATATAGCCGCGAGGCTTATGCGAAGGTGCATCTTGTCGCGATCACGACGCTCGATTTCGGCGGCGGGAATGTCACGCGCTTCAAATACGACCGCTATCCCAAGAGCGGGCCGGAACGGGTGCAGGCCGGGGATGGCGAATTCGCGCGGAGCAAGGGCCGGGGCTGGCTGGCCTCGAACGACTGGGGCGAGACGGGGAAGCCGGTGGATGCGGCCACCGCCGGGCGCCTGAAGAACTGGGTGGGATTGATTGACGGAAAGCTGAACGCCGAGCCGGCGCTGGAATTTGTGGAGACAAAGAACGAAGGCGAGCGCGAGCAGTTCATCTACAAGGAAGCGAAACCGCAGGCCGGGGATGCGACGCGCTTCACCTTCGGCAAATACAAGGGCGAGAAAAGCGAAACGCCGCCGCTGCTTTCCGAAATCTCCGGACCGATGCATCTCGGCGCCCGGGTGGCGACGGTGACGGTGCAGTTCAGCTATCTGGTGGCGGTGAATCTCGTGGAGACGAAGGACGAGAGCGCGCCTGTCAAAACGCCCGCGCCCTCCGCCGACACAGCAGGCAAATCCGCACCGGGCCCGACGGTGCGGCTGCTGGATGGGAAACTCACGCTGGTGGTGCCGCCGGCTTTTTCCCGCGAGCCGGATGATCCCAAGACTCCGAAGACGCTGGCCAAATTCGGAACCGCCAGCGGCGCTTGGGGCGAGGTGCTGCGGGGCACCCACGGGCTCACGCCGGAACAACTGCCCGATTATCTCAAGAAACGGGTGACGGAATATTCCAAGGGCTTCAACTGGCTGCCGAAAGACACGCCGCTGACCTGGCTGCGCAAGGACATCGTGACCATCGAAGGCCGCCCGTGGGCCGACTGGCGTTACGTCCCGATGAAGAAAGGATCGAAGGATTACCGAAACAGTCCGGCGTACACGCGCTTCCTGACCACGTCCTACAAGGGCCAGCTTTTGGAGATCACGTTCACGACGAACCTGGATACCGCCCCGGAGTTGAAGCAAGAGATCGATCGCATCATGGATTCGGTGCATCTCGAAGAATGAAAGCGGGCGCCGGGTTCATGCTTCCGAGCGAATACGCCAAAATGCTGCTGGCCGTTCCGTGATCACAGCTATCTCTCCTTAATAACCCTGCTCGATACCCCCCATGACTAAGCTCCTCCGCAACCTGTGCGTCATTTCCCTCCCCTTTGTATTTTCCACTGCGGCTTGGGCCGAGGCCAGTCCGAAGCCGAAGGTGCGTCTGCTGATCTTCGGCAATAGCTTTTCCAACAACAGCACCACCCACCTCGCGGAACTCGCGAAGGAAGGAAAAAAGGACCTCGTCTTTCTCAACCTTATCAAAGGCGGTTGCTCGCTGAAGGAACACGCCGAAGCGGTGAAAGCCGCGCAGACCGATCCGGAATCGGCCAAGGCCAGATTCTACGCCGAGGGAGGCAACGCACCCCACGTCGCGCCGTCAGGAATAAAGGTGAACGCACTCGAAGCGATCCAGGCCGGCCCTTGGGATTACGTCTCCATCCAGCAATACAGTCTGCTCAGTTTCAAAGCGGAGACCTACGAGCCCTATGCGAAAGATTTGGTGGATTTCGTGAAGTCCAAACTTCCCCAGGCAAAACTCATCATCCACGAGACCTGGGCCTATCGCCAGGACGACCCGCTCTTCAAGGACGGCACCTTCACGACGGACAAAATGCACGCGGCGTTGAAGGCGAATTACACCAAGCTGGCGACCGATTACCACGGACGCATTCTCCCAATCGGCGACGCGTTCGCCGCCGCCCGGAAGACCTCGGAGTGGACCTATGTGAAGGACGCGGCCTTCGACTTCAAGAAACCTCAACAAGGCGCCCTCCCGAAACAGACCGGCAGTCTGAATGTCGGCTGGATCTGGAAGAAACCCACCACCAACACCACCACGCCCGAAGTCTCCCCGACCAGCGATCCCAACGCCGCCAAAGACTCGACGGCCAAGCTAACGCTCGATGCCCATCACGCCAATGTCGCGGGAACCTATCTGGGATCGTGCGTCTGGTATGAATTCCTGTTTAACGACGATGTTACTGCGCTGACTAAATACACGCCCAAAGGCCTCACCGTCGAACAAGCCGCCAGCCTGCGGAAGATCGCGCACGAAACTGTCGCCCAACAAAAGCAGTCGGAAGCAATCTCTCGGAAGTGATGCGGATAACGTCGAAAGCGGCCCATCGAAAAATGTCATCCTGAGCCTGCCGAAGGACCTCCGAGGCGGCGGCGTACGGGACAAATGGCGGCTGGTCCGTGGGCGAGCTTTTTGCGGGCAGCGGCGGTGCGGAGCGCTTAACAGCCCGTTGAAAAACTCCCAAACTCCGAGTCATCCTGAGCGGAGCGGAGGCGGAAAGCCGGGCCCAGCGCGGTCGAAGAGCCTGTCCTGAGCTTGCCAAAGGAACCCCGTGGAATTGACCAGCGAGTTCTTCGCGAAAGCTGAGGGCTGCTGGCTGCGGGCACCTTTGGCAGCTCTACCCGATCCTTCGACTGCGCGCCGCGCCACCTGCGCCCGCCGCGGCGCTCCGCTCAGGATGACTGGCCTTGTTGAGGTTTTTCAAAAGGCTGTTCAGCGGCATCGCTCCGCACCACTTCCGCCCTCGAAAAGCTCGCCCACGGGCCAGCCGCCATTTGTCCCGTACGCCGCTGCCTCGGAGGTCCTTCGGCAGGCTCAGCCGTAACGATGCAATTCGAGAGGCTTCTTTTAAACGCAGAGGCGCAGAGGCGCAGAGATCGCAAAGAATTTGCAGAGCCTTTCCGCACTCACCAAACGGTGAGCGACTTTTCTTCTTCTTTGCGGCCTCTGCGGCTCTGCGTTAAAATCAAAACCAAACTGCATGGATACGGCTCGGGATGACAGGGTTGGAAAAGTGGCCTGCGGCCACAGGGTTCCGTTGACTTCCGGTCCACCCTCTTAGCGAACGGCCACCTTCGCGCCGCCGGGGCGGGTGAAGCCGGCGGTGGTGGCTTCGGCGGCCTTTGCTTTGAGGCGGGCGACGACCTCCGGATTTTCTGCGGCGACGTTGGTTTGTTCGCGCGGATCTTTGGCGAGATCGAAGAGCAGCCCAGTGCTCTGCGCGTCAGAACCGTTGTTGCCCGGATCGCGGCTGAGGGAGGGACCGGGTCGCTGGATGAGCTTCCAGTTACCTTCCCGGATGGCGGAGGGCATTAGCTGGGGGTTGGGATTTCCGTAGAGCAGAAAATCGTGCGGGGTCTTTGCCGCCGAGGTGAGGACGGGCAGGATGTCGAAGCTGTCGGGCGCGGCGTCGGGCGCGAGTTTCTGGCCGGTAAGTGCCGCGGCGGTGGCGGCGAGGTCGGTGGCGCAGACGGGTTCGGAAATGACTGCGCCCGCCTTGATGTGCCCCGGCCAGCGGACGATGAAAGGCATCCGCACCCCACCTTCGAAGTCGGTATATTTGCCGCCGCGATAGATGCCGGCTGCGTGGTGATCAGCCGCCTTCTCCGTCTCCAGCGCGCCATCCGCGTAGCCGTCGGACACCGCCGGGCCGTTATCGCTCGTGAGGATGACGAGCGTGTTTTCCTCCAAGCCTTCTTCCTTGAGCGTCTTCATCAGCTTCGCGACCTGATCGTCGAATTGCAGGACCGCATCGCCGCGCGCGCCGACGCCGGATTTCCCGACAAAGCGCGGATTTGGATCGCGCGGCACGTGCGGCTCGTGCGCAGCGTAGTAGAGGAAGAACGGCTTGTCCTTGCTGCGCTTGATGAACTCGAGGGCCTTGACGTTGAAGTTGTCGGAAAGCGTCTGGTCCACCCAGAGCGCGGCCTTGCCGCCGGTCATGAAGCCGATGCGGCCGATCCCATTGATGATCGTGTCGGCGTGCCCCGCGTTCGCCTTCATGCGGAGCAGTTCAGGATGCTCTTTTCCCGTCGGCCAGTCGCCGATCTTCTGCCCGTAGTTTACGGAGATCGGGTCGCTGGAATCGAGGTTCACGACGCGCCCATTTTCCATATAGACGCAGGGCACGCGATCGCCGGTCGCCGGCATGTTGAAGGAGTAGTCGAAGCCGAGTTCATTCAGGCCGGGAGAAATGTGGCCGTTGAAATCGAGCTTCCCGCTTCCCAGTCCGAGATGCCATTTGCCGATGGCTCCGGTGGTGTAGCCCGCGTTTTTGAAAATGCGCGGCACGGTGGTTCGGCTCGGCGAGATGATGAGCCCCGCATCGCCGGGCAGGATGCCGGTGCCTTTTTTGCGCCAGGCATACTCGCCGGTCAGGATGGCATAACGCGTGGGCGTGCAGGTGGACGAAGTGACGTATCCATCGGTCAGGCGTGCGCCTTCCGCCGCGAGTTTGTCGATCGCCGGCGTTTTGATTTTGCCCTGCCCGTAGCAGGAGGCATCGCCATATCCGAGATCGTCGGCGAGGATGAAGAGGACGTTCGGCGGGCGCCTGGCGGTGTCCGCGGCGGACACAGTGCAGGTGAGAATCAGCAGAGCAACGAGGCAGCGGGGAAAGCGCGATGACATGTGGAGATGAGAACAGCGCCAGGAGTTGTTTCCAAGGACACAAAACGTGGATTTTGGATGTGAGGCTGCGCGGCGCAAAACACTTGGCGATCACCATCCTCGCAGCAGTGACGCGCCTGCACGAATCACGAGACCGAATCGACCTCTGAAGAGGCGGGAATGCGCCAAAGCAACTGCCTCCTTCGGCGTAAACCGGCCAAGTAAAGGCGACTTTTAAGCTGGTTCGTGACAAAACGCGGAATTCCTGCCCTCGCGGAGCGACCCTGAGCTTGACCCCGCGGCTTACCTACCCCTTACTGCCGCATTCCATTCACGACGACCATCATGCAAAATCAGGGACTTCCGGTAAAACAGGGACTTTACGATCCGCAGTTTGAGCATGACGCCTGTGGCGTTGGCTTTGTCTGCCAGATGAAAGGCAAACGCTCGCACGAGATTGTCGAGCAGGCGCTGACCATCCTGGTGAATCTCGACCATCGTGGTGCCTGCGGCTGTGAGGCGAATACGGGCGATGGCGCGGGCATTTTGCTGCAAGTCCCGCACGGGTTTTTGAAGAAGGCGGTGGCGGCGCAAAACATCACGCTGCCGGAGCCGGGGCAATATGGGGTCGGCATGATCTTCTGCTCCCCGGATGCGGAGACCCGGAAGAAGAGCGCCCTCCTCTTTGAAAAGATGGTCGTCGAGGAAGGTCAGACGGTGCTCGGCTGGCGCGATATTCCGACGGATAACTCGTCGCTCGGCAACACCGCGAAGGCGAGCGAGCCGTTTATGCGGCAGGTATTTATCAAGCGCGGCGCAAATTGCGTGGACGATCAGGCGTTCGAGCGGAAGCTCTACGTCCTGCGGAAACGCGCCCATGCGGAGATCCGCGCGGTGGGCCTCGATGGCTTCTGGTATGTGGCGAGCATTTCGTGCCGGACGATGATTTACAAAGGAATGCTCACGACGGATCAGGTGGGCAAATACTTTACCGACCTGCACGACCCGGATCTGGATACGGCGCTGGCGCTGGTCCATTCGCGCTTCTCGACGAACACCTTTCCGAGCTGGGAGCGGGCGCATCCGCAGCGCTACATCGCCCACAACGGCGAGATCAATACGGTGCGCGGCAATGTGAACTGGATGAAAGCGCGGCAGTCGCTGTTGGAGAGCGAATTATTCGGCGACGAAATCAAGAAAATCCTGCCGATCGTCAACCAGAGCGGCTCGGATTCGGCGATGTTCGACAATGTCTTCGAACTGCTCGTCATGGGCGGTCGCTCGCTGCCCCATGCGATGATGATGATGATCCCCGAACCGTGGTCCGGGCACGAGTCGATGAGTGATGCGAAGAAGGCTTTTTACGAATACCACTCGTGCCTCATGGAGCCGTGGGATGGCCCGGCGTCGGTCGCCTTCACCGACGGCACGATGATCGGCGCGACGCTCGACCGCAACGGTCTGCGCCCGTCGCGCTACTACGTGACGAAGGATGATCTCGTGATCATGGCGTCGGAAGCCGGGGTGCTGCCGATTGCGCCCGAGCGCGTGGCGATCAAGGGGCGCTTGCAGCCGGGACGCATGTTCCTCGTGGACATGGAACAGGGCCGGATCATCGCGGACGAGGAGATCAAGAATACCATCGCCGCCGAGAAGCCGTATCGCCAGTGGATCAACGAGCACATGGTCGATCTCGCGAAGGTCAAGGACGCGCCGGAGATTCCCGAGCCGGATCACAAGACCGTGCTCCAGCGTCAGCAGGCGTTTGGCTACACGTTTGAAGATCAGCGCATGCTCCTGCTGCCGATGGCGAAAGACGGCGTCGAGGCAACCGGTTCGATGGGTACGGACATCCCGCTTGCCGTGCTCTCGGACAAGTCGAAGCTCCTTTACGATTACTTCAAACAACTCTTCGCGCAGGTCACGAACCCGCCCATCGACTGCATCCGCGAGGAACTCATCACCTCGGCAGAGACGACCATCGGCTCGGAGCGGAATCTCTTGAAGCCGACGCCGGAGAGTTGCCATCTCATCGAACTCAAATCGCCGATCCTGACCAACGAGGAACTTGCGAAGCTCAAGCACGTCGGTGAGGGCGCGTTCAAGTCGGTCACGATCCCGACCCTGTTCGATCCGAAGCTCGGTGCGTCCGGCCTCGAAAAAGCGATGGAGGAAATCTGCGCGCAGGCAGACCGATCGATCGGCAACGGCGTGAATATCATCGTCCTCAGTGACCGCGGCGTGAACAAGGAGAACGCCGCCATTCCCGCACTGTTGGCCGTTGCCGGGCTGCACCACCATCTCATCCGCGAAGGCAAGCGCACGCGGGTCGGCCTCGTGCTTGAGTCGGGTGAACCGCGCGAAGTGCATCACTTCGCGCTGCTCATCGGCTATGGCTGCGGGGCGATCAATCCCTACCTCGCTTTTGAGACGCTCGACGACATGATCCGCCAGGGTCTGCTCGTGAGCGTGGATCACAAAACCGCGTGCAAGAATTTCGTGAAAGCGGCGACGAAGGGGATCATCAAGGTCGCTTCGAAGATCGGCATCTCGACGATCCAGAGCTATCGCGGCGCGCAGATTTTCGAGTGCGTCGGGCTCAATCAGGTGGTCGTGGACAAATACTTCACCGGCACCGCTACGCGCATCGAAGGCGCGGACATGGACGGCATTGCGCGCGAAACGCTCAACCGGCACCATCACGCGTTCCCGGACCGCCAGGTCAATGGCCACACGCTCGAAGTCGGCGGCGATTACCAGTGGCGCAAGGAAGGCGAGGCGCACCTTTTCAGCCCGCAGGTCATCCACTCGCTGCAAAAAGCGGTGCGCACCGGGAGCTACGAAACCTTCAAGCAATACTCGGGATTGGTGAACGAGCAGGGCAAGGCGCACTTCACCTTGCGCGGCCTGCTCGATTTCAAGAAACGCGAGCCCGTGCCGATCGAGGAAGTCGATTCGGTGGACTCGATTTTGAAGCGCTTCAAAACCGGCGCGATGAGCTACGGCTCGATCTCGAGCGAGGCACATGAAGCGCTTGCCATCGCCATGAATCGCATCGGCGGAAAATCGAACACCGGTGAAGGCGGCGAAGACCCCGAGCGCTACACTTGGTCGAACGATCGCGGCGACTCCAAGAACAGCGCGATCAAGCAGGTCGCCTCGGGCCGTTTCGGCGTGACGAGCTTGTATTTGTCCAAGGCCAACGAGCTGCAAATCAAGATGGCGCAAGGCGCGAAGCCCGGCGAAGGCGGCCAGCTTCCCGGCTCGAAAGTTTATCCGTGGATTGCGAAAGTGCGCCACTCGACTCCGGGTGTCGGCCTTATCTCGCCACCGCCGCATCACGACATTTACTCGATCGAAGATCTCTCCGAGCTGATTCACGATTTGAAAAACGCGAACCGGGAAGCACGCATCAGCGTGAAGCTGGTCAGCGAAGTCGGCGTCGGCACAATTGCCGCTGGCGTCGCGAAAGCGCACGCCGACGTCGTGCTCATCGCTGGCTTTGACGGCGGCACCGGCGCCTCGCCACAGACCTCGATCAAGCACGCCGGTCTGCCATGGGAGCTCGGTCTCGCTGAGACGCACCAGACGCTCGTGCTCAATAATCTCCGCTCCCGCATCGCGGTCGAGACGGACGGCCAGTTGAAGACCGGGCGCGATGTCGTCATCGCCACGCTGCTCGGTGCCGAGGAATTCGGCTTTGCGACCGCGCCGCTCGTCACGCTCGGCTGCATCATGATGCGCGTCTGCCATCTCAACACCTGTCCCGTCGGCGTCGCGACGCAAGATCCGTTGCTGCGCAAAAACTTCACCGGCGACCCCGAGCACACCGTGAATTTCATGAAATTCATCGCGCAAGAAGTCCGCGAGATCATGGCCCAGCTTGGCTTCCGCACGATCAATGAAATGGTCGGACGCACCGACGCCATCGAACCGAAGGCCGCGATTCAGCACTGGAAAGCAAAAGGCATCGACCTCTCGAAGCTCCTCTATTCGCCGGATGCCGGACCCGAGGTCGGCCGCTATTGCACGGAGAAACAGGATCACGGCCTTGAGAAGTCTCTCGACCTCACGACGTTGCTCGACCTTTGCAAACCCGCTATCGAGCGCGGCGAAAAGGTCACCGCGAAGCTGCCGATCAAGAATACCAACCGCGTCGTCGGCACGATTCTCGGCAATGAAATCACCAAGCGCCACCCGAAGGGATTGCCCGAGGACACGGTCCATCTGCGGTTTGAAGGCAGCGCGGGACAAAGTCTCGGCGCATTCGTTCCGAAAGGCGTGACCCTCGAACTTGAAGGCGACGCCAACGATTACGTCGGCAAGGGCCTGAGCGGTGGGAGGATCATCATTTATCCGCCAGCCGCCTCCACCTTTGTCGCTGAGGAAAACATCATCATCGGCAACGTAGCGCTCTACGGCGCGACGGCCGGCGAAGTCTTCATCCGCGGCATGGCCGGCGAGCGTTTCGCCGTCCGCAACTCCGGCGTGAATGCGGTCGTCGAAGCCGTCGGCGACCACGGCTGCGAATACATGACCGGCGGCAAAGTCGTGGTGCTCGGCCCGACCGGACGCAACTTCGCCGCGGGCATGAGCGGCGGCATCGCTTACGTCCTCGACGAAGCCGGCGACTTCGCCACGCGCTGCAATATGCAGATGGTCGCGCTGGAAAAAATGGAAGCCGCCGAAGCTGAGGAAGTGCGCCAGTTGATCAAGCGGCACGCCGATTACACGAAGAGCCAGAAGGCGTTCAAAGTCCTTGCGCTCTGGGAGGAGATGGCGCCGAAGTTCGCCAAGGTGATGCCGAAGGACTACAAGCGCGTGTTGCAAGCGCTGAGCAAGGCGGAGGCGGACGGACTCAGCGGCGACGACGCGCTCAACGCGGCCTTCGAAGCGAATGCCCGCGACGTGGCGCGCATCGGCGGCGGCTAGTCAGGAAATTTAGGGACGTCTAATCAATAACGATCATGGGAAAACCAACTGGCTTCATCGAATATATCCGCGAACTCCCCGCCGACCGCGCGCCACTCGAACGGGCGCGCGACTGGAGCGAGTTTCATTACCACATGCCGGAGGACAAGCTCCGCACGCAGGGTGCGCGCTGCATGGATTGCGGTGTCCCTTTTTGCCACACCGGCACGCTCATCGGCGGCATGGCGAGCGGCTGCCCGATCAACAATCTCATCCCCGAATGGAATGACCTCGTCTATCGCGGCCTGTGGCGGGAAGCGCTGGAGCGACTGCACAAGACAAATAACTTCCCGGAATTCACCGGCCGCGTCTGCCCCGCGCCGTGCGAAGGCTCATGCGTTCTCGGCATCAACTCACCGCCCGTTACGATCAAAAACATCGAAGTCTCGATCATCGACAAAGGCTGGGACGAAGGATGGGTCGTACCGCAAGCGCCGACGATTCGGACCGGAAAAAATGTCGCCGTCATCGGCTCCGGCCCCGCCGGTCTTTGTGCTGCCGCACAACTCAATCGCGCCGGCCACATCGTGACGGTCTTCGAGCGCGCCGATCGTCCGGGAGGGCTGCTCATGTATGGCATCCCGAACATGAAACTCGACAAGAATGAGGTGGTGATGCGCCGCATCAAGCTGCTCGAGGACGAAGGCGTGACGTTTCTTTGCAACACCGAGGTCGGAAAAAACTATCCCGCGGAAAAGCTGCAAAAGGAATTCGACGCCACCGTCATCTGCACCGGAGCGACTAAGCCGCGCGATCTTCCCATCGACGGCCGCGAACT
>JBBSDS010000045.1:0-19846 GCA_038240495.1 Chthoniobacterales bacterium | reverse complement strand
GGCTGGTCTTTGGGCGAGCTTTTCGTGGGCGGAGGTGGCGCGGAGCTTATTACACAGTCACTTACACGGGCTTGAGCACGACTTCTCCACCCTCGCGCGCCGCGGAGACCAGCAGGGATGCACCTTGGTCGGCTACTCGCACCCGCGCGCGGCTGACCATGCTCGTGATCTTCTCATCATGATGATCGGGGTCGTGATGGAAGAGGAACAACTGCCGCACGCCGGCGCGAATCGCATTCTGCACGGTGTCGTCGGCGCAGGTGTGGCCCCAGCCGAGCCGCGACGGATATTCCGCTTCATCGTACTGCGAATCGGCGATGAGCACGTCGGCGCCGCGGACAAATTCAATGACCTTTTCGTCCTGCTGCTGCGCGTAGTCGAGACCCTGTGACGAAGTCTCGCCACTAAGTTTCTGTCGTTCGATCTCGTGGCGCTCGTAAACCTCGTGGTCGGGCATGTAAACGACATCGCCAGACGGAGTCGAGAGCCGGTAGCCGAGGCAGATGCCGGGATGATGGGCAAGGATCGCGCGCACTTTGACCGCACCAACCTGGAACTGCATGTCGGCGAGTTCCTCGAAGGTCACATGGCTCGCCATCTGGTGCAGACCCACGGGAAAAAAGGCGCTCTGCATTTGCTCGAAGAGCGCGCCGCGCAGCCCATGCACCGCTCCCTCGTAGCCGAGGATGCGCACGTTGACGCGCGGACTGTAGGCGGGAATGAAAAACGGGAAGCCCTGGATGTGGTCCCAGTGCGTATGAGTCACGAGCATCGTGATGTTGAGCGGCCTGTCGCGATACTCTTTCATCAGCGACTGACCGAGACGGCGGATGCCCGAGCCCGCATCGAGGATGATGACTTGATCGCCGACGCGCACCTCTACGCAGGACGTATTTCCACCGAAGGCCGCCGTCTCGCGGCCAGGAGTCGGAATGGAACCGCGAACGCCCCAGAACCGGATCGTCGTCGGGCCTTTGTCCGCAGGCTCCGGCGCATTTTCGGAGACATCGACGGACGCGCCATTTTCATTCCGCACCAGCGCCTTGAGAAGATCGGCGGGCAGGATCGGCTTGACCAAATACGCGTCGGCGCCTGCTGCCAGGCCGGTATCGCGGTCATTGCCAAAACGGCTGACGCTGGTGAGGATCACGCATGTGGATCGAAGCTCGGGTACTTCGCGAATCAAGCGGCAGACCTTGAAGCCGTTGCGCTTTGGAGTGCGGATGTCGCAGAGGACGGCCGCCGGCTTGTGCTTGATGGCAAGGTCCAGGCCAGCTTCGCCGTTGTCGGCTTCGAACACGCGCCAGCCCTGTCCGGCGAGGCAGTGCGAGAGCAGCGTGCGGGTCAGAGCATCGCTGTCGATGAGGACGATCGTCTTCATCATCACGCGACCGCTTTTGGCAGCCGAATCCAGAAGCTATTTCCGCCTCCTTCCAGCGGGATGTGGCCGATTTCGCCGTTCCAGTTTTCGACGGTGATTCGGCAGAAATGCAGGCGCAACAACGCCGCCGGCGAAGTGCCCGTTGTCGTGTCGAATTTCGCAAACAATTTGGCGCGGACGCCGGGCGGCATTTTCGCGCTGGCGTCGTTGACGTAAAGGGCAACTGTCTCCGCTTCTTCCTCGATACGAACCGCGACTTGGCGACCGTTGGGCGTGGACTCGAGCGCGTTTTCCAAGAGATTGGTGAGCACGCGTTCGAGGTGAGCCGCATCGGCAGTGACCGTCATGGAACCCGTAGTCGCGTCGAGCGTTTTAAGGCGCACGCCTTTCTCGACAAACTGCGAAGCGGCGGTGTCGATGACCTGGCGCGCGACCGCGCGCAGATCCACACCCGCCGGCCTTGCGCCAGCCTCGCCGTAGAAGCTGTCCAGTTCGTCGGCGAAGACTTCGAGCACCCGGCTCATCAGCGCCTGCTGGTCATCTGTGGCGCGGGACGCGAGGGCGAGGAGGTGTTTAATTTTTGTGGGATTTTGCTCCAGCTCCATGAGCCGCAGCGAGGTGATGACGTTGCCCAGCGCGGCGCTCAAATCCTCGGCCAGGCAGTGCAGCAGGATTTCTTTTTTTTGGATTTCCGCATCGAGCCGCTGGTCGGCGATAATCGTCTCTCTCGCCTTTTGCAGCATGGACTGCCTGGTTTCAAAACTCTCACCGAGCCGCTCGACGAGTAACATGGCGCGGCCTCCTGCGGTCAAGGCCGTGGCTTCGAGACGCAACTCTGTCCCATGCGCGTCGCGCTCCACCCACGGCCCGGAAGTTGCGGGGCCGCCCGCGCCCGCGTCCCAGCATTCAGCGGCGCCGGTGAGAAAATTTTCGAGAAAGGGCGATGCCTCGGCGACGCGGAGTTTGGCGCCCGGCGCGGCGGCTGCCGGCCACAGACGGAAGAGCCATTCGGGCGGCGGACTGGAGAGATGCAGCGCGCCAAATTCGCGGACGAAGACGACAAAGCCCAGAGCTTCGAGCGCGGCATCGGAGGCGGATTCGGAGGGGGGCATCAATAGGTGGCGACTCTGACTAAATTGAGACCGCTCGTCGATCAATTAACCTGACGTACCGATCGGGTATTGTCTCAGTTTGGGGTTTGGAGCGGCGGTCTGTGACCGCCGACCGAAGCTGCCGCGCACGTTCACGGCGGTTCTAGACCGCCGCTACAGCTCGTCGTTCGCCGAATGGAGACGCTACCGCCGATCGGGACTGTGGCTGAGTCACGGTTGATTACTTCGATTCAAAACCGACCCTGAAGGCAGTTTGTTTACTTTCTTTTAATCAGGCTGCCCTTCTCACACTCAGTGCCATTTGTGAGTTACTTGAGGGATTATAGCTATCACGACTTACACGATTAGGATGAGTCAGCGGATGTTGGAAGACTTACTGGACTACTTCTCAGGAGGTCAACGTTGACCTGAGGGTCTCAGCTTAGAGCGTGTCATGCACTTTGCGCACGGCCGACGCAGGTGAGCCAAAGGCCCAATACATGCCAGCCCAGGGCAACGCCCTGGGCTGGCTTGGGTTTGGCCTTTGGTCCACAGGTATGACCTTCGAGAAGAGTGCATGACACGCTCTAAGTGTGTAGAGGCGGCTCTGTCCGAAGGACGTGCCGCCTGCGTTCGACCCAGGCGGCACCTGCTGCCGCAGTACACTGCGGAGATTACAAGGAATCGTCGGGATCCTTAGACTGCGCTACGCCCGCTTTTCCGCCTCCGCTCCGCTCAGGATGACACTGCTTTCGGAGGTTTTCAACAGGCTGTTCGGCGGAAACCATATCTGTCAGCTGGTCTAAACCGGTTACTTTTTAAATGGGGCCAGAGACCAGGCGATCAATGGTCGTGGCGATCAAGCAGACGTCGTCGGAGAATTCCTTGTTCGCTGAAAAGCGTTGAACCTCATCGACGATTCCGCGGCAGAGTTCGGCGGTTGGCAGAGAGCTTCGTTTGCTTACTGCACTGAGCAGGAGCGGGTAGTCGAATAACTGGCCGTCACTTGCTTCTACTTCGATCAAGCCGTCGGTAAAGAGCAGGAGCGTATCGTGCAATGACACTTCCGTGTGGCTGTCAGTGTAGGTTGCGTCATCAAACAGACCAAGTGCAGGACCGGGTTTGATGCCATTCAACCGGCTTACTTTTGGACCGTCGAGTGATTGATGGACGCGGAGTGGATGAGGGTGTCCTGCGTTGGCAAAGCACAGGTCTCGCCGACTTAGGTCGATGACCATGTAGAATGCGGACGCGAAAAGCGGCACGCCCGTGTTCTTCAATGATGAGCGAAGCGCGCGATTGACGCGGGAGAGGAGTTCAGCCGGCTTCATCCAGGTAGTTCGCAATTCCCCGAGGATTGCCCGGAGCGTGGCGGCAACAAGGGCGGCTCGCACCCCGTGTCCCATGACATCGCAAATGAAGACTCCCGCGGCATTATCCGAGATTTCCAGGACATCGAAGAAATCACCGCCGACGCTCATCGAGGGGTGATAGTAATGGTAGAAATGCAACGCGCTATTCTCCGTGGTGGCGATGTGCGGAAATGACGGATAGCGGTGAGGGAGCATGGCGCTTTGTAACTCCCGCGCCATTTCCAAGTCTTCTTCGAGGAGGTTATTCTTCGCGAGCAATTCCGCCTTGGATTTTTCCACCTGCTCTTCTGCGTGCTTGCGCTGCGTGATGTCGCGTGACAACCCGAATGTACCAACGACAAGCCCGTGGTCGTCACGCAGTGGCAGCTTGGTCGTGGAGACCCATCTTTCAGTTCCATCCGGCCAGAGGTTCATTTCCTCGCGATCGACCAAAGGTTCGCCGGTGCGCATGATTCGCTGTTCGTCTTCAAAGGCTTGTTGCGCCCGCTCTTTAGTAAAGTAATCAAAATCCGTTTTACCAACGATATCCCCCATGTCTTCCAAGTGATGCTTGGCGAGCTTGGCCCGATTCACGCACATGAAGCGGCTGGCAGTATCCTTAAAGTAAATATGGTCGGGGATGTATTCCATCATCGCCCGGAGAAGCTGGCGTTCCTCGGCCATTTGTTTCTCGACTTGCTTTTGCCGCGTCACGTCCCAGCAAACCCCAATGACCCGCAAAGCCTCGCCGCGATTGTTGGAAAGGACCTTGGCTCGAGCGTGCAGGTGATGGGCGCTGCCGTTCGCCGGCCAGACGACGCGAAACTCCTCATCGAATTCCACACCTCCCTTCGATGCGACGCCCATCCGCTCAGCGATGGCCTCGCGGTCTTCGGCGTGAACGCAATTTAAGAAATCGCGAAGCTGGCCACCGAAAGCTTCGGGCGCGAGACCGAGGAAATCGTGCATGCGTTTGTCACCGTCAAAGCGACCCGTGGTGAGATTCCACTCCCAAGTGCCCATGTGAGTGGTGCCGAGCGCGAGTGAGAGTAACTCGTTTTGGCGCCGGACGTTTTCCTCGTCGGGGCTGCATGCTGCTGCGTCGGCGGATGAGTTCATGAAAGGCTTCGGTGGCGGGGGAGAGACTGCTGAAAATTCGCGACAAGGCAGCAGGGAGTGCAAACGATAACGCTTTTTAAATGTTTCCGCCAGTACCCAGCGCGTGCGGCATCGAATCGCGAAACGCTCGGACCAAGCGCCTGCCTGCGAAAATCGAAACGGCGGAACCGGGGTCCGTGTTTTAAGTTGGGCAATGCGGAGGCGTTCGATTTGAGTGCATGGATGCGCGCCGATTGCTTTGCATCGGACGTTTCCCCGAAATGCTCAATCCATGAATTGGTACACCGCTCTGGCCCGTCCGCTTCTGTTTCTCGGCGATCCCGAGGCGGTGCACCATCTGGCGATCAACTGGCTGGTGCGACTCGGACCATGGATGAGGAAGTGCGCGCGCACGCCGGACCCGCGGCTAAAGCGCGAGGTGTTCGGCGTCACGTTTCCAAATCCGGTGGGGCTGGCGGCGGGCTTTGACAAAAATGCCGTGGCGCTGCCGGCATGGCAGGCACTCGGATTTGGCTTTGCGGAAATCGGGACGGTGACGGGACGAGGGCAGCCGGGCAATCCGAAGCCGCGGATTTTTCGCATCCCGGAAGACCAAGCGTTGATCAACCGGCTGGGATTTAACAATGATGGCTGTGACGTGATCGCGGCGCGGCTCCAGCGCTTGCAGCAAAAGGGACGGTGGCCGGCGATTCCGGTCGGGATAAATCTCGGAAAATCGAAGGTGACGCCGATTGAGGAGGCGACGGCGGATTATCTCTTGTCGTTTGAGCGACTGTATAATTACGGCGACTATTTTGTGCTGAATGTCAGCTCGCCGAACACGCCGGGATTGCGCGCGCTGCAGGACGCAAAAGCGCTGGACGAATTGCTGGGGACGATTCAGCGGCGGAATCTGCGGAAGCGTCCGCTGGTTTTGAAAATCGCGCCGGACCTCGAGTTTCCCGCGATCGAAGAAATCCTCGGCTTGGTCGAGGAGCATGCGCTCGCTGGGATCATTGCGACGAACACGACGATCGATCATTCCAGCATCGCGGAAAATCGGCGGACGCAGGGTGGGTTGAGCGGGTTGCCATTGCAGAAGCGTTCGACGGAGATCGTGCGGTTCATTGCGGAGCGGACGAAGGTGCCGGTCATCGCGGTGGGTGGGATCATGGACGCGGACTCGGCGCTGGAGAAATTCGATGCGGGCGCCGCGCTCGTGCAGATTTACACGGGTTACATTTATCGCGGGCCAGGTCTGATTCGGGAGATTTGCCGGGCGTTGTTGGCGAGGGGGTAGTCGTGTAGCGGCGGCTCTGTCCGAAGGACGTGCCGCTGTAGCGGGCGAAGGCGGCACATCGCTACGCGATAGAGCCGCCTCTACAACCCTTTATCTGGAAGCGGAGTTCGGCAGATGCTCTAGTGTTAATCATGCCCGCCGCCATGCTTGAAGATGCTCTGATTGACAAAGTCCTCGCCGGGGAACGCATCACGCCGGAGGACGCCCGCGAGCTTTACCGACTGCCTCTGCTCGAACTGGGTGAACTGGCGAATCGCCGACGGAATCTTGCGAAGCGCGATGCCTTCGGTGGACGGGGTGAGGAGATCGTGACTTACATCATCGACCGGAACATCAACTACACGAACGTCTGCAACGTCTATTGCAAGTTTTGCGCGTTTTACCGGACGGAAAAGGATGAGGATCATTACGTCCTCTCGCTCGACCAACTCGACCAAAAGCTCGACGAACTAACGGCTATCGGGGGCATCCAGATTTTGCTGCAAGGCGGCCATCATCCGAAGCTCGGCATCGACCATTACCTCACGATGCTCGGGCACATCCGGCAGAAATATCCGCACATCAATATCCATGGATTCAGCCCGCCAGAGTTCAATCATTTCGCCGAGGTTTTTGGAATGCCGCTGCGGGAGGTGATCTCCCGATTTAAAGACGCCGGGCTCGGATCGATCCCCGGCGGTGGCGGCGAAATCCTCGTGGACGCCGTGCGGCAACGGATCGCGCCACTGAAGTGCAATAGCGACCAGTGGCTGAAGGTCATGGAGATCGCCCACGAGTTGGGGCTGAACTCGAGTGCGACGATGATGTTTGGCCATGTCGAGACGCTCGAAGATCGCCTCGAACATCTCGAAAGGTTGCGCGTGCAGCAGGACGCGACGGGTGGCTTTACGGCTTTCATCTGCTGGACCTTCCAGCCGGAGCATACGAAATTGCGCGCGGAGCCGCCGGGCTCGGGCGAATATCTGCGCATGCAGGCGCTCTCCCGGATTTATTTGGACAATTTCGAGAACGTGCAGAGCAGTTGGGTGACGCAGGGTCCGAAGATCGGACAGATCGCGCTGAAGTACGGAGCGAATGATTTCGGCTCGGTGATGATGGAGGAGAATGTGGTGAGCGCCGCCGGAACGAGCTTCCGACTGGCGAAGGAGCAGATCGAGGACTTGATCCGCGATGCAGGGTACGAGCCGAAACGCCGGGACAACTGGTATCGGCTCGCGGAGTGATCGACGGCGAAGAACAGAGGACTGAGCACCGGACGTGGTGCCATACGGTGGCAAAAGGCTGCTTGACGCTGCCGCGCCTAGACCCTCTTATACGCGGTTTTCCGCCCGGAGTGCGCTCTCGGCGGCACTCGCAGCTATTAACTCCATGAATTTTCGTATCTTTTTTCCGGCCATCCTTGCCCTCGCAATCATGACCGCTGAGTCGGCGCCGCTGCTGGCTCAGCCTCCGGCGGCATCATCTCCGGCGGCTGGTGCCGGCCCGATCGTTCGCTCGATCGAAGTGCAGTACGCCGGGGCGAGTACCGTGAGCAAAGAAAAGCTCCTCGCCAACATGCGCACCCGCGTGGGCCGGCCCTACTCGGAGCAAGCGGTCGAGGAAGACATCCGCAATCTTTACAAGACCGGCAATATCTCGAACGTGCGCATTTTCGGGGAGCCGCTGACCGATGGCGTAAAAGTCATCGTCGTCGTGCAGACCAAGGCAAAGATCACGGAAGTGCGGCTGGAAGGGGTGACGAAGGTCAAGGAGAGTCGGCTGCGCAAGGAGATCACGGCCAAGCCCGGTGACACGCTCGACGAGTCGAGTCTCGAACAGGACAAGCACAAGATCCTCAAGTATTACGGAGACAAGGGTTTCACGGAAGCTGACGTGACCTATACGAGTACGGTCAATGAGAAGCTGGGCACGTCGGTCGTCGTTTTCACCGTGAATGAGGGAGGAAAGCTGATCATCCGATCGGTGAAGTTTGAAGGCAACGCGGTCTTCTCAAAGGGCGACCTCGGCAAAGTGGTCAAGACCAAGCCCAAGAGTCTGCTCAGCATCCTGACCGGAGGCGGAAAACTGAACGCCGAGCAGCTCGATTCCGACGTGGCGGCACTGAAAGAAAAGTATCAGAGTCAGGGCTTCGTGGATGTGAAAGTCGCGCCGCCGCGCGTGGACCGGCAGGGTGATAAAGTGGACGTCACATTTCTGATTTCGGAAGGCCAGCAGTATCATGTCGGCAAGGTGACCTACATCGGGGCCAAGGTGTTCACCATCGATGAACTGACCAAGACGACGAAGATCAAGACGGGTGCTATTTATTCCCCACAAGCCGTCCGGTCGGATGTGAAAACCATTCAGGATATCTATGGCACGCGCGGTTACATCGACTTCCAGGCGGGGGCGAATACCAGCCCGGCGGGCAACAACACAATCGATGTGACCTTCAACATGGACGAAGGCGTGCAGAGCTATCTCGAGCACATCAACATTACCGGCAACACGCGCACGAAGGACAAAGTGATCCGCCGCGAAATGCCGCTCGATCCGGGTGATGTCTTCAACACGGTTCGCACCGATGCCGGCAAGCAGCGTCTTTTGAACTTGAACTACTTCTCCAAGGTCGAGACGTATCCCGCCGACACAATCGTGCCGGGACGCAAGGATTTGAATGTGATTGTCGAGGAAAAACGCACGGGTTCATTTAACTTCGGCGCCGGCTTTAGCTCGATCGACAACCTGCTCGGCTTCGCGGAAATCACGCAGGGCAATTTCGATATCACCCGGTGGCCATACTTCACCGGCGGCGGCCAGAAATTCCGTCTGCGCGCCCAGTACGGCACGAAGCGCAAGGACTTCATCCTCTCACTCACGGAGCCCTATTTCCTGGACCGCGAGATCGCACTTGGCGGCGAGCTTTTCTATCGCGAGGCATCCTTCACCTCGTCGGTCTATGATGAGCGCCGCTACGGTGGCGCGCTGACCGCCCGGAAACGGCTCCGCCCTTTCCTATCCGGCAGCGCCGGCTATCGCCTCGAAGAAATCTCGATTTTCAACGTCAGCGACACCGCTTCGCAGACGATCAGGGATGCGGCCGGCACTTATACCAAGAGCGAAATCACGGGGACTCTCTCCTATGACACGAGGGACTCGCTTTTCCTGACGCGCCGTGGCGAACGCATTTCCCTTACTGCCAATGTAGCCGGTGGCTTTCTCGGTGGGAATGTGGACATTTACGGATTTGATCTTGAGGCCTCGAAATACTTCCTGCTCCCGTGGGACACGATCCTGACCCTGAACGGAGAAATCGCCACGGTGAGCACATGGTCCGGGGGTTCGCAGGTGCCGATCTTTGAACGGCTTTACCTCGGTGGCGCCAATAACTTGCGCGGCTTCAAATTCCGCGATGTGGGTCCGAAAGATGAAAACGGCGATCCCATCGGCGGCAACACCCTTGCCCGGCTTACTGTCGAGTATACGTTTCCCATCGTGGATAAAATTCGCGGAGCAGTCTTTTACGACGTGGGCTTTGATAACGCTGGCACTTACGACTTCGCCGGCGGCAATGTGAACAGCGACATCGGTCTCGGTGTCCGCCTCGATCTTCCCATCGGTCCGGTGCGCATTGACTACGGCTTCCCGCTTCAGAAAGACCGGTTCTCCAGCGGCAGCGGCAAATTTAACTTCAACATCGGGTATCAATTTTGAACGAACCCCGCCTTTGCCAGTCTCACGCCTCTCCATTTTTCCTCACAATATCCCAATGAAAAAATATCTGACCTTGTCTTCTCTCATTCTCGCCCTGGCCTTCGGCTCGGCGACTGCCTCCGCTCAAGCCGTCAAGATTGGCACGGTGGATATGAAGAAGGTATTTGAGTCTTACTACAAGACCAAGGACGCCGAGGCTAAAATCAATGAAGCGCGGAATGCGGCGAAAAAAGAACTTGAGGACCGCATGGACATTGCGAAGAAGTCTTTGGAAGAGGTCAAGAAACTCGACGAGGACATCGTCCGCCCGGAACTGAGCAAGGACGCCAAGGAACAAAAGGCCAAGCTTCGGAGCGAGAAAGCGGCAGAGTTGCAAAACATGGATCGCGAGATCCGCGAGTTTCAGCAATCGCGTGAGAAACAACTCCAGGAACAGTCGGGGCGCATGCGGGCTGGCATCGTTGAGGACATCAACAAGGTGGTGTCGGACAAAGTGAAGGCCGAGAACTTCGACTTGGTGGTCGATAAGTCCGGCCCGAGTCTTAATGGCGTGCCCATCGTGCTCTACAGTCGCGACAACTACGAATTCACCGACACTGTGATCACCGCCCTGAATCGTAACAAGGGCAAGGATACCTCGGAAGCGCCGGTTGCGCCGACCACCACGACCAAACCGAAGAAGTAATTTCCGTGGAATTCACGGTTCAAGAACTGGCCGCCTTGTTAGGCGGCCAGTTTGCGTCTGAGACCGGCGCATCGAAGAAAATAAACGGCGCGGCAGCCGTCGCGGATGCTGGTGAGGGCCAGATCACTTTCTTCGGCAATGCCAGGTATCTGCCGCAGCTCAAGGCTTCGCGTGCCACGGCGGCGCTCGTCCCGCTTGATTTTTCGGAGACGATTTCTGCGGTCGCGATCCGTGTCGAAAACCCATCGCTGGCGTTTGCCCGGTTGCTGGAGAAATTCGCACCGGCGCCCATCCGATTTGCGCCGGGTGTTCATCCGACTGCGGTCGTCGGGCGCGATGTGGTCTTGGGTGAAAACGTTTCCGTCCAGCCATTTGTCGTCATCGAAGACGGCGTGAGAGTCGGAGCGAATACCGTCATCGGTGCTCACAGTTACGTCGGGCACGAGGCACATATCGGCGACGACTGCCAGTTCGCTCCGCGAGTGACAATCGGGGCGCGCTGCCTAGTAGGAAACCGTGTGATTCTCCACAGTGGGGTTGTCTTGGGCAGCGACGGATTCGGATTCGAGTTTTCTGAGGGTAAGCACGTCAAAATTCCCCAAACTGGTGTCGTCCAAGTGGAGGACGATGTGGAAATTGGAGCGAATACGACGATTGATCGGGCGCGTTTCGGCCGAACCTGGATTCAGGCGGGAACGAAAATCGACAACCTCGTCCAGATCGCCCACAACGTGGTCATCGGGAAGCACTGTCTTTTAGTCTCGCAAGCCGGCATTTCGGGCAGCACCCGACTGGGAAATTATGTCACGCTTGCCGGTCAGGTCGGGATCGTCGGGCACATCGAAATCGGCGATCAATCCGTGGTCGGCGCCAAGTCAGGCGTGAGCAAAAGCATTGGCCCGAAGGAGATCTGGTTCGGATACCCCGCGATGCCGATGCGCGAAAGCAAGGAACAACTCGCCCGGATTGCCCGCCTCCCGAAATTGGCCGAACGGGTCAAGCGTTTGGAGCAATTTTTGGGCGAACGCGAAATATCTTTACCGCCAGATAGCGAACGCTTGAGCGGCTGAAATTCCTTCCCTAACTTCCCGGCACCTTTGTTGTCCAACAGGCACCATGAGCACTCGCAAACGCCCCGCCATCCGTCCGGAATCCCGGACAAAAACGCCAAAGCGCAAGGCGTGTGCGCCGCATTTTCCGATGCAGCGGCAGTTCGAGTTTGAGGACGAAGCGCAGGGGAAAGTTTTCAATCTTCGGACCATCTTTCGCAACCTGAACGCGGAGTATTTCGGCAACCGCTTTCCGCGTTACCGGATCGTCTGGGCACGCAAACAGAAAGGCCGTCCGAAGAACGGCATCGTCTTCGGAACGATCCAGGAGGAAGACCGCCTCATCCGCGTCCATCCGCTGCTCGATCGCCGATTCGTGCCGACGTGGTTTTTGGAGTACGTCGTCTATCACGAGATGTGTCACGCCGTCGTCCGCGACGAATACGATTCCGCCGGACGCCGCATCGTCCATCACGAAAAATTCTTCGCCCGCGAGCGCCGCTTTCATTGGTTCCGCCGGGCCAAGATGTGGGAGCAGGAAAACCTCGCGCGGTTTCTACAGTAGCTCTGCATCGCGGGGACGGATGTCCATGCGCGGGAGTCTCTCGGCAAGAGTTGTCGCTCCGAGGCATGTCTGCCTCAATTCAAATACTGTGGTGCTGCGGATGTTTGGCTGACTCTCTTTCAATTGAACGCCTTCCAAACTTTGTCCCAGATCGTGATCGGAAGCGTCTGGATCTTCCACGGTCTTTACAGCAAGATTCTCAACGGAATTCCGCGGCATCGATTGATCGTTGAGAGGATTCTCGGCGACAGGATCGCTCGTTCTGCGACGAAGGCCATCGGGTGTCTCGAGGTGTTGCTTGGCGTGTGGGCTTTCACCGGATTCGCGCGCGTGGAATGTGCAGTGGTGCAGACCCTGGCGATGGTTGGAATGAACGTGCTGGAAATTATCCTGGCCGGGGATCTGTTGATTTCGGCAATCGGAATGGTGATCCTGAATTTCGGTTTCCTCGCTGTGATCTGGCGTTGGGCATTGTTCACGCCGAAGCCCTGAATTCACGGGCTGCTCACTCGCTCCAGCCAGCCCCTCTGCACAATTCCGCAGGCTGCGAAAAGCAACGTGAGCGCACTCCAGACGAATGTGAACCACCAGTGCATGCAGGTTTCCATGCGTTTGCCGCGCCACAGATCGGCTTGGTAAACGAACCATTGAAAGTAGAGCCGAATCGCCCAGAAGATCGCGAAGGACCACGACAGCCATGCCCCGGCACGCGATTGTTCGAGAAAGACTTGCGGATCGAAGACACACGGCAGCCCCATCATCACGAGCACGACGCAGATGAAAAAATTGTGGACGTGAAAGATCGACGCGTTGATCGGTGTGAGCCGCGCCACGTCTTCGCGCCAATTCAAGTGCCGGCCGATTGGGACATGCAAAACTGCGAGCAGGATGAGCCCCGCGCCAGCGATTCGCAGCAAAATGGCGAGGGCTTCGATCATGGGACAGAGAGAATAAAGATCCGCACCCAAGGCGTCACACGAAATTCGTCTGTCGCACGGAAACCGGCGGATTCCCAAGCCCGCCGCCAACTGCCCCGCGAGTGGAAGTGCAGAAAGCCTGGGCCAAAAGCAAAAAAGTTGGCGAGATCGCGCACGTGTTCGACGAGCAGCACCCGCCCGCCTTGGCGCAAACATCTTCGCGCTTCGGCAAACCATGCGCCGCGTTCCTCTTCAAGCCGCAATTCATGAATGGCCAATAAACCGAACACAATGTCGGCGGATTCCGCGGTCGCTGGCCATCGATTGTAAGTCGCTGGGAGTGTGTCCGGCGTGGGCGGGAACATCCGTCGCGCTCGGCGGATCGAAGCCTCCGTCATTCGCCCTTCGTCGAAGTGATCGAGAACCAGCCACTCCAGATCCTCGAGACGAGAGCGAAGATCCTCCGAAGTTTCGTCGAAGCCGGAATGGCAAAAGATCGCCCGGCGCGGCGCCGCCCCGCGTAGTGCGCGCTTTAGCCAGCCCCAACGATATAAATCCGATCGATCGTAAATGAGGTGCGAAACACCTAGCGATCCGAAGAGAAAATAGACCGCACTCGCCAGCGCCACGGAGCAGATCAACCGCGGAACACGCGCGGGGAACAACAGCAATCCCGCGAACGTGGCGAAGATGACTGCGAGTGCCGCGACATAGAACGGCCAGTTGAAACGCGCAATTGTCATCATGCCCTGCCACCGCCCGCGCGGCTTCAATTCCCGCCTCCCGTCCGCACCACTCGACCTCGTTTCCAGCGATAAGCCACGCCGCTGGTCGTGAAGGCATTGGCGAGAATCGGCTTCGTCCCGCGCAATGGTCCTTCGTCGAACAACCCGACGCGCCATTCCTTCACCACGATCGGACGCGGCACCCAATCCTGACGGCTCCCTTCGATCACCACAAACGTATCCTCTCCCTCCGCGTCGAAAGTGAACGGCATCGGCCCGGCGAAGCGTCGCGCGGTGTGCCAGTCGGGAAATGGCGATCCCTCCGGCGGCATCGCTGTTTCCTCCTCCAGCGCGAAACTCACGTCGAGGGTGGGGGTGCCATTGGCGTGCGCAGTCTCGACTCGCGTCAGCCCGTTCGCTGTCTCGATCCGCGTTGTCACCGGGCGATAGTGATAGTGCGTGAGCAAATTTCCCACCCACGCCATGCGACGCCGATCCGTTTCGCTCCGCAGGATCTTCAGCCCTCGCAGGCGCCGCCCGCCGTCATTCAGCCGCGTGAAGATTCGGTAGCCGGCGAGAAAGAAATCATGCCCGAGGAATGCCGGGAAACCCGCCGGCCGCAGATGCTTCGTCCAGACCATCGCCACCGTCACAAATCCCAGCCCCTCGTAAGTATCGATTTCCAGCCCACTCGGGACAAGCGGCCGCAGCGTCTCCTCCGGAAATGCGAACGACACGGCTACCACTCGCTCGAACCATGCGACGACCGGGAAGGGATTACGCCGCAAGCGTTTGAAAATGGAGGTCACAATGCCCTCCTAAATAGCGAAGGAGGTCAGGCGCGTCAGGAAGATTTGATGTCCTGGGATTGGCCGCCGTCTTCGTGGACTCGCCGATTGGAGCCGTTCGTGGCGTGTCAAGGACTGGACACGGGGCGAGGTTGCGCTAAGTTCCGCGGCTCGTTTTCCTTGCAGCCATGAAACCCACCCGCGTCGTCGTCGGCATGAGCGGCGGAGTTGACAGCTCCGTCGCCGCTTACCTGCTCAAGCAGCAGGGCTACGATGTCGTCGGCGTGACGATGAAAGTTTGGCCGCAGGACTGTATCTCGCGTGCAGAGGACAAGTGCTGCGGCCCGCAGGCGATTGCCGACGCCCGCGGTGTCGCGCACGCCGTCGGCATTCCGCATTACGTCGTGGATGAAGGGGAAAACTTCGAGCGGCTGGTCATCGATTATTTCACTGAAGAATACCGCAACGGCCGCACACCGAATCCCTGCGTGATGTGCAACGAGAAGGTGAAGTTTGGCAACCTCTGGGGCAAGGCAAAGGCCGTCGGCGCGGATTTCATCGCGACCGGGCACTACGCCATCGTCGAGCATCATGCCGACCGTGCCGTGCTGCGGCGCGGGAAAGATCCGCGCAAGGATCAATCCTATTTCCTGTTTAGCCTCCGGCAGGCGCAGTTGCAGCGTTCGCTCTTTCCGCTCGGCGGCATGGAGAAGACCGAAATCCGCGCCATCGCTCGCGGACTTGGCTTGAAGACGGCAGACAAGGTGGACAGCCAGGAAATTTGTTTCGTCCCCGGCAACGACTACAAGGCGTTCCTCAAGTCGCACCTTGGCGAAGGCGAGTTTCATCCCGGCGGTATCTACGACAAGGCTGGCCATCGCATTGCCGAGCACGAGGGCATCGAGATGTTCACGATCGGCCAGCGCAAAGGACTGCCGGGCGGTTCGCCACGCCCGATGTATGTCATCGACATCGATCCGGTGACGAGCAGCGTCATCGTTGGAGACGCCGAGGATTTGATCACCGACGAGTTTGAAATCGACAACGCGCTCTGGCATGGCGGCGCCGATGAGCCATTCGAGGCGACCGTAAAAATTCGCTACGCGCACCCCGGCGCGACCGCGACGATTTTCCCCGGCGAATGCGGCACCGCCCGCGTCCGGTTGCACACCCCGCAGCGGGCCGTCACGCCGGGCCAGGCGGCTGTCTGCTATCGAGGTGACGAAGTATTGGGCGGCGGGTGGATCGTCCGCCAGCAAGCGCTCGTTCCGGCGAGCGTCTAACTGCCATGGCCGAGGAAGTCCTCGTCGTCTTCACCACGTGGCCCGACGCGGAGCGCGCTCGTAACGCTGCTCGCACTCTCGTTGAGGAAAAGCTCGCGGCTTGCGCCAATCTTGTCGCTGGAGTCGAATCGATCTACCGCTGGCAGGGGGCTGTCGAGACGAGCGCCGAGGTCATGGTCGTGCTCAAAACCACCATCGGCCGCTATCCAATGCTGGAGAACCGCATCCGGGCGCTGCACAGCTACGAGGTTCCCGAAATCATCGCCTTGCGCGTCGCCGACGGTCTGCCTGCGTATCTCCGTTGGGTCGAGGCGAGTTCTATCCCGTAGCTCTCTCTGTAAAACGGCTAATTTTGCCGCAACCACAATATCTTGTGGCCTAAAAATTTCGCGGCCACTCCAAATAGCGCTTGCGCCTTTCGGGCCACTCGGAGCATGCTACGCCGAAATCCACCCCGGAAATCGGTTTTTCCGCAACTTCAACCCGCTCGCGACGCATGTATCTCCAATCGCTCGAACTCTTCGGCTTCAAGTCCTTCGCCCCAAAAACCAAGCTCGAATTCCATCGCGGCGTCACCGCCGTCGTCGGTCCAAACGGGTGCGGCAAATCGAACGTCCTCGACGCCATGCGCTGGGTGCTCGGTGAGCAGTCGGCCAAGGCGCTGCGCGGCGGGGAAATGGCGGACGTCATCTTCTCGGGCACCGATTCGCGCGCCGCGGTCGGGATGGCCGAGGTCTCGATGACCTTTTCAGAATGCGAGGAACAACTCGGCCTCGACTGGCATGAAGTCACGATCACGCGGCGGGTTTTCCGTGACGGCGGTTCGGAATATTTGCTGAACAAGACGCCGTGCCGGCTCAAGGACATCCAGCAGCTCTTCATGGACACGGGCATCGGCCGCACGGCTTACTCGATCATGGAGCAGGGGAAGATCGACATGATCCTGTCGTCGCGACCGGAAGATCGGCGCGCCATTTTTGAAGAAGCCGCCGGCATTACGAAATACAAGTCGCAGAAAAAGGAAGCGCTGCGGAAGTTGGAGGCGACGGAGGCCAACCTGCTCCGGCTCACGGACATCATCAAGGAAGTGAAGCGGCAGATCGGCAGTTTGCAGCGGCAGGCGGGCAAGGCGCGGCGCTACCAGTCGCTCATCGGCGATCTCAAGATGCTGGAGACGCACGCGGCGAAGCGGCAGTTCGACGGGCTCGAAGAACAGCGTGTCGCCGCAGCGCAAGAGTTGGCGCGACTTGGCGAACGGCAGATCGAATGCGAACAGGAAATCGAGAGCCAGGAGTCGCAGGTGTCCGTGCAACGCGCGGCGCTCGAGGAAATGGAGCAAAGTCTCAATCGCGCTCGGCAGGGCGTGAACGAACTCAAGACGCGCATTTCGAATCACGAGAACCGCATCCTTTTTAACGAAGAGCGCGCCGAGGAATTCCGTGGGCTCGTGGATCGCTATCGCGCCGACGTGGCCGGAGCTGAGGAAAAATTCAGCATCGCCGAGACGCAGCTCCGCGACACCGACGCCGAGTTGGCGCAGATCACCACGATGCTCGCGGGCGAGCTGCGCGTGATGGAGGAAAAGCAAGCAGCAGTCGCCGCGCTCACCGGCCAGCGGCAGGAAGCGGAGCGGACGATTTCGGCCGTGGCCAATGACTCGGTGCGCATCGAGAGCCGCGTGAGCGGGCTGCGCGGGCAAGTCGCCAGCATCGGCCAGCAGCGCGACCACGCCGAGGCGCGGCTGAGCGTTCTTACCGGCGAACTCGACCAACTCACCTTTGCCTTCGCGCAATTCACCGACCGGCTGCGCGATACGCAGGCCGAGCTGGATCGGGCGACCGCCGATCTCGAATTGCGCTCGGTGCAGCTCATCGATGCCGATGCGCAGATTCGCGAAGCGCAGAGCGGACTCGCGGGGCTCGATCGTGAACTTCGCGATGCTCAGCGCACGCTGGCGGAAAAAGAATCGAAGCTCGAGGTGCTGCGAAATCTCAACGAAGGAGGCGAAGGCTTTTCCGAAGGCACCCAAGCGGTGCTCCGCGGGCTCGACAACCCGGATTTTTTCAAACCGTCCGTGCTCGGCGCACTCGCGCAATTCATCGATGTCGCGCCGGAATTTGTCACCGCCGTGGAAGCGGCTCTGGGAGCCAATCTTCAGGCGATCGTGATGAAAGACACGATGGTCGCGGAGTCGGTGCTCAAGACTTTGACTACGCGGAAACTCGGCAAAGCCGCGCTCGCGCTCCGCGAACTCGATCAGCATTTCGGGCCTCGCTCCGAATCTCCGATGCTGCCGGACGGCGCTGTCGATTGGTTGATCAATAAGATCCAACCGCAGCCGGAAGTGCAGGGACTCGTCGAGCGATTGATCAATCACACAATCCTCGTGCCCGATCTCCAAACGGCGCTCCGCGTTTTTCCGCAAGTCCGCGGTTCGACAGTCGTTACGTTTGCAGGGGACGTGCTCACGGGGCAGGGGATTCTTCACGGCGGCGCGACCGGCGAAGCGGTCAACTCCGTGCTCCAACGGAAGAATCAAATTCACGCGCTCGAAGGCGAAGCCACCCAGGTGCAGCAACAGATCGAATGCATCACGCAACGCCGCGACGAACTGCTCACAGAAATCGAAACGGCACAAGCCCGGCTCGATGAAGCTCGCGAGGAAAAACAGAATGCGACGCTCACCGTTTCGACGCTCCGCAACCAGCTCGTCATGGTCGAGCGCGAGGCGAAAGAGACCGAGCGCAAGCAACAAAATCTCGAAGGCGAACGGATGAGCAGCGAAGAGCGGCACCGTGAAGCCTCGGACCGCGTGAGTGGGTTGGAAGCTGAGGTCGCCGCCAGTCTCGGACAGCTCGAAGAACTTCAGACCCGCCGTGCCGAAGCGCAGAACGAACTCGAAGTCTTCCGCTCCCGCGAAGGCGAACTCGTCGGCGAACTGAACGAACTGCGCATCAAAGTTGCCACCGAGCGCCAGCGCCACACCTCGCTTCATCATCAACGCCAGCCGATGGAGGCGCGCATCGGCGAACTCACCGAACTGATCGTCTCACGCCGGCACGACATCATGACCTATGAAGAGCGCGCCCAAGGCATGCTCGCCGAGAACGCGGAGATCGAAGCCAATCTCGCGCGTCTGCGCGAGGAGGTGGGCGAAGGTGAAGCGGCGGTTGCGACGCTGCTCGAAGAGCGCGCCAGCATGGCCGCGGCGGTCGAAGAACTCGCCAACACCTTGCGCATTCTCCGACATCAGCTCAGCGAAGCGCACGACCAACGAAGCCGGCTGGAAGTGAAGCAGGCGCAAGTCGAAATGAAACTCACGGCGCTGACCGAACACATCCAGAAACGCTACCAGATGGACCTCGCGACGTTTGAGCGCGACCTCCACGGTCTGCGCGTGGCTGTTCGCGAACACGTCAAGCGGCAACAGCGCGGAGCCACGTCGGAGGGCTCCGCTCCCGTGGAGCCCACTTCTCCAGATGACGTGGGACTCTCGGAACCCTGTGAAGAACAGGGACTCGCAGGAGCGAGTCCCTCCGATGTGGAAGACGCTTTCGCGATCGACTGGGATCGCATCGACGCGATGGTCCGCGAACTCGATCAGCGCATCGATTCGATGGGTCCGGTCAACCTCGACGCCATCCAGGAATACGACGAACTCGAAGAGCGCCACGCCTTCCTCGAAAAGCAGAACACCGACCTGACCAACGCGAAGGAAGAACTGCTCGGCGTCATTGCCAAAATCAACCAGACGACGAAGACGCTCTTCGCCGACACGTTTGAAAAGATCCGGGTGAACTTCCAGGAAATGTTCACGGAGCTTTTCGGTGGTGGCAAAGCGAACCTGGTACTGACCGACGAATCCGACCCGCTCGAAAGCGGCATCGACATCATCGCCAAGCCGCCCGGCAAGCAGCTC
>JBBSDS010000044.1:0-20167 GCA_038240495.1 Chthoniobacterales bacterium | reverse complement strand
CGCCCTGTCGAGATCGCAAGCGACCACCAGGCGACCTCCGGCAAGCTGCGTCGCGCGCTTCTGGCCAATCAAGCCGCAGCCGACGATGGCAATGTCGAGGGGCGCATTCATGTCAGAATTTTGCTCCCCGCTCCTCCGGCAGAATACGCCGTAGTTGGTAAATTTCGCCGTCCGCCAGCATGGCGGCGCGGGCCGGGAGGTTTTTCCAGTCATCCCACTGCGCGCTGAGCAGACGGCCGCTGATTCCGTTGGAGACTTCCGCGAGGAGAAACTCTACGAGCCCGGCGACCTTTTCGATCGACTGACCGCCGACTTCGAGCTGGCGCTGCGCGGATGCGAATTCTGCGGTGCCGGCGAGCGCCGGACCGAGCCGCACGGTTTCTCTAGTCATGGCCGTGTTGATCGCGCCGGGAGCAATGGCGTTGATGTCCACTGGCAGATCGCGCCACTCCGCAGCGAGGGTTTCGACGAGCCGCACGACCCCGGTTTTGGCCGCGGCGTAGGCGGAAAAATTGGTTCGTCCTTTCGTCGCTCCGCCGCCGGAAAAGCAGATGACTTTTGCCCGACGCGGGCTCCGCCGGAGCAATTTCCAAAACGCGCGAATCACGAAATAAGTCCCGTCGAGGTCAACGCGCACGGTGTCGCTCCACGCAAGTGGGTCCGCTTGCATTGCCGGCCCGATCGCACCTTGAATCGCAGCCGCGCAAATCACCGCGTCAATGCTTGGCCAGCGTTGCTCGAGCGCGGCGCGCGCCTGCTTGACTTGTGTCCAATCGGAAACGTCGCAAACCGAAGTGACAAATGCCGCGTTCTGCGCGGAGCGCGCCAGACCCCAGACTTCGTGACCATCCGCGGTGAGCTGCTCCGCGAGATGCCGGCCGATGCCTGAACTGGAGCCGGAAATCAAGATGCGCATCAGTTTCGCACTTCAAAGATCCACTGATTTTGCTCGAGCCAATCGACGGTGCGGACGACGCCATTGCGAATGCTCAGTTGAGGCTGCCAGCCAGTCGCCCGGATTTTCGCGGTTTCGAGAAAGATGAATGGATTATCCCCAACCCATCCGCGAGTGCCGCCGGAAAAACGCAGTTCCGGCCGGACTCCGAGCCGTTCGCAAATCCAGCCAATCGAATCCTTCACCTGGCAGTATTCAAAAGTGCCAAGATTGTAGATTTGGACGCGATGCCTGGCCTGCGCCGCCGTTCCAGTGCGCACGACGTGGAGCATCGCTTCGACGCAATCGCCGATGTACAAATAACTTTTCCGCTGGGTGCCGTCACCGAGCACGTCGAGATATTCGGGATGCGCCTGGAGTTGCTTGTAGAAATCGAAAACGTGGCCGTGCGTGTAGCGCTCGCCGAGGATCGACACAAAGCGGAAGATGTAGCCCTCGCAACCAAAGCCCTCGCAATACGCCGCGATCATCCCCTCACCCGCCAGCTTCGAGGCGCCATAGAGCGAGGTCTGGACGGGAAACGGCGCGTCCTCCGGCGTCGGAATTTGTTCCGCTTCGCCATAGACGGAGCCGGTCGAAGAAAACGCGATGCGTTTGATGCCGTTCGCGCGCATCGCTTCGAGCACGTTGAAAGTGGCGATCGTATTTTGCTGCAAGTCGCGACCCGGATGTTCGAGGCCAAAGCGCACGTCGGCATTGGCGGCGAAGTGGAAGACGATGTCGCAGTCGGCCATCGCGCGCTTCAGCGCTTCGGCGTCGAGGTTGTCGCCGCGCACGAGGCGGAACGCAGGATGCGCGGACGCCTTTTCCAAAAAGCGTTCCTGGCCTGTGGAGAAATTATCCCAGGCCACGACTTCGGAGCCGTCGGCGAGAAGCCGGTCGATGAGATTGCTGCCTATAAAGCCCGCCCCGCCCGTGACAAACGCGCGCATCCCGCTCACGAGTTATAGGCGATGAGATTCGAGCGGAACGGACCGAATCCGATTCCGCTGCAGGCGATCGCCGGCGGCTCCGCGGGCCAGAGTGCGCGCAGTCCCGCGGCGGAGATGTAATTGAGATTTTCCTCATGCGACCACGCGTCGTAACGCGTGCCGCGGAGCAAACGGCGAAAGACAGGTTTGGGAAGGTAATGGACCACAGGGAGGCAAGTGTGATGTTCGACGGGGAAAAGTCGATTCGGCACCGCGACGAATCGGCGGCGCGCGACGCGGCAGAGTTCGCTGAGGAAATAGCGCTGCTGCTCCGCGCTCCCGGCGTGCTCCAGGACGGCGTTGCTGTAAACGATGTCGAAGGCGTTGTCGGCAAAAGGCAGTGGCTGATGGGGGACGATCTGCGTGTGCTCGACGCCGGGATAGGCTCGGAGGATCGCCGCGCCATCCGTGAGACTGGCACAGGTGAGATTTTCGCGATGCGGATAAATCTGCTCGAGCATGTTCGACTCGATATTCACTTCGTCCGACACGCCGACGTCGAGGACGCGATCCTGCGCCGTTGGCCGCATGACATCGAGGAAGAGCCGGCACAAGCGTTGCCGCGCGAGGAAGGAAATGCGGCGCACAAACGGTAACCCGCCAGCGTGCTGGTAGTAGATGGCGTCAACCTTGTCGTCCATGGACGGAGCCGCGGCAGTCATGATCAGATGCAGAGTGCTTTTTCCGCGACGACAGCCGGCGCGTGGGATTCGCTGATGCTCTCACGGACCGCGCGACTGCGCTCTACTTCGGCGAGCGGTTCGATGCGCGCGAAGCGGAGCTTGAGCAGCGCTTGCAGCCACGTCAGAGGGTCGCGGATCATGGAAACCTTTTTCCCCTGCTTGAACGAACGCGATCGATAGTTCACGGGGAGTTCGATCGGGCGGTAGCCTTTGCGGATCAGCTTGACGAGCAACTCGTAATCGAAGTCGAAACGGTTGCACTCAAAGTTCAGGCCAAACAGGCAGTCGCGGCGGAAGACCTTGAACATCGTGAATGGATCCTTCAGCCGCTGGCGAAAGAGCACGTTGACGAGCGTGGTGAAAAACCAGTGACCGAAATTGAGGAAGGCGCTGAGCGAAGCCTGCCCGGAAAACTGGCGCATCTTCCAGACGCTGCCGCTGTGACGCGAGCCGAGGACGAAAGCCTCGCGTCCCGCGACCAGTGGCTCGAGCAGCGCGTCGTAATCCTCGAGATCGTATTCGAGATCAGCATCCTGAATGAGCACGAAGTCGCCGGTCGCTTGCGCGAGGCCGGTGCGAACGGCGTGACCTTTACCGCGCGGGCGATCTTCGAGAATCACCTTCACGCGTGGATGGTCTTGATAGCGCAACGCAATCTCACGCGTCCCATCGGTCGAGTTGCTCTCGACAATGATGATTTCGAGATTGAGGCCGGGCACTTGCTTGGCGAGCACCGCTCCGAGGAGTTCCTCAAAACTCGCCGCTTCATTGAAAGCCGGGACGACGACCGAGAGAATGCGCTTTTCCCGCCGCACGGCGGCGCGGCTGAAGACGAGCATATCGCTACCCGGTTCGACGATGACCTGTTCGAAGCCCGCAAAGAAGAGCGCGGTCTGGAGCGTCTGGGAGTCGAAATAACAAAGCTGATCGGCGCGAAAGCCGGGCCACTCCTCATGCGGGGCGCGAGCCGACCACGAGTCGAGCGAAGGCGTGACCACCGCAAGAACTCCGCCGGACTTCAATACGCCGTGCGCCGCACGCAGGAAGCCCGCCGGATCACGCCGCCGGGCGAGCGAGTGCCAGAGCAGGCAGACATCGAAAGTTTGGCCGTCGATTTCTTCCGGCGATTCTGCGGAGGTGACTGCGTAGCCGGCGAGATCGGCCTCGCGTCGCACAGCGCTGGCGGGATCGCCGAGCAGGAGCAGTCGTCCACTTCTCGTCCCCCGATAGCGGGCCAATTGCGAAAGGCACAGTCCAGCGTTTTCCACGTCCGCCGCAGGATAAATGGCCGGGCTTTCCATCGCTGGTCGAGGATTCAGGAAGAGAAGCTGGCAGTCCCCGCAACGTGTCGTGCGACGGCCCCCCGGCGAGAACGCGTAACGCAGCCTGCGGCTGGCACACAGCGGACAAGTCGAGACAAGAAGGGGGCCGGAATTTGTCAACTGGTGCATTCTCTCACGGATGCATCAGCGGGAAGAGTGCCAACGACCGGCACAATTGCGAGCCGACGGAACATGAGCCATCCCGAGGCAGCGAGAGCCGCGAGGCCGACCCCCGCGATCCAGAGCGCCGGACCGAGCGCCCGCGGCCAGTAGGCGAACTTCACGACGTGCTGCCCCGGCTTCTCGATCAGGACTCCGCGAAAGACGTGATCCACGGTAAGACACGGCACCGGTTGCCCATCCACGAAGGCCTGAATCTCTCCAGGCGCATTCGCTTCCATAAGCGTGGCAAGACCGGCAGACGGCGCGTCGATTTCAAAGGACGTCGTGTTGTTTGTCAGGCGGTAGTTGCCCGCCTTGGCGACGATACGCTGCGCGAAGTCTTTCTCCGGCAGCGACAGGTGGGCTCGCAGGTCCGGCGGCATCGCCGCAAAGGGGCGCCCATCTCCCTGCTGAACAAGACGATTGAACTCACCGAGATCGGCATACGCCGTGACTGCGTCGGTGAAAAAGGCGCGCGGCCAGGCGGTCTCGCTTTCCGAGACATTCATATCAAACGTGCCGACTGATCGAGTTCCGGGCAGCGCAGGCTGGCCGGGTTCCTGAAGAAGGTAGCGGACGTTGAGGAAATCGAGCGAGCGATGCAGCTTCTCGAAGCCTCTTGCCGAAACGGCGAGGCGCCAATCGTAGATGCGCGGAATGCCGAGGGCCGCGGTCAGTTCGAGCATGGCTGGATCTAGAAGCGCATCCGGGCCGCTGATTGTTTCGAGGCCGAGGGCGGTATTGAAGCCGGGAGTCATCTCCCAATCGAGACCGAGCACCCGCGCCGGCTCGGATGAGACCTTGCGGATTTTCTCCAGCGCCGGAGATGGCACGGACCGCAGATCGAGGCGTGCCTTTGGATTCATCGTGTAGAGATCGAACTTCGTCTCGAAATACATGCCGTGCCGGAAATGCAGCGCACCGAACAGGCAGACCGCCACCGCCGCCCAAGCCGGCGCGGCCTGGCGATTGTGGACTGCTTCGCGCAGCGCCCACGGCAGGAGCGCCAGCGCCGCCAAAATCAACGGCACATACTCGGCAAAGAACGCGCTCTTGGGGATCGTCTCCCCGACGGCGAGAAAGCTCCGCCCGACACGATGCGAGGCCTGCGTCATCCCAAAATAAGCTCCGAGCAGGACGCCAACGATCACGAGCACGATGATCCAATCGCCGCGCCATTCTGCGGTCCGCATGCGCGCAAGGCATTCGCGCAAACCAAAGCCGGCGATGACGAAAAGGAGGATGAACAGCACGCACGAAAAGGTGTTGTCGAAGTGGTAGATATTTTTGATCAGCGGAATCGCGGCAGCGACTGATGGGGGCACCACCCCGAAGGCCAAAGCGACCGCAGGGATCGCGAGCAAAATGACGGGGAGGAAGAACTGCTCCCGCATTAACGGTCGCACGCGGACCAATGCCCACGCGACGCCGAGCAGCACGAAAAAATTCGCCGACGGATTGACGAGAAACTCCAGCGGCATCAACTGCCGGTGAAAAATGTCGTCGAAGAGGCCGATCGCGAGGCCCGGTTGCATTTGGTAAATCTGCGGCTTGTCATAAGGCGTCCACGCCTTGCTCAGCGCATCGAGAAAGACCAGCCAGAGCGGAGCGCTCAAAAGCACGAAGAGCACGTTCGCCCAGGCAAAAATGCCGAGCCGGGCCGCCCGCCAGCGCCACGACTCGCGCGCCAGCAGCATCGCGAGGGCTCCCGCGGCGTTCAGGAAAAGGAGAAAGGCCATGGCCTCCTTGGCTGTGCCGCTATTGAGCTGGCACCAATTGGCGAAGAGCAGCAGCCCGGCCCACAGCGCAGCTCTGCGCAACGTGAGCGCAGACACACCTTCGATCCACGCGAGCAAAATCCATGGCGCGTAGCACACCGCGAAATTTGCCACATGACAGAATCGATAGGCGAAGAACCCGATGAACGGCGCGGACAGCGTCAGCAGCAGCGCCACGGGAAGACTCCGTGAAGTCCGCAACACGAGCCATCCGATGCCGAGAGCAAAAAGAATTTTGGCGATGATGAACTTCGCATCCCAGGCCCAGGCCGCGCCGCCCGTGGCAATCGGCAGCCAGTGCAGCGGATCGCCGATCCCCGTGAACAATTGCCCAAACAACGTGACGCCACACCATGTGTAGCGGTTCCAAAGCGGGAGTTCTCCATCCCGAAAAATCGCCCGATGTTGCGTCATGGAAGCCGGCAGATGCCAGTACATCGTGGCCCCGATATCCGAGCCGACCGGATTCTCCAACTTGCCACCGTCGGTCCCCGGCACTGTCGGAAATTTCTCGTAAAGCAAAGGCATCCCATTGTCCGGTGAGACGTAGCTCATTCCGCCAAAGATCACCGGAAAGCCGCACACACAGACACTCAGCACGGCAGCCGCGGTGATGGAGCGAAGCGGGTTCGCGGCGACCACCGCACCAGCCGCCGCCCACCAGTGGCACAGCGTTTCGCGCCGCCGAACGAGCCAAAGTGAAACGAGCACGCATCCTCCGAGAGAACCCGCAAAAACCAAGGCGATTTGCCACAGCGGCGGTGGCGGTTCGGTCGCCAGATCGATCGGCGGATCTGGAGTGAAATGCAGGCCCTTCAATTCCTCACCCACGCGCGCGCGGACGCGCAACGAACCGTCGCTTTCTATCGTGCCCGCACCGGCCAGCGCGGACTGCATGCGCGCCGGCGAGAGCACGGCGGCGACTTCCCCCGATTGCGTCGTGATCCAGCATTTCTGGATCTGCACCTCGCCGGGGCGGTCCAGTCCGGTGAGGATGAATCCGCAAAGCTTTCCGGCCGGGATGACAAACCGAACATGCGACACGCGACCCGCTTCCACCGGCATCGAAAGAAGCTTCCCCTTGTGCAAGCCGGTGCCGTCCACATCGTGAATCAACTGCGTCTGGCCCGCGACATCGGATTTGAGCACGACATGAAAAGTGGCCGATTCCGGCGGCTTGCCGAAGGGATTCCACCAAAAGAGCACCGTCGCCACAGCCGCGAGAATCAAGCTCGGGATCAGGTGGCCAAAGAGTGGGGAAGGATCGCGAGAAGATGCGGGCGGAGTCATGAACGCAGAAATGAGACAGAAGATGCCGTGCCAGCGACGGCGAAATCGCGGCGACCGTCAGACGGGGCGTCCAGCACCGACCCGCCAGAACCACCCAGCAAGGCCCAGCAACAGAATGGCGCCAATCGCCGAAAGCCAGAGCGCCGGCGTGAGCAGGTGCGGCCAGTATTTCAACTGCACCGCGTAATGCCCCGCGGCGGGAAGCAAGACGCCGTTGAAGGCATGATTGACGCGAAAGGTCTGAGTCGGCGCGCCATTAACTGTGGCCCGGAAATTCCCGTCCTCAAAGGCTTCGCCGACGACGACCACTCCCGCCGCGGGTGCGTCGATCATGAACGAAGTGCCATTGGCGGTGAGCGCATAGCCGCTCGCCGGAACGATGCGGCGCGCGGGCAGTTCGGCCGGTAATGAGGTTTTGACGACCTCGCTTTTCTGGATAGCCGCAAGCGGGCGGTGATCCGATTCCCAGACCATTTTTGCCAAATCGGACGCCTCATCGTAGCGCGCCAGCGCATCGGTGAAAAACGCCCGCGGCCAGATCGCGGTGCTTTCATAGACATCGAGATCGCGCGAACCGACGAGCTTTAGTCCGGGCACGCTTTGAGAACCTTCGCCGGGCGTGCCGAGGTAATAGCGGACACCGAGAAGATCGTAAAATGGCCGCAGCACGAGCGCCGAGGCCTTCGAGACATACGCCCGACAATCCCAGACAACTTCGATCTTCGAGGCTTCGAGGAACTGGCGGTAATACAGATTTGTGAGGGCATCCGGGCCGCTGATCGTTTCAAGGCCGAGCACCACATTGAAGCCCGGCGTGAGCACGCCCTCAAATCCCGTAACCCGCGCCGGCTCTGGCAGATGCGCTTTCACATACTCGACCGCCGGTGACGGCGCGCTCAGGTCGATCCGATCCTGCGGGTTCATCACGTACGGATCGAACTTTGTCTCCAAATACATGCCCTGCCGAAAGTGCATCGCGAAGAGGCTCAGCGCGATGAGCAGCACATTCGCGAGCGCTCCCGCACGGCCCCGGATCAACGAGCGCGCAGCTAAAGGCAAAACTGCAAACGCGATGAGCAACGCCGTGGCGTAGCCGATGAAGAACGCGCTCTTCGGGACGTTGCCGGATTCGTGAATGAGCGCGAAACCGGAGCGCGTCACCGTCTGAATATAGCCAAAGAACGCCGCGAGGAGCACCCCGGCGACGAGCAGTGTCACGATCCAATCGCCGCGCCAGATTCTTTTGTTCATGCGCTCGCGACACGCCTCCAGGCCGAATCCGGCCAGCGGAAAAAGCAGCACGAGCAGCACGCACGAGAACGTGTTGTCGATGTGCGAGACGTTGCCGAGGAATGGGAGCTGGACGATGAAACGCGGCGGCACGACGCCGAAGGCCAGGAGAAATGCCGGCACTGAGCCGAGCGCACAACCGAGGAAAACGCGATTCGCCATCAGGCGTCTCGCGGCCACCACGGCCCAGACTGCACCGAGCAGCAAGAGGAAGTTCGCCGACGGATTGGTATGCCGTTCGTCGGCAATCGTCTGCCGGTAGAAGAGATCATCGAAAAGGCCGATCAAAAGACTCGGCTGAATCTGGTAGGCACGCGGCGCATTGTAGGAGGTGTGCGCATGGCGAAGCGCATCGAGGAAAACAATCCACAGCGGCGCACTCAGGAGCAGGAAAAGCGCAAGGCTTAACGCGCCGATCGCCAGTTTGCGCAACCGACCGGCAGCACTCTCGGCCATGCAAAAGATGACGAGCACGCCCGTGAAATTAAGCCCCGCGATGAGGATGGCTGTTTCCTTTGCGGTGCCGCTATTGAGTTCGATCCAATTTGCCCCGATGAGCAGCGCGGCCCACGGAGCTGCGGCCCGCCAATTCGCAGTGCGCATGAGCCCGATCCATGCGAACAAAATCCACGGAGAATAGCTCAGGCTGAAGAACGCCGGGTGATTCAGCCGATATGAAAAGAAGCCGATGAAGGCGCACGAAGCAGCGAGCAGCACAGCTACGCCGAGCCGCCCGACGGCCGAAAACACGAGCATTCCGATGCCAAAGGCGAAGACGATTTTCGCGAGGACGAACTTTGTGTCCCACGCCCACGGCGCGCCGTCCGCGAGAATCGCGATCCAGTGCAACGGATCGCCGAGCATCGACAACCCCTGGCCAAGCAGCGGGACACCGCAGGAATTGTCGCGGTTCCAGAGCGGCAATTCGTGATCTCGAAAAATCGCGCGATGCTCGATCATCGAGTAGGGCAAGTTCTGCCACATCATCGCGCCAAGATCGGAGTATTTCGGGTCTTCGATCGGGCCGGCAGGCGCGCCGGGCAAAGTCGGGAAATCCTCGTAGAGACAAGGGGCGCGGTTGTTTGGCGAGACGAAGCTCTTTCCAAAGAAGATCACCGGATGGCAGCTCACCACGACCGCAATCGCGGCGACGGTTAAGAGCACGCGGATCGGATGCGCGCGAGCGCGCTCCACCAGTGGCTGCAGGGCGGTCGCGAGTTGCTGGCGTCGGGCAACGAAGAAAGCCTCGAACTTCCAGAGCACGAGCGCGAGGAGAGCTGTGATGAGAACCAATTGCGTGAGAGCCTGCGGCAGATCGATGCGCGGTTGCAACGCGAGCGGCTGCGCGAACGCGAGCGCCGCGCCGGAGCGTACTCCCGTACGGAAATGGACGCCGCCATCCCGCTGCTCGACTTGATCCTGCGGCTGCGCAGCGCGGAAGTCCGCCGGCGTAAAGCGCGCAACTTCGTGCCCCTGCAAATCGACGAACCGCGCCGCGAAGACAGTCACCTTACCTGGCGACTGCGCTTCGAGTCGCAACGCGCGATGCAACCCCGGCGGCACAAGGAAGCGGCACGTTTGACGCGTCGCTTTTTTTACTATTGCGGAAGCCGCGTCGGAGGCGCGAAACCCTGCACCGCGATCGTAGAAGAGATAGGCGGGTCCGTCCGCGGACGCTTCGACGTCCGCTTCAAAGAGAAAAGAATCGGTCGCCGGATTCGGCCCGGAGAAAGGCTCAACAGCCGCGAGGGCCACGAAAATCGCCGCCAAAAGAAAACTGGGCAGAAGCAAGCGGGCGAGTTTTTCCACAGGTTTTGAGGCGAATCGGAGGAGGAGTTTAGCGGCGGGCGCTTCTGGAGAAAGAAAATGCCGTGCCAACTGGCTTGGGCTCGGCGTGGCGCTTGCTTAGGTTTTCCGTCTCATGTCTGAGATCACCCCGACCGACCCTCCTGCGGCGCCAACGAACACGCGCGCTCTCTGGATTCTTTCACTGCTCATCCTCCTCGTTGGAATCGGTCTGCGTGTGTATCCGTCGGCGGGCTTCACCGGCGCGGGATTCGACGAGGTGCTCTACCGCGACAACGTGCTGAAACTCGATAAAGTCGGCGTCTTCAACTACCCGGCGATCTGCCAGCTCTACGTCGAAGATCAGCGCAAACCGGAATCCATCACCAAGCTGCCCCCGACCCGGTTTCTCTACATCTACACGTCGTGGCTTTGGAAGCGCGCGGAATTTGGCGATGCGCCGCCGATTGCCCCGAGGACGCAGGGATTCGCGCGGCGAGATCCCGCGCTCGTCTCATTACATCGCGTAGCCTGCCTCTTTTCATGCCTGCTGCTCGTCGCCAGCGGACTCTGCGCGTGGCGAATACTCGGGCTGCAGATGCTGCCCGGCGTGCTCGCTTTGATGAGCTTTTCGCCGATGCAGATTCACTTCGGCCAGCACGCGCTGATCGACGGGTTCTTCACCTTCTGGGCAACGATGTGCCTCTGGCTGCTTTGGGAAAATCTGCGCCAACCAAACAACGCACGCTGGCTGGCGGCGTACGCCGTCTGCCTCACGCTCATGGTTGCGACCAAGGAAAATTCGTTCTTCGTCTATCTCGCGCTCGGCGGACTAATCCTCACCAATCGCTGGGCGAAATTCGGCACGGTCACGCCGAAGCTTCTGCTCATCAGCCTTGCCGGGCCATTGCTCGGTGTGATCCTGCTCGTCTCGCTCGCCGGCGGAGTGCCGCAGTTCGTGGAAATCTACGGCCAGCTCGTCAGCAAGGCGCAGAATCTGACTTACGCGATCAGGACCGGCGACGGACCGTGGTACCGCTACCTCGTGGACCTCATGCTCATCAGTCCCATCGTCCTCGTGCTCGCGATCGGCGGGATTTTTACGCAAGTGCGAGGCAACAAAGCTTTCGTCTATCTCGTGGCGTTCGTCGGCTTCAGCTACGCGATCATGTGCAACATCCGCTATGGGATGAATCTGCGCTACGCGTCGATCTGGGATCTCCCGCTGCGTGCGCTGGCCGTCGCACAAATCGGTGCCGTAGCCACGCGATTCGGCACGCGGCAAACACTCGTAACCATCATCGCCATCGCAGCGCTCTGCGCCTACGACCTGCGGCAATACGTCATCTTCTTTGCGGACTTCGGACTTTACGAACTCGTCACCGAAGGACTGGTGCGCGCGGTGAAAATTCTGAAGTAGAACCGCGTCACGCCGCAGCCGTCGCCGCCGCTTTCTTCATCTCGCCGCTGCGCTCGATGGTTTCGCTCAGCAGCGCCGGCACCGTCGGAAGCGCCTTTGCGCGGAGGAAGATCTGGTAGCTGAAAAGCCCTTTGCTGATGTGGATCAAGAACTGGTTGACAGACACGAGCAGCTTTCCGATCACATTGTCGCCCAGCGCCTTGGGGAACGGCGCGGGCACGCCCTGCACTTCGAGCACTTTGTAACCAGTTTGGTCGAAGAGTTCTTTTAGGGAATTGAACGTGAAGAGCCGCGTGTGGGTGCGGTCCAGAATGCCTTTGCGCCCGTAGTTGAAGTGTCCGAAGAAGAGCATGAAGCGCGTGATGAAAAACCCGATATTCGCCGTCGTGAGCACGATCTCCGGGCGCTTGCGACCGCTCGCCTCGCGCAGCAGTTCCATGAAGACCTCGGGGTCGTGCAGGTGCTCGATCACGTCGAGCATGAAGATCTGGTCGAACTGTGAAACCTCCACGGGAAACTCACTCACATCGAGATCCCAGCGCTTGAGTTTCACATTGGACGCAGGCGACTCGGCGGGCACATACTGGTCGATGCCTGTCACTTCCGCGGCCTTCGTCGCCAGTTCCTTCGCCACGTAGCCCTGGCCGCAGCCGATATCCAGAACGTTCGCACCGGGAGTCACCGCATCGATGGCAAACGTATGCGACGACGGAAAGCCGAGTTTCAAATCATACGTGAGTTCCACTTGCCCGACATCGAACTTCCGGTCGAAGAGCAGATTCATCTCGTGGAATTTTGCCCGGAGCATGGTGCGGAAAATATCCCACGCGTACTTCATCCCGTTCACATGGCAGATTTCGTCGCCGTAGAAAGTCGGGATCGGAATCTCCACGATGCGCAGCCCCGCAAAATGGAGTTGCACGATGATGTCCGTGTCGAAATGAAAGTCGTTGCTGTTTCGTTCGAAGGGAATCCGCGCCAGTGCTTTCGTTGCGTAGAGCCGATAGCCGCTGTGGAATTCGCTCAACTCCGAACCGAGCATGCGGTTCTGAAAAGCCGTCAGCACTTGATTCCCGACCCATTTGTAAAGCGGCATGCCTCCCTTGAGCGCGTCCTGTTTATTGATCATCCGCGAGCCGAAAACGGCGTCCGCTTCATCGTGGACGAAGGGTTCGAGCAACGCCGGCAGTTTCTCCGGTGCGTACTGTCCGTCGCCATGCAGTAGCGCGACCACATCGAAGCCGTTGTCGATCGCATACCGGTAGCCAAGCTTCTGGTTGCCGCCGTAGCCTTGGTTGATCGGTGTCCGCAGGATCGTGATCTTAAAATCGCTCGTGTGGTCCTCGCGCTTCAGCCCTGTGGAAAAGGTCGCGTCCTTCGACGAGTCATCGATGATCAGCACCTCGACGTCTTTGGTGCGCAATTCCTGCGGGATGCGATCGAGCACGCTGTCGATGGTTTTCTCGGCGTTGTAAGCGACGATGAAAATCAGCACGCGTTTGCCGGAAAAATCGAAAGGCATGATTAGTCAAATAAAGGTGGACGCGGACGGATGCAAGACGCTTGCCGCCTCTGAGCTATTCACCGGACATCCTCCCGCAGAAGCTTCAGCCCTGTCTTCAGGTTACCGGTGCCGTGCGCGGGTGAGCATGAACTCATTGCCCTCGGGATCGGCGCACATCGCGAGATGAGCGGGTTCCTCGGGTGTGTCCTCAGGTGGACGGAGAACGCTGCCGCCAGCGGCGCGGAGCGTGTCGCATCCGGCGAAGAGGTCACTGACTTGGAACGTAAGCCCGGTCCAAGTGCGCTTCCCTTCACCGCCCCTGTGGATACCGAGGGTCGAACCGGCGATCGAGAGTTCTGCCATAACGTCGTTCTGACGCACGATTTCGGCATCGAAGACTTCGCGATAAAAGCGCACCGCGCGCGCCATGTCCTGCGCCCAGATCAAGTATTTGAGTTTCTCGACGTGCATCGGCGGAAAGTAGCAGGCGGGGATCACCACGGAGAGGGTTTATTTGACCACGATCAATCCACGCCTCTAACCGTCCCAACTTCCCCATCGCCGGCTGGGATGCGCCGATCCTGCCTGACGAAAAGAAGTAGGTTTTCTGAATCATCGAACGAAAGACCCGTCTCATTCGCACTCCACATACGATCCTACGATATGAAATTATTCCGTTCCTTCCTCACCATCTCTTTGACTCTCGCAAGTTTCGGCCTCACGCCTGCAGCTTTCGCTCACGACGACAAACACAAGCATAAGGATCACGACAGCCGGGATTCCGGCGAGAGCGCTCTCCGCGCTGAAGTGCGGCATGTCCAGGGGACTTACAGTCACGTTTTAGACGAGATCAATGTCTCTGGAACCGACAGGCACATCCGCGCCGAAATGGGACACATCAACGCGGAAATCGATCACGTTAATCAGGAACTTGCCTATCGCGACGTGGACTCCAGGCACATTCGCGAAGAACTCTCGCACATTCACGACGAACTCCACCACATCGACGAGCAACTCCACCAGAAACGCGACGATCGTCATCGCGGCGGTTTCACCATTCAAGTTCGGTAAGCCCGAAATGCAGCGGGTTCCATTCCGGATCGCCTGAAAACTCAAACGCCCGGCAATCGGACTTCGCGGGAAGCCGATTACCGGGCGTATTCTTGGTTGGAGGCGGCCGGTAGCCTCGGGAAATTAGTCGGCGAGAATCGGGCCGGGCCCCTTGTCGCGCGGGCGTTCGTCTTTGGTGGGTTCGCTCATGACTTTGTCAGCGGAAGTTTTCAGGACGTCGCGTTCACTTAATGAACATGACGTTAACTGCATCCCTGCGACGTCCCGCATTCGGTGCAGCATCCGCAGGCGCCGGCGCGAATCACTTTGCTCGAACCGCAGTTCGAGCAGGTGATGTCCATATACATATTGCCGAGCGCTTCCTGGACTTTCTCGGCGTGAGTCGAGCCGCCGCAGCCGAGGTGCGGCTCGCCTTCGCTGCCGTTCTTGTGGGTGATGATGTCGATGATCTCGGTCTCGCATTTTCGCGCGAGGTCGGCGACGGGGCGGTTGACCGCTTTCTTATCGATGTCGGCGAGTTCCTTGAGCGGAAGATCGGCCTGACCTTTGTTCGGCGAGGTCGCTTCCTTGTAGCCCTTGATGAACTGGCAGCCGAGCCAGCGGAAGACGTAGTCGGTGATCGACGTCGCGTTGCGGATGTCGGGGTTTTTCGTGAAGCCGGACGGTTCGTAGCGCTGGTAGGCGAATTTGCGGACCATGCTTTCGAGCGGCACGCCGTATTGCAGCGAGATGCTCGTGAGCGTGGCGACGGTATCCATGAGGCCGCCGAGGGTGCTGCCTTCCTTGCTCATCTGAATGAAGAGTTCGCCGGGCTGGCCATCCTCGAAAAGGCCGACGGTGATGTATCCTTCGTGGCCGGCGATTTCGAATTTGTGCGTGAGCGCTACGCGAGTGTCGGGCATCCGACGGCGCAAGGGCATGTCAGCGCGCACGCGGAGAGCGGCGACTTCCTGGTCGAGTTCGGCAACGCGGGCTTCGAGCGCGGCCTTGTCGTTGAGCACGGCTTCGACTCCTTCGATGCCGGGGTCGGCTTGGGTGGTGCCCATACCCACGGTCTTTTTGACGTTGAGCGGCGCGCTGCGTTTCGAACCGTCACGATAGATGGCGATGGCTTTGAGGCCGAGTTTCCAGCCTTCGACATAGGTATTGATGATATCATCGACCGTGGCGTCTTCTGGCAGATTGACGGTCTTGGAGATCGCGCCGCTGAGGAAGGGCTGGGCAGCGGCCATCATGCGGATGTGACCTCGGAAGTGCAGGCTGCGGGTGCCGCGGTGGGGCTTGAACGCGCAGTCGAAGATGGGCAGATCCTCGGGCTTAAGGCCGCTCTGGACGGTGGTGCCATCTTCGCCGACGAAGTCTTCGATGGTGTCGAATTTGTCGATGTGGCCGATGATGCGGTCGATCTGCGCGGGCTCGTAGCCGAGGTTTTTCAGCGCGGGCTTCACCGTCTGGTTGACGATTTTAAGCATGCCGCCGCCGGCGAGGAGCTTGTATTTCACGAGCGCGATGTCGGGTTCGATACCGGTCGTGTCGCAGTCCATGAGGAAACCAATCGTGCCGGTGGGCGCGAGCACGGTGACCTGCGCGTTGCGGTAGCCGTGCCTCTTGCCGAGCGCGAGCGCACCGTCCCAGCATTTCTGCGCTTCGTCTTTCAAGTAACCGAAGCGGTCGCTCGGCTGCACGCTCGCGACGTGGGAACGGTGCAGGTTGATGACTTCGAGCATGTAGGGCTCGTTCGTCTTATCGACGGTCTTTTTCACACCGCTGCAGCGCGTGTCTTTGTAGCCGGGGAACGGCCCCATAAACTTCGCCATCTTCGCACTCTGCTCGTAAGCGTGGCCGGTCATGATGGACGTGATCGCACCGGCGAGCGCGCGGCCCTCGTCGGTGTCGTAGCCGAGGCCGTAGCTCATGATGAGCGCGCCGAGGTTCGCGAAGCCGAGGCCGAGGGTGCGGAAGATGTGGGAATTTTCCGCGATCTCCTTGATCGGGTAGCTGGCGTTATCGACGATGATTTCCTGTGCGGAGATGAAGATGCGCACCGCCGCTTTGAAGCGCTCGACGTCAAAAGTTTCGTCGGCCTTTTTGAACTTGAGCAGATTGAGCGAGGCGAGGTTGCAGGCCGTGTTGTCGAGGAAGAGATATTCGCTGCACGGGTTCGTGGAGTTCTGCCGTCCGGTGCCTTTGCAGGTGTGCCATTTGTCGATCGTGGTGTCGAACTGCACGCCGGGATCGCCGCAGAGGTGCGTGCCTTCGGCGATGCGGCGGAGCAAGGTGCGCGCGTCTTTCTTTTCGCACGGCTTGCCGTCGGTCACGCGCTTCGTCCACCACTCGCGTCCTTCGATCGCGGCGTCCATGAACTCGTCGCTAATTCGCACCGAGAGGTTCTCGTTTTGATACATGATCGATCCGTAAGCGTCGCCGTTGTAGCTGCCGTCGTAGCCCTGCTCGATGAGCGCCCACGCTTTCTTCTCCTCGTTCGTCTTGGCGACGATGAATTCCTCAATATCGGGATGCCAATCCTTGAGCGTGTTCATCTTCGCCGCGCGGCGCGTCTTGCCACCGGATTTCACGACGTTCGCAACCTGATCATACACTTTCAAAAACGACAACGGGCCGCTCGGTTTGCCGCCGCCGCTCAACTTTTCGCGGGTGCTGCGGAGTGAGGAAAGATCGGTGCCGGTGCCGCTGCCGTACTTGAAGAGCATGGCTTCGCTCATCGCGAGGCGCATGATGTCTTCCATCGTGTCTTCCACGGATTGAATGAAGCACGCGCTGCCCTGCGGGTATTCGTATTGGGTCTTCGCGCGCTCGGCCTGACCGGTGCGGTGATTGTAAAACCAGTTCCCCTCGCCGCGCCCCTCGCCGACGCGATACTGATGCCAGAGCCCGACGTTGAACCACACCGGCGAGTTGAAGGCGCCGAATTGGTTCACACAAAGCCACGTCAGTTCGTTGTAGAAAACCTCGGCGCTTTCCTTATCCGCGAAGTAACCATCCTTGATCCCACAATCGGTGATCGTGCGGGTCACGCGATGCACGAGTTGCTTCACGCTACGCTCACGACCGCCCTTGTACGGATCGTTGCCGTTCGCGATGTCGCCATAGAAATATTTGGAGACCGCGATCTTGGTCGCCAGCGCGCTCCACGATTTCGGCACCTCGATGTTCTCCTGCTTGAAGATCGCTTTGCCGGAGTCGTCCGTGATCTCCGCGGTGCGCTGCTCCCACTCGATTTCGTCAAAAGGAGCGATGGATTTCTGACTGAAGACACGGGCGAACTTCAGTCCCTCTTGCGGGCGCCGAGCGGACTCGGCGACATTCACGCGGCTGGCGCTGCGGCGATTGGATTTCAACTTGATCATGACGATACCTGAATTTTTGTGAATGGCTTGTGGACAACTCCTTCTGGGGGTCCAACAAGATGTGAAAAGGTGGCGAATTCGCTGGGAATCTCGGCCAACAACCACATTATGTTGGGGAAGGGTCGCGATGAAACCACAATCTGTGGTGGCCGACAAGAAAAATTAGTCAAAGATCACGAAACTTTTTGATCGAGAAAAGTGTGTGCGTAATTTGACATTTTGTTGATGTCTCTGCGGAGCCGTCCGCTCCATGATTTCCGGACCGTACCGCCTTTAGAAGACCGTGCCATCAGGGCTCCCGACGCGCTCCTCCCCGCAGCCCTGATTCTTCCTACCTCACCGTCGCCGTCGCTTAGTTCGCCGCGAGGCGGCGCCCGAGGTTAAGTTCGGGATTTGTTGCAAGTTCACTCAGAGCCCGGCGCAGCGGAGTATTCACGATGGCGATGCGAGCACCGACCGGCACAGCATCGAAGACCCGCACCACATCCAGCGAACGCATACGGATGCAACCGTAGCTGGCGGGCCGGCCGATTTTCCGTTCCTCCGGCGTGCCGTGAATATAAATCCCGCGGTCGAAAGCGCGCGAGTTGCCGGCATCAAGCCCACGCAGATGCAGGATGCGCGTGACGATCGGATCGCGACCCGCCGAATTCGGACGCACGATTTCACCGGTAAAATGCTGGCCTTTAAAAACCGCACCTTCCGGCGCGCCATCACCCACCTTGGCCGCGACCTCGAGCGTGCCGAGAGGGGTGGCGTAACTCGACGGACGATCGCCGAGTCCAAATTTGGAAGTGGAAACGGGGTAGTGTCCGACGAGCACGCCGTTTTCGACGATGACCAATCGCTGGTCCGGGACGCTGACGACGATCACGGGCGAAGCAGCCGCGGAAATGCGGCTGGCGCAGAGTGCGAAGAGAAGGGCGAGGCCGGTGATCCAACGGTGCAATTTCATGGCAATTATGAAATAGCATCGGACATGCCAGCGTTTATAGAGTCCCGTACCGCAGCACAACTCCTCCGCCACAGAAAACGCCGCGAATCAGCCCCGGATCAAGGTTTCCGGCGCATCGAACCCCCCGAATTTAATGTCGCTACGCCGGCAGCGGCGCGCCGGTGTCCCGCCCCGGAAACCGCAGACTCGGCATCCACTGGGCCAACGAGCAGAGCGCCACGTAGGCAAAGCCCACCAGGAAGAGCAGCAGGAACATCGCGTTCAACCATTGCTGGTGGGCGATAGCCGAGCCGAGCAGGTAGCTGAAGTAAACCGCGAACGCCAATTCGAGAAACGGCAGCACACTCTTGATCGGAATGTATCGCGCTGTTTTCCAAGACTGCGTGCGACTTTCGATGCCGTATTTTGGGGTGCGCGTGAACTCGGACTGATGCCCGAAGAGCGCCTCCAACACTGCCCGCGCGTTGTTGATCGCGAGCCCGATCCCGAGCGCAAGAACCATGGGAAGGAGCAGAATTTCCTTGAGCCACGACTTCGGATAAAGCTCACGCTGAGCACAGATGTAAAAAACCGCCGTCGGGAGCGACGCCGAGAGATAAATCGGGATATCGACCAACCACATCTGCCACGAACGGTGGTTGCTATCAGCCGTCGCCGGATGCATCAGCACGCAAAGGAAAAAGAGCAGCAGGTAGGCGTAGTTCGAGGTCAGGTGCGCGGTCGCTTCCAGCTTGATCAGCATCGGCAGTTCCGCCTTCCAGACAGCCGGGAGCAGCTTGAGACAAGTCTGGATCGAGCCCTTCGTCCACCGGTGCTGCTGCGACTTGAAGCCGTTCATATCGACCGGCAATTCCGCCGGCGTCACTAGCTTCGGCAAGAAGATGAAACGCCAGCCTTTGAGCTGCGCGCGGTAGCTGAGGTCGAGATCCTCGGTCAGCGTATCGTGCTGCCAGCCGCCAGCCTCTTCGACACACGTCCGCCGCCAAAGTCCGGCGGTTCCGTTGAAATTAAAAAACCGTCCACTTCGGCTGCGGGCGGTTTGTTCGAGCAGCAGATGCCCGTCTAGGAACATCGCCTGGACGCGCGTGAGCACGGAATACGTTCGGTTCAGATGGCCCCAGCGCGTCTGGATCATGCCGATCTTCGGGTCCGTAAAGTAGTGAATCGTCTTGCGCAGCATGTCCTGCGCAGGAACGAAATCCGCATCCAAAATGAGCACGAATTCGCCTTTGCACGACCGCATCCCCGCTTCGAGAGCGCCCGCCTTGAATCCCGTCCGGTCCGTGCGGTGAATCAGCTCGATATCGAGCCCACCCGCCCGAAGTTCCTCGATGCGTTTCGCCGCGATTTCCGTGGTTTCGTCGGTCGAGTCATCCAGGACCTGAACCTGCAGCAAGTCCCGCGGGTAATCCAAAGCCGCGACCGACTTCAGCAGGCGCTCGACGACATAGAGTTCATTGAAAATCGGAAGCTGAACCGTGATCGGCGGCAGCTTTTCAAAAGTCGCCCGTGGCACGGGCGGACGGTTCCGATTTTTAAAAAACAAATAGACGATCACATAACGATGCAGGCCAGAGAGGGATAGGCCGAATAAGACGACGAAGTAGCAAATT
>JBBSDS010000043.1:0-20358 GCA_038240495.1 Chthoniobacterales bacterium | reverse complement strand
CTGATTGCACAAGCTCCGCGCCAACTCCGCCCACGAAAAGTTAAAGGTCCTTCGGCAAGCTCAGGATGACAAAGTGGGAAGGGCAGCCTGCGGCTGCAATGCCGCTCGCACCCCGTGGCTATCGGTACATCCTCTCACAATTCTTCGGACGGTATTTGAGGGAGGACAGAATGACGGAATTTTTATAAATTAAGGAACGAACTGGCGGGGTCTTGGATTCCGTCATTTGGTCAAATTCCGTAATTCCGTCCGCCTCTCAAACCGCCTCAGGTTAATTCCGAAAGATGGTCTGCCTCCGAGTGTGGAGATTTTTCAACAGGCGGCTAATCTATCGAGATGCGAATCCCGCTTCTGCTGATTTTTCTGGGCGTGGCTCATGCCCAAGCCGAGCCCGTTCCGGTCAGAGCCGAGGACTTTGGTTACAAGCTCGTCTGGGACGAAAAGTTCGGAGGGACAACGCTCGACGCGACCAAGTGGCAGACGGATTACGCGCCAAAGGTCCATCCACTCGGCACCAATGGCGAGCAGCAGTCTTATGCCGCGGAGAATGTGCGTGTGCATGATGGCAGACTCGTGTTGCAAGTGGAGCGCACGTCGCGCGAGGGGATGCCCTTCAGCTCAGGAATGGTCGCGACGCATGACAAATTCACCCAGCGCTTCGGCTGGTTCGAAGCCCGCATGAAGCTGCCGCGCGGACGCGGACTCTGGCCGGCATTTTGGCTCCTGCCGCAGAATCGTCAGTGGCCGCCGGAGATCGACATCATGGAGCACAAAGGCCGGCTGGCCGATCAGGTATGGCTCACGGTTCACGAGCGACAACCGAACACCTGGCGCCCAAAATCCGACGGCAAACAATGGGGCGGTCCGGATTTCACGGCGGACTTCCACACGTTCGCGATCGACTGGCGGGCCGATCGCATCGCGTGGTTTGTCGATGGCATCGAGCGGCATCAATGGCGCGGCAACGCGGACTTCGGGCCGATGTATCTTATACTAAATCTCGCCATCGGCGGTGAGTGGGACGGCAAGCCCGATGCCACCACGCCGATTCCGTCAGCGATGGAAATCGATTACGTGCGTGTCTATCGCCGGCCGGAATAAATCGCGCGTCTGGAACCGTAACTATTTCGACGGTCTCAACTTCCGGGCGAGTTCTTGCGCATCTTGAATCGGGCGGGAACAACTGCCGTTGGCGCAAAGAAACGCGGCAGCCTTCGGGACTTCGGGGTAGGGGACATCCGCATTCGGCAATGGACCCTCGCGAGGATCCCACCACTCGATTCGCGAGAAGGATGCCGGTTGCTTGAGCGCCGCAACGAACAGTGCTTTCGCCGCCGCGTCGTCTTTCGCTCCAACGACGGTGACGTGGAGCGGTTCGGCGCGAAGCTCGGCATCTGCGAGCAAAACGCCACCGCCTCCGAACCCGCGTTCTTCCACGATCTGCGGAGCCGCGAGGAAACGCATCGCATGTTCGGCCATCTGCCGGTACGCGGCCTTGCCGGTGTAGCGATGGAGAAGATTGGCGAAGCGCGCGAGGACAAGGTTTTCGTCCACCTGCGGTTTCGGCGCAAAGGTGCCTGTGTCTGAGGATGCGAAGCCATTGGTGCTGCGGAACGTGGTGTCGATGAACGCTGTGGTTTCGTCCGCGCGCCGGAGCCAGGCGCGATCCGCGGTCACGGCGTAGAGTTGGAGAAACGCACGCGCCATCGCGAGACTGTCGGCGAGATACGGACCGGCCACGTCTTTTTCGTCGTGCCGAAAACCACCACCCGGTAGCGCCCGATGCGCCATCACCCAATCGGTTGCACCACGAGCGTCGTCGAGACACGAGGCGTCTCCGCTTGCGGCGTAGAGCGTCGCGAGGCCCGTGATCGCAAGTCCGTTTTCGCGCGCGTAAATGTGTCGATCGATCCGTGGAATACCGTGTGCCCGCCGTGCTGCATCGCCGAGCGCGAAGTATTCGCCGGAATGTTCGCCTTGAACGATGTCGGCATCCTGACTCGTGAAAAATGCGCCGTCTGGGCTGGTCAGAAAAGTCTTCAAGTAGGCGCGAATTTTTTGCGCCGTCTTCAGCCACGGGCCTTCGCCCCAGCGGCCGTGAGCGAGTGCGAAGATGCGCAGATTCTCCGTCTGGAAAGGCATGATCTTTTCGAAATGCGGGTGATCCCAATCGCCGTCGGTCGAGTACTGATAGACGCCGCCCCAAGCAGGATCGATCAGCTTCAGCCCCGCAGTCAGCGTCTGCCGCGCCATCTTTTCCAGACGCGCATCGCCGTGCGCACCCTCTGCCAGACAGTATTCGAGCGCGTCCCAATTGAGATACTTGTGCACGTCGCCCCAACCACCGCGTTCGGAGTCGTAGGCGGCGAGAAATTTCTCGCGCAGTTGCGCGCGCTGGTCGGCTCCGAGTGCGGCATCCGCAGCGAGGGTGATCGGTTTCTCCGGCTCAACGGAAGGGCCGGGCGTCGGATCGTCGATGATCGCTTGCAGCAGCGACGCCATTTCTTTCGGCGGCATGTAACCGCGGCGCTTCACGATCTCGCCGCGGTCGGCATTGAAGACGATCGTCGCCGGCCAGCCGTAATCTTCGTAGCGGTTCGCGAGGTCCGGGCGCCCGTCCTGATCGACATGCACGGCGATGTAGCGAGAGCGCAGCAGCGCGATCACCGCCGGATCGCGATACGTGATCTCCTCCATGACATGGCACCAGTGGCACCAGACGGCGCCGAGGTCGAGGAGCACAAAGCGATTCTCCGCTTTCGCCTTGGCGAATACATCATCCGACCACGGCTGCCAGTCGATTGCGGGAGCAGACGCGGCCGGCGCCGTGGAGATAAAACTGAAGAAGACGGTGGCGAGAAAAACGAGGCGAAACGTGAAGCGCAGCATGGGTGGATGTTTGTGTTAATGCGTCACGATTTCCGGCGCAGATGCCAAAACATTCGACACGCTGCCGCGGGCTTTGCAGCATTCGCCAGCAATGCGCGAATACCACGATCTTCTCCGGCTCGTTCTTGATCAAGGCCGGTTCAAAGCCGACCGCACAGGGACCGGAACCTATTCCGTTTTCGGCGCGCAGGCGCGGTTCGATCTCGCGCGAGGATTTCCACTTCTCACGACGAAAAAACTGCATCTCAAGTCGATCATCCACGAGCTGCTTTGGTTCCTCGCGGGTGACACCAATGTCCGCTACCTCCGGCAGAATGGCGTGACGATTTGGGACGAATGGGCGGACGCAGAAGGCAATCTCGGTCGCGTCTATGGCGCGCAATGGTGCGACTGGCGGACGTCGGATGGACGCTCCATCAATCAGATCGACGAAGTCATTGCGCAGATCAAAAAGACTCCCGACTCGCGACGGCACATCGTGAGCGCGTGGAATGTCGGTGAAATCCCGCAGATGGCGCTGCCGCCTTGCCATGCGCTGTTCCAGTTCTTCGTCCTCGATGGCCGTTTGAGCTGCCAGCTCTACCAGCGCAGCGCGGACCTCTTCCTCGGTGTGCCCTTCAATATCGCGAGCTACGCGCTGCTCACGATGATGGTCGCGCAAGTCTGCAATCTCGCGCCCGGCGATTTCGTCCACACCTTTGGCGACCTGCACCTTTACTCGAACCACCTCGACCAGGCACGCGAGCAACTCACGCGCGATTTTCGACCGCTGCCCACGATGACGCTGAATCCGGAAATCCGCGACATCCACGGCTTCCGTTACGAAGACTTCACGCTCTCGGGTTATGACTCGCATCCGGCGATCAAGGCGCCGATTGCCGTTTGAAAGCCATCGCCGCCATGTCGCTGAACCGCGTCATCGGTCGCGACAACAAGATCCCGTGGCACCTGCCCGAGGACTTCAAATGGTTTAAGCAACTGACCACCGGCCATTTTGTCCTCATGGGCCGCAAAACCTTTGAGAGCCTTGGTCGCCCGTTGCCCAATCGCACGAATATCGTCGTCAGCCGCACGCCGACAAAGCTTGCCCGCGACGAGAAATTCCGCGCCGCATTCGGTGCCGCGCGAGTCGGCCATTGGCGCGCCCGACTCGGTCGTCCGTATCAACTTGGCTTTGACCGTTTCACCGAGCGCGACGTCTGGCTCGTGCGCGATCCGCGTCGTCTCGCGGCGGCTCATGCTGCCATCGGTCCGAGCCGCGGGCTCTTCCTCATCGGCGGCGCGCAGCTCTACGCCCAGCTTCTCGATCACTGCACCGACTTGTATCTCAGCGTCGTCCAGCGCGAGGTGGAAGGAGACGCCGTTTTCCCGGAATTTGAAGATCGCTTCGACTTCGCGGACGTGCCGCTTCGCACCGCGGACTTCGAGGTTCGCCATTACCGGAATCGTGCGCTAACTTCCGCGCCATGAAACTCGTTTCATTGCTCAGTGCCGCGCTCGCCAGTCTCGATGACGCTGGGTCTGGGACGAAAGCCGTGCCCGTCGAATCCGGTCGCCCAGTCGTCCTCGTCCACGGCATCTACTCGTGCTCGGGAGATATGACCCGGCTCGCGCGTCATCTGGAGCGTGAGGGCCGCCCCGTCTTCAGTCTCGACCTTGATCCCGCTGATGGTCGTTGCGGCCTCGAGGTTCTCGCCGGTCAGCTCGATACTTTCATTCACGAAAAAGTGCCGCATGGGAAATTCGATCTCGTTGGCTTCAGCATGGGTGGTTTGATCAGCCGCTATTATGTCCAGCGTCTTGATCGGGCACGCCGCGTCGATCACTTCATCAGCCTCGCCGCGCCGCACCGGGGGACCGTCATGGCCGGTCTGAACAACCGCACGGGTGGCCATCAAATGCGCCGCGGGAGCGATTTCCTGCGCGATCTTGAGCGCGACCAGGATGACTTGCGCCGCGTCAAGTTCACCTCGTTCTACACGCCGTTCGATCTCGTCGTTGTGCCCGCACAAAGCAGCGAGCTTCCACAAGCGCGCAACGTCCGCATCTGGGCGATGCTGCACCCTTCGCTCATCCTCGAAAAACGCTGCCTGCGCGCCGTGTCCGCAGCGCTGGAAAGCTAACGCGTCACTCCTTCCGCGGCGACGGGCGGCTCGGCCAGTCGCTTCGCGTGACGCCTGACGCTCACTGGATTTGGGGCAGAAGCAAACTTAGTAACTCGCTGATCTTCACGCGCTCCTGTCGTCCGTCGTCGCGATGGCGCAGGGTCACGGTGTCTTTCAACTCGTCACCTTTTTCGCCCAGCGTCTCAAAGTCGATCGTGATGCAAAATGGGGTGCCGGCTTCGTCGTGCCGCGCGTAACGCTTGCCGATGCTGCCGCTCGCGTCGTAGTCGGCAGCGAGATGTTTTTTCAGCAGGGCGTAAACCTCACCCGCTTTCTCGACGAGCTCCGGCTTGTTTTTCAGCAGCGGAAACACGGCGGCTTTGATCGGCGCGATGCGCGGATGAAAGCGCATGACAAGGCGCACTTCCTTGTTGCCTTTGTCGTCGGTAATCTCCCGCTCGTCGTAGGCGCTGCAAAGTATCGCCAGCAAGATGCGATCAACTCCGACCGCCGGCTCGATGACGTGCGGCACATAGCGCCGCTTTGCCGCGGCGTCGAAATACTCCAGGGGCGTGCCGCTGAATTGCGCGTGTTGCGAGAGGTCGAAGTTGCCGCGCGCGGCGATACCCCAGAGTTCCTGCACGCCGAACGGGTAGTTGAACATGATATCCGTCGTGCCTTTCGAATAATGCGAAAGCTTTTCCCGCGGATGATTGTATTCCGAAAGCATCGCCGTCGGAATGCCGACCGAGAGAAGCCAGTTACGGCACCAGTCGATCCAATAGCGGTGCCATTTCGCCCAGTCATCTTCGTCGCTGATGAAGAATTCCATTTCCATCTGCTCAAACTCGCGGCTGCGGAAAATGAAATTGCGCGGCGTGATTTCGTTGCGAAACGACTTGCCGATTTGGGCGATGCCGAACGGAATTTTTACGCGGCCCGTGTCGAGGATTGCTTTGAAATCGACGAACATGCCTTGCGCCGTTTCCGGTCGCAGATACGCGACGGACGATGCGTCGCGCAACGCGCCGACGTTTGTTTCGAGCATCATGTTGAAACCGCGCGGCGGCGTGAGGCTGCCGGGTTCGCCGGTCGCGGGCGAAGGGATCAGCGCAATTTCCTCCGGCGCCGCTTCGGTGAAATCGCGCGGCTGCACCGGTTCGAGTTTCCCCTGAATTCCCTTTTTGCGCTTGAACGAGTCGGCCTTCTCCTGAAGTTCCGCAGCGACTTGTTCGCTCTCCAGCGCGCTGACGTAGCCGACCGTATTTCCATCGACGACGATTGGCGCGAAGAAAAGCTGATCGGCGCGGAAACGCTGCTTGGAAACTTTGCAATCCACCATCGGATCGGTGAAGCCGCCCACATGTCCCGATGCCTCCCAGACTTTCGGGTGCATGATGATGGACGATTCGAGACCGACAACATCCTCGCGGTTCTGCACCATCTCCTTCCACCAGCAATTGCGGATATTCCGCCGCAGCTCAACTCCAAGCGGGCCGTAGTCCCAAAAGCCATTGATGCCGCCGTAGATTTCCGAGCTTTGGAAAATGAAACCGCGCCGCTTACACAGCGACACGATTTTTTCCATGAGTGGAGGTTCTTTGGTCTGGCTCATAAAAAGGGAGGGCGAAACTGCGCGTGGCGCCGTGAAGTCTCAAGCTGAAAGTCGTGGTCTAATAATCCATCGCGCCGGCACGTCATCCGTGTATCTTTTCGACGTTTTATCATGCCTCGCTACGAAACTTATCAATCCAATGCCGCGGAGCTTCCGGCGATGCGGAGGTGGATTTTCCGCGCGCTGATTATTTCGCTGATCCTGCACGCGGGCCTCTTCGTTTTCTTCCATTTCAAGCGGCTGGAAAATTTCGGAAACATGGGTGGGGAGCGCCTTGCGCCGCCGATGCGGGTGATGACGCGGGTCAATATCCCGAAGATTCAGGACGAAGACACGCGACTCATCCTCCCCGACAAGGTCCCGAACATCGCAAAGATCGCGCTGCCGGTGGACACACCGCAGGTCCAGGAAGTCCGCATATCGACACAGTTGCCGGAGGTGGCGAAACCGATCGTCAGCGAAAAGCCGCGGGTCGATATGGCGGGCTGGGATGCGCTCGCCAAGGCGGAGGCGCAAAGCCGCGGCTCAATGGAAAAAACCCTCAACTCAATGGCTGGTTCGTTGATCGACAAGGGTCCGAGTTCGCCGCGGCAGCCGACGATCAAGATTCCCGCATCGAGCAAGTTTGGAGAAGGCGGACTCAGTGATGCCGCAGGCATTCCGGGACGACTCTCGCTCGATGAAGCGCTGGAGCGGACCGGACCGTTGAAGGTGGGTGACAAACCGATCGGGATGTCGGGCGGCGCACTTTTTGAATACAACATCGCGGACCTTCGCGACGAGGCGAAGGAGCAACTGCGCAAGCTCGGCGAGCTGATCAAACGCAATCCCAAAGCGAGCTTCAGCATCGAAGGACACACCGATTCCACGGGCACACCAGAGTACAATCTGGGACTCAGCGAGCGCCGCGCAGAGTCGGTGAAACAATGGCTCGTCGAGAACATGGGGATCGCGCCCGACCGCATTCAGACGGTGGGATTTGGGAGCACCAAGCTGATCGTTCCGGGTGACAAGAGCGTGGAAGAGCAGCAGCCCAATCGGCGCGTCGAGATCGTCATCAAGACGAATCGGAAATGAGCGCGGAGCTGCCGGGCGGGCGGAGCGGGGCTTAAGGTGATCTCTTCTCGGCAGCAAATTTGCGGCGCGGATGTGGCGCGGCATTACGACGAGCTCGACCGTTTTTATCGCGAGATTTGGGGCGAGCATGTGCATCACGGATTGTGGCGTCGCGGCGACGAGACGCAGGAGGAAGCGGTTCGGCAAATGGTCGAACTCGTCGCGCAGGAAGCGGCGGTGGAGCGGGGGAGCAGTGTTTGCGACATCGGCTGCGGCTATGGGGCGACGGCGCGGATGCTGGCTGATGAATGGGGCGCGACCGTGACCGCGATCACGATTTCTCCAGCGCAGCACGCCGTGGCTTGCGAGCGCAATGCTGGACGGGCAAACCCGGCGTTCGTCCTCGGCGATTGGCTCGCGAACGATCTGCCGGACGCATCATTCGATGCGGCGCTCGCCATCGAGAGCTCCGAGCACATGCCGGATAAAGCGGCCTTTTTTGCCGCGGCGCGCCGCGTCTTGCGTCCGGGCGGGCGGCTTGTGATTTGCGCGTGGCTTTCCCGGGATGCACCGACGGACCGGCAGCAGCGCTGGCTGCTCGAACCAATCTGCCGCGAGGGCCGCATGCCGCACATGGGCACGCGAAGCGATTACTGTGAGCTGGCGGAAGCGGCGGGATTTTCCGTCGAGCGCTACCAGGATGTGACGCGCGAGATTTCACGGACGTGGCCGATGATCGTCAGGCGGTTTGCCGTGAATCTCGCGCGCCGGCCCGCCTACGCGCGCTTCCTCGTGAATCAGCACGCGCACAACCGCATCTTTGCGCTGACGATCATCCGGCTTTGGATCGCCTTTCGGATTGGTGCGATGCGCTACGGTATCTTCACGCTCGTGAAGGGCCGCGCGTGACAAGCCGCCTCAGCCTCCGGTAGAAACTCGCGATGTTCCAGCGTTCCCCGTACTGGCCGGTTTTTTCCTACCCATGAGGAGCCACGCTCCCGCGAGGGACGCCGGTGCGCCGCCGCTGCTCTGGCTTGGCCTATGGTGCGCGGTGCTCTTCACCCTGGCTCTGGTGCTGAATACGCGCCACAACTGGTTCCCGTATTATTACCATCCGGACGAGGGTGCGAAAGTGACGCAGGTCATGACGGGAAACTGGAACTACCACCACCCGATGCTGCTCCTCACGGCGACAAAAGCCGTGGTCGATATGTTCGGTGTGGCGCCGCGCGAACAAAACATCGTGGAAGCGGGACGGTGGGTCTCCGCGGTGTTTACGGCGGCGGCGATTGCGGCCCTCTCGATACTGGCCTTTGTCTGGCGCGGCTGGGCGGCGGCGATGGGCACTGGCCTGACGCTGTTATTGCATCATCAGCTTTTCGAGCTGGCGCATTATTTGAAGGAAGACAGCGCGCTCCTTTTCGGCGTGGCGCTGACGTTTCTGATGCTTTTTTTTTATGCGCAGAAGCCCGACATCTGGCGGGCCATCTGTCTCGGCGTGGCGACGGGCTGCGCGGTTTCCGGGAAATACATTGGGATTTCGGTGATGGCCGTGGTGGTGCCGGTTTTGTGGCTGACTCCCGGGAGTGAACGCCGGATGCATTTGATTGGATTTGGCAGTGCGTTGCTGGCCGCGCTGTTGGTGATCAATCTCCCACTGGTGCTCCATCCGAGTGCATTCCAGCACAGCCTGGATCGGGAGATGGAATTCGTGGTCCATGGCCAGCGCGGGACGACGCGCAGTATTCCGCATGCGCTTTATTGGAACGTCTTCCGGGATAACTCTACGCCGGTGATGTGGGTGTTGCTGCTTGTTTTTCTCGCGGCCCGCTGGCGGCAGCGTCGCAGCATCACCCTCGTCGAATGGGTGCTCATCGGGTTTCCATTCGCGTTCGCCGTTGCGTTGTCTTTTTCACCAAAATCGAATGATCGCTACTTCCTGCCGGCCACGGCGATGCTCGTGCTGCTGGCTTCATTCGGCGCGTTGGACGCGGGGAGGCTGCTGAGTCGGTGGGTGCCGGCGCGTTGGGCAACGGCGGTGGCGATCGTCGCACTGGTTGCCGCGCAGGTTCCCAGTTGGGCGCGCTACGAGACGGCATTTCAACATGACGACAACGCCGAGTTGGTCGATTGGCTCAAGACGCAGCTTCCGGCATCGGCGATGATCGCGAAGGACAGCCGCATTCAATTGCCCGATCCAGACAACGCTCGAGACAGCGAACGCTTTGGCCGGCTGCCGCAAAAAATCCTCGCCGCGAAATTTGCGGCCGATCTTGGTTCCATCGAAGCATTGCGAGCGCGAGGTGTGACCCATGTCGCCATTTCGGAGAGTGATTACGGACGGTTTTTCCTCCGCGGACTGCGCCCGAAAGAGGGCGAGGCCAAAGACTTCGCGCGCCGCAAAGCCTTTTACGAAGATATTCTGCGGGACGGCGAGTTGGTCTTTGAAAAAGAGCGCGGCACGGTGCTCTACCTGCATCCGGGCATCCGGCTTTACCGCCTCCCGCCCGGATGAAAGTTTCAAACGGGAGTCGCTTGATTACCCGTCGCCTTCGTCGCTGCGCGCGCGGGTCTCGAAGCGTGTGAATTCCTTGAGGAAGGTCAGCGGCACGTCGCCGACCGGGCCGTTGCGCTGCTTGGCGATGATCAGCGTCGCTTTGCCTTCGGCTTCCTTTTTGTCTTCGTCCGTGTCGGCATAATACTCCTCGCGCACAAGCAACGCGACGAGGTCGGCGTCTTGTTCGATGGAACCGGATTCGCGCAAATCGCTGAGGCGCGGGCGGCCCTTGGCATCGCCGGTGCGGCCTTCGGGGTTGCGGTTGAGCTGGGCGAGGACGACGACCGGGATGTTCAGTTCCTTGGCGATGGCTTTGAGGCCCGAGGAGATTTCCGCGATTTCGAGCTGACGGTTGTCCTGCGCGCGGCGCGAGGTCGAGCGGAGGAGCTGGAGATAGTCGATGAAGATCGCTTCGATGCCTTCCTTGGACTTGAGCCGGCGGGCTTTGGCGCGGAGTTCGAGAATGCTCAGGCCCGAAGTGTCATCGATGAAGATTTTTGCCTCGGCCAGACGCGAGGCGGCGGTTTGCAGCGCGGGAAAGTCACGCTCGCTGAGAAAGCCGTTGCGGACTTGTCCGAGGTTCACGCGGGCCATCGAGCAGAGCGTGCGCTGGACGAGCTGCTGTGAGCTCATTTCGAGGCTGAAAACAGCGACGGGCTTGCCGAGTTGCACCGCGACGTGCTCGGCGATGTTCATGGCCAGCGCCGTCTTGCCCATGGAGGGGCGCGCGGCGATGACGATCATTTCCGCGCCGTGCAGTCCGTCGGTCATTTTATCCAATTCGCTGAAGCCGGTGGCCAGTCCCGTGATCGCCCCGCGCCGATCATACATTTCCTCGATGGAAGTGATCGCGGCCATGACCAACTGCGTCATGCTGACCGCCTTTTCCTTGAAACGATCCTGCGCGATCGCGAAGACCTTCTGCTCGACATCGTTGAGGAGGTTCGGCACGTCGTCCTGCTCGTCGTAGCTGCGCGCAGCGTATTCCGTGCAGACTTTGATGATTTCGCGGAGGGTAAATTTCTCCGAGAGAATATCGAGGTAATAGGCCGCGTTGGCCGCGGTCGGCAGGAATGTGAATAACTGCGTGATGAAGGCCGCGCCGCCGACTTGGTCGAGTTGATTCCGGTCCCGCAGGACCTGCGTCAGCGTAATAAAATCAATCGGTTTATTTGCGTCCCAGAGTTCCAGCAAAGTTGCGTAAATTTGCGCATGTGCCGGAAGGTGAAAGTGTTCCGGTTTGATCTGCTTCTCCGCGCACAGCCCGCCGACCTCCCGAGGGGCCAGAAGTAGGGACGAGAGCACGCCCTGCTCAGCATCGGGAGACTGTGGGAGTAACCTGTGAATATCTGGCAAATAACTGACCTTCTGGTGCAGGTCATTGCCGGCGTTCTCCCCGCCTTTTCTTGCGGGCTTCGCAGTCTTGCTGGAAGCCTCGATTGCCATTTTCGGCTACTTGTTGTGCTTGGCCTTCGGTCGGGCCTTGAAGCCCTTTTCCTCCGCGGGCTTTTCCTCGGCATCGGCCTTCGCGTCCTCGCTGCCCTTGGCTTTGACGTTCACAGTCAGCTTCGCCACGACATCCGCGTGAAGCTTGATCTGCACCTCATGCTCACCGGTTTCCTTGATCGGCTTTTCCAGATGAATCTTATGGCGGTCGATCTCGATGCTGCCGCCCAGTTCCTTTTTCAGCCGCTCCGCGAGATCGGCAGCCGTGATCGAACCAAATGCCTTCCCGGTCGCGCCGGTTTCGATCTCAATCGAGATCTTGAGCTTGTTGATTTTCCGTGCGAGATCCTCGGATTCGTTGAGTTCCTTCGCCTCGCGTTCGGCGCGTTTGGCCTTGAGCAAATTGAGCCGCTTCAGCGTCGCCGGGGTGACTTCAAGTGCCTTGACGCGTGGCACGAGAAAATTGCGGGCGTAGCCGCGTTTGACCCGCACAACGTCGGCTTCGGCGCCGAGGTTCGCGATCTTTTCGGTAAGGATGACTTCAGTCGTGGACATAGGAAAGTGGGTTGGCTTGGTGGAAGCGGGACGGAGTTGGTAGCCGTTGGCCGTGTGGTTGTCAACGACACGGCGAGGAATTTTTCGCGAGCTTCGACCGTCCCTTGGTAGGGGCGAAAATCGCGCCGGGACTTGCCAGTGCGCCCGCCCTGCCGAACATTGCCGCGCATGAAACGCGTCTTCGGCATCGAAACGGAATATGGGGTCACCGTCGATGGCATGGACGGTTTGGATGTGGTCCGCGAATCGATCGAAATCGTGCGCAGTTACACCGAGCACGGCGCCTCGATGAAGTGGGACTACAACCTGGAAGATCCGCATCAGGATGCGCGTGGGTTTCGGGCGGAGGAATTGCTCCAGGACACGGATGAGGCGGCTTACTTCGAGCTCGATAAGAACCGGGCGCTGAGCTTTGCGGAGATCAAGAGCGATCTCGTGCTGAGCAATGGCGCGCGCTTTTACAACGACCACGCCCATCCCGAGTATTCGACGCCGGAATGCACGACACTGCTGGAAATCGTAGCGCAGGACAAAGCCGGGGAGCGCATCCTCGCGGAGTGTGCGAAGCGCCGGAATACGCACCTGCCGGCCGGCTGCGAAGCCCGCCTGTACAAGAACAACACGGACTTTGTCGGTCACAGTTACGGCTGTCACGACAACTATCTCATGCGCCGCGATGTGCCTTGGGAGCGGCTCGTGCGGGATGTCGTGCCCTTTCTCGTGACCCGCCAGATTTTTGCCGGAGCGGGGAAGATGGGCGTGGAAGGGGAGGACTCCGCGGGGCAGCCGGGCATTTATCAAATTGCCCAACGGTCCGATTTTTTCAGCGTCCTCTGCTCGATCGATACGATGAACCGCCGTCCGCTTGTGAATACGCGCGACGAGCCGCATGCCGACGCCGAGCGTTACCGTCGCTTTCATGTGATCATCGGCGACGCGAACATGTCCCAGTGGGCGACGGCGATGAAGGTCGGAACCACGGCGCTCGTCCTCGATCTCATCGAACAAGGTCGCGCGCCGCAGCTCGAATTGGCGAATCCGATCGAAGCGACAAAACAAATCAGCCGCGACCAGTCGCAGACTTGGGTCGTGGAACTGACAGACGGGCGGAAGATCTCGGCGATTGACGTGCAGCGTCTTTATCTCGCCGCGGCGCGGGAGCATTGCGCGGCGGACGAAGAGACGGGCTGGCTGCTCCGCGAGTGGGAACTGGCGCTCGACGATCTGGCAGCCGATTACTGGCGCTGCCGAGACCGCGTGGACTGGGTGGCCAAAAAGTTTCTGCTCACCACTTTCCAAGAAAGCGAGAAGCTCGAATGGGACGATCCCTGGCTGCAATCGATCGACCTCGAATACCACAACGTTTCCCTGGAGCATGGGCTCTACTACGAGCTGAAACGCGAAGGACAGATGCGGCGGATCGTTTCCGAAAAGGAAATCAAACACGCCATTTTTCAACCCCCGGCGACAACACGCGCCTTTTTCCGAGGACGGGCAGTGGCGCGCTTCAATCGCGAGATCGAGACGATCCAGTGGGATGAGATCGCTTTTGTGAATGGTGGAGCGAGGCGCACCGTGGAACTGGCGCATCCGGCGCACGATGCCGGGTTGGACGCGTTGAACGGCGCGATCCGGGAGGCGGGCAGCTTCGACGAATTTATGCAGCGGCTTGGCTAGTCCATCCGGCCGCCAAGGAGATTCGGGGCGGGCTTCTTTTAATGCCCCGGCGCAGGTTCTTCCGAGCAATGCAGCGCGCGATGGAGGATGGCGGTGAGCTTGGCGGAGAGATAGGGCTTGGGCAGGTAGTTGCGGCCGTCTTGCAGCTTCACGTTGCTGGAGAAAAGTTCGGAGCTGTAACCGCTCGTATAAATGACTTTCAGGCTGGGCCGCCGGGCGAGAAGTTGCCGCGCGAGTTCCAGGCCGTTGACGCTGCCGGGCATGACCATGTCGGTCAGGAGCAGGTCGATTTCATCAGCGTGCTGCTCCCACACTTCCAGGGCGGCGTCCCCCGTTTCCGCTTCGAGCACGCGATAGCCGGTGTGAACGAGCACTTCGCGCACAAGGCCGCGCACCGCTTCATCGTCCTCGACGATAAGGATCGTGTGACTGGCGGCGGTCAATTTGAATGGGACGGCGACGGTTTCGACCGGCTCGGCGGGACGATCGGTGACGGGAAGCAGGATGCGGAACTGCGAACCCCGACCGACTTCTGTGGATACATCGATCCAGCCGTCGTGCTGCTTGGTGATGCCATAGACCGTGGCCAGGCCCATGCCCGTGCCTTTGTTCGTCTCCTTCGTGGTAAAGAATGGCTCAAAGATCCGTGCGCGCGTCTCCGGATCGATGCCTGTGCCGGTATCCGTGACGCTGAATTGAGCGTAATCGCCGGGGACGGCCTCGGGGTTCCTCTCGCGGTCTTCCAGCGTGATGCGGGCCGCCGCAGTGGCAATCGTCATTCGACCGCCCTTTGGCATGGCGTCGCGGGCGTTGAGGGTGAGATTTGTCAGCACCTGTTCGAGCCCCGTGGGATCGGCCCAGACGGGCTGGACATCGTCGGCCAGATCGCAGACCAACTCGATGCGCTCGCCGACCAGTCGGCGCAACATGGCGATCTGTTCGAGGACGAGCGCATTCAAAGGGATGACCCGCGGGCGCATGACCTGGCGGCGGCTGAAGGCGAGAAGCTGGCGCGTGAGGTCGCCCGCGCGCGCGGCGGCAAAGCCGATCTGCTGGAGCGATTCCGTGGTGTTCTCGCTATGGCCGGGAAGGCTGAGTTGCAGACTCGCGTGGCCCTGGATGATCGTGAGCAGATTATTGAAATCGTGCGCCACCCCCGCGGCCAACTGACCGATCGCCTCCATCTTTTGCGTCTGGTGCAACTGCGCTTCCAGATGCAGGCGCTCGGAAATATCCAGCACCATGAGGAGCACATGAGGTTCGCCGGAAAGATCGATTCGCTCCAGCGAGACGAGAGCGCTGCGCAATTCACCGGCCTTCGTGCTGACTTGGGCCTCGAGGTGCCGCACAGCCTTGTTTTCGGGCAGCGCGGGGAGCAGGCGCATGTCGTAGTCGAGGCACATGCGGAGTTGGAGAGGAGTGCGACCGATCAGTTCTTCCCTTTGGAAACCAGTCATTTGAAGAAACGCGTCGTTCGCATCCACGAAGCGGTTTTCGCGGAAGGTCTGGATGACAAAGGGAATCGGACTGGCGCGGAAGGCTTTGCCCAGGCGCTCTTCGGACCGGCGCAGTTCGGCATTGCTCGCCTCCAATTCCTGCGTCCGGGCTGCGACCATTTTATCGAGCGTCTCGAGGCGCAGGTTCGCCTGTTGGGTGATGTGCCACTTTCTCGTCAGCGTGTGCGCAAGTTGTGCGAGCTCGATTTTGTCGAATGGCTTCTTGAGGATGACGAGATTGTCGTTCATCGCCAGCCGATGTCGTGTCTGTTCCCACCAATCATCCGGGCAGTCGGTGCAGGCGACAATCTGGAGCGCGGGATCGATCTGCCAGAGCTTTTCGATCGTCTCGATGCCGTCCCCACCCGTCGGCATACGGACCTCGACAAATGCCAGTGCGTAGGGCCGACCGTCGGCTAGGGATCGCGTTACTTTTTTCCAAGCTTCCCCACCCTGGCAGGCCGAATCCACGGCTTCAACCACCTGGTTATTATTCTGTATCTCTCGTAAGATATTCCGGAAAACACTATGGTTCGATGGATTGTCGTCCACCAGCAAAATCCGATTGTTGATTGGAAGGATCACGAGATCACCGGCTCGGTTGGGGATGTTCAAGAGATCCGTCTGCTCGGCAATGGCCTGAAAACGGGATCAAACGAATCACACGATCGAGACGGTTGCGGAGCACAGATGCCAGTTTTCTCCACGCGCCCGCGCGACCTGCGACGGGAAGGAGTCCACATTTTGCGGCCGCGACGAAATCCTGCGGCGAGCGTGGCAAAATTCCGCTGACCGACGATTTGGGGCACAAGATGTAATGGGGCATGCGAGTGACATAGATGCGCGAAGCTCGCGCTAGTAAAAGCAGCCGACATGCCGTGGTTCATCTTCTCTCGAAATTGATCGTGTCATCGCCCGGCAGACGGTCGCGGTCCTGAGCGGTTGCGACTTCCAGCGGATTGGGGGAGAAGAGTGGATGCATTTCCGCTGCTTTGTCGCGCTCTTTCTCGGTGGCGGTTTGGCTGGCGCTGCCGATTCGCATCCGGAACTTGGGAAGACCTACTCCGCCCCGGCTGAGGTCGGGCGCGAGTTGCTCGGCACGCGCCCGCCCGAGTGGCAGTTCGGCGAATGGCTGCAAACCCCGCCGCTCACGCTGGCAGGGCTGCGTGGCAAAGTCGTGCTCGTTCGCTGGTGGACTGGCCCGGAATGCCCGTATTGCTCCGCGAGCGCCGACAGCCTGAACTCCCTCTGGAAAAAAGACCGCGACCGCGGCCTCGTCGTCATCGGCATGTATCACCACAAATCGCCCACGCCCCTGACCCACGAACACGTCGAGGCGCAGATCCGGCGGCTCGGTTTTGAGTTTCCCATCGGCATCGACAAAGACTGGACCACGCTCCGTCGTTGGTGGCTCGATGACCAGCGCCGCGGCTGGACCAGCGTCACCTTCCTCCTCGACCGCGAGGGCATCATCCGCCACATCCACCCTGGCGGCGCCTACTTCCCCGGCGAACCCGGCTGCGTGGCGCTGCAAGCCGCCGTGGAAAAGGCGCTGCGGTAGGCAGCGTCGAGAGTTGATTCCAGTGCCGCCACGCAAATCCTCCTTGCCTCGAGACGTTCGTTCATGCAGTGTTCGCACGAACATGAACCTGACGAATCGCCAGCAGGAAGTTCTCGACTTCATCGAGCACGCGCAAACGACCGACGGCATCGTCCCATCCTCGCGCGAGATTCAGGAGCACTTCGGTTTTGCCAGTCAGACGGCGGCGATGAATCATCTTCGCGCTTTGGAAAGAAAGGGCGTCATCCAGCGGCAGCCGGGCAAGGCGCGAGCGGTTGCGCTGACCTCCCATCTCGAACGCGAGGCGATCATCGACGTGCCGATTTACGGACAGATCGCGGCGGGCATGCCGGGCACGGTGGAGCAGGAAAGCGCCGGCACGATCTCGATCGACGCGACGAGCGTCGGGGTTCGGAAAGGCAAGCGGGTCTTTGCGCTCAAGGTGCGGGGCGACTCGATGATCGATGCGGGGATCAACGATGGCGATTTGGTGATTCTCGAAGACCGTGAACCGTCGAGCGGGGCGATCGTTGCGGCGCTGATTGATGGCGAGACGACGCTCAAGCGCCTGGTCAGCACGCGCGGGCAAACCTACTTGAAGGCGGAGAATCCGGACTATCCCGATCTCATTCCGGTGAGCGACCTGCACATTCAAGGTGTGATGGTCGCGCTCATTCGGAAATTCCGAAATTGAACGAGAAAACGCGCATGCTTGGCCTCGCCATCGAGTTCTCTTTCATCGTCGCCTGGTTCGTGTGGTTGCGCCGCCGGCAGGTCCGTGATCGGGAACGTGCGCGCCGCCTCCCGCCCTCGCAGTTGCGGCTCGGTTTGGACGAAGACGCCGGTCGCGAGTCGTGATCATTCACCTCGACGCCGACGCTTTTTTCGCCTCCGTCGAGCAGGCGGAAAATCCGGCACTGCGAGGAAAGGCGATGGCCGTTGGCGGCGAACAGCGAGGGATCATCGCGAGCGCGAGTTATGAAGCGCGGCGACGAGGTGTTTACACGCCGATGCCGTCGTCACAAGCGCGGCGCGTTTGTCCGGAGTTGATCATCGTGCGCGGCGACTTTGCAAAATATCGGCGGTACTCGGAGCGGATGTTTGCGTTTGCCGAAGACTTCACGCCGTGGATCGAGCGGGCGTCGATTGACGAGGGCTATTTCGATCTCAGTGGCAGTCGAAAGACCACGGCGCGTGAGGCAGCGGAGCGCATTCAGGGAGCGATTGCGCGAGAGTTGGACATCACCGTTTCGCTCGGGATCGGCGCGAACAAACTCATCTCCCAGATCGCCTCGAAACTACGCAAACCAAACGCGCTCGTCGAGGTTCCCGCGGGCACCGAGCGAGAGTTCCTCGCGCCGCTCGAATGCCATTGGTTGCCGGGCGTTGGTGCGAAGTTTGGCGCTCAGTTGCGAGCGGTCGGTTTGCGCTTTGTCCGAGACGTCGTTGAAGCTCCTTTGCCCTTTCTCACGCAAGTCGCCGGCAACTACGCCGCGCAGCTCCGCGCCTACGCGCTCGGGATCGATCCGCGCCCGGTGCAATGCGATCCGGGCGATGCGAAGTCTTACGGGACGCAGGAAACTTTCGGCGAAAATATCGATGATCGCGAGGAACTGCTCGCGCTGCTCCGCACCATGGCCGATGCCCTGATGGCCCGCGTCCGTCGCGACGGCCAGGCGATTCGCACGATTTCAGTGAAGGTCCGCTATCCGGATTTCTCCGACCAGTCACATTCCCTGACGCTTTCGGAACCGACCGATCTCGAAACAGAAATCTATCCGCACCTCGGTGCGCTTCTCCGCGGAGCGTGGATTCAGCGAAAACCACTCCGGCTCATCTCCCTTCGATTGAGCAACGTCTGCGCGCCAATTTTCCAAGCGGAGCTGCCGCTCGACGCGGCGGCGACTCGTCGGACGCGACAGCAGGAGGCGGCGCGTCTGCTCGATGACTTGCACGCCCGTGACCTGCCGCTCGTTCGTGCGCACGCGGTAAGGAAAGGAAGTTGATGGTTGAGAGTTGAGAATTGAGAGGCCACCACATTGCCTCCATCAAAAGGCCACTCCGCGGCGTGATCGTTTTGAAATTCCAGCGCGGACCGCTCCAATCGTGGCAGGGCGGCGGACTTTCAACTATCAACTCTCAACCATCAACTTCCCAAATGAAGCTCCTCCTCATCGACGGCCACTACTACGTCTATCGCTCGTTCTTCGCGATTCGCGATCTGACAAACTCCCGCGGCGAACCGACGAATGCGATTTACGGCTTCATCAAGACGGTGCGCCGCATGGTCAAGGATCTCGCGCCCGACCTCGGGGCAGTGATGTGGGACATGGGCATGCCGCAACGCCGCGTCGCCCTGCAACCCGCTTACAAACAGCAACGGGCGGAGATGCCGGACTTGATGAAACCGCAGCTCACGTTCATCCAGCGCATCGTGCCAATGCTCGGCTTCGCGAGTCTCGGCCTGCCCGACACCGAGGCGGATGACCTCATGGCGACCTACGCCTGCATCGCGCGCGCCCGGGGTGATGAAGTCGTGATCGCCACGAATGACAAGGATCTCTTCCAACTCGTGGACGAGCGGGTGAAAGTCTATTCGACGAACAAGGCCGATCTCGCCGCGCCGTCCGACACCTTTGCTTTGCTCGGAGCGGACGCCGTGCGGAAAAAGTGGGGCGTCGAACCGCCGCAGATCGCTGATGTTTTGAGCCTGATCGGTGACAGCGTGGACAACATTCCCGGCGTCGATGGACTTGGTCCAAAAGGTGCCGCGACCCTGCTGGCCACGCACGGATCGCTCGATGCCATCCTCGCCAACCCTGATGCCGTCAAGAACGAGCGCATGCGGGATAAGTTGAAAGCCGCGCGCGCACAGATCGAGCAGAACCGCGAGATGGTGCGCCTCGATCTCGATCTTCCGTTGCCACAACCGCTCGACGCGCTCGCGATTCGCCCGCGTTTTTCCGAATTGATTCCTGAGTTGGAGACCTGCGAATTCAAATCGCTGCTCGCGGAGATTCGCGCAGAGGCGGGAGCGCAGAGCGCGCCGGCCGTGTCGGCGCCGCTCACGCAAGGCGACCTGTTTGGATAAATAGTAACCACTTCATTCTGAGGCTTTCACAAAACGGGGTTTTGCTGGCGGCGGCAATGAACCGTCCTAAAGGCGTGTCATCCTGAGCGGAGCGGAGGCGGTCAGGCGGGCGAAGCGAAGTCGAAGGATCCCGCGCAACCACGGACGGCGTCGGACGAAAGCGCCGGGGTTCTTCGACTTGTATGTGTGGACTTGCCTTCGAGTGCGTCGCGGCAGGAGAAGGGTTGACCGCGCGGTTGCCACCGCGCGGCCAACGGCGCCGGTGAGCCTGATCTCGACTGGGCCCGTGGGTTTCCACGCGGCCGCAACG